>DATJSQ010000234.1:0-3226 GCA_035503995.1 Verrucomicrobiia bacterium | reverse complement strand
ACCTTCGGAACCGGCGTTCCCAGCAATTAAGCCCATTTTCCCACGTTTCTCCGTCACTTTTATTTGATACCGCGCCACAACGACCGGTCACCTGGCTCGCAATTCGCGCCGCCACCCCGGAAACCGTGTTGCAGGCGCTCGGCCTGAACCGCTCGGCCCCCTGCTCATGGTCGGAGGGAATGGCCGGCGAACATGAATATTTTATCAGTTCACGCATCAATGGTTGGGTCATCGTCACCGGCCTCGCCATCCCAAACCCCGATGACGATGTGGACCACTGTTTTCACTTTTTAATGTCGTTGAGCCGCAAGCTGGGACACGTGCAATTCTTCCATGCCGAGAAGTACTCCCGTAACCATGCCTGGATGCGAATGGACGATGGTTGTGTCACCCGCGCCTACGCGTGGGCTGGCGAAACGATTTGGAACCAGGGCCTCAAAACCGCCGCGGAAATCGAGTTAAAAATGAAATGCTTCGCCTACGGCCAGGAAACCTTTCCCGCGAGGGCCATCGAAGAGAACTACGAAAAGGTGTCGCTGTTGGCGACACGATGGAGCCTGGATCCGGCGCGCATCCGCTCGTTTAAAACGACCGACGGCATCGCGGGCAAGTCGCCGCGGGTTTATTGAGTTGCGCGCGGAGAAAATTCCGCGCACCGTGCAGTCAAATCGAAAGGCAATCTATGTCATACAGTCTTGAACTCGAGCTCCAAAGATTTCCGAAGACGGTTTCGCTCAAAGATGGCGCCACGGCGACGCTGCGCCCGCTGCATCGTTCGGACGAAAAGGATTTTCATCAACTGTTCCTCGGCATTCCCGAACACGAGCGCATGTTCATCAAACATCGCTGTACGGATATTTCCGTCATCCGGGACTGGTGTCAGAACCTCGATTATGGCCGCAACCTGCCGCTCGTCGCGCTAATTGAAGGTAAAATTGTCGGCGACGCGACGTTACATCAGCAACTCGGCGGCTGGAAACGGCACATTGGCCGCGTCAGCGTGCTGATGCATCCAAACTTCCGGGGCCGCGGCCTCGCGCGAACGATGGTCGCCGAAATCACGGACATCGCGCGGCGCACCGGCCTCGAACGCGTCGAAGCCGAATTCATCGGCGAACAGGATGCGGCGATCAAAATGTTTGCGATGCTTGGATTCAGCCAATTACTCCGGCTGGAAGATTACGTCAGAGACATGCAGGCCGTGTCCCATGATTACATTTTGATGGGCTTGGAATTAAAAACGGACGAGGAATACACCAGTGCCGGCGGTTGATTTTCGATGGCTCCTGAGACCTGCCCAAACTGCGGGGCCGATATTCCGCGTAACGCCAAGGTCTGCCCGGAATGCGGTGCGGATGAAAATACCGGCTGGTCTGATGCCGCCCGCTCCGGCGGGCTGGGTCTGCCGGATGAGGAATTTGATTACGATGAGTTCGTAAAAAGGGAATTTGGAACGGAAAAGAAGCCGCGAGGTGTTGGGTGGTTTTGGTGGATCGTCGCAGTCGTGGTTCTTTTCCTTTTCGTGCTTCTGGTAGTGCGCTGATCCATTCAAATTAACCGCGCCTTTTCCAGCACCTGCGCAGCAACCCCAACATACTGACGGCAATGGGCGCCAGAAGTAACAGACCCGCCATGACCGTAGGTGGCTCGGAAACAGCGGCCGCGTCAACCGAATTACTTAATTGGATATTGTGGGACGTAACCAAGCCGGCGCTGTGCATGAGCGCGCCGCTGGCCGGGGTGTCGGCAACTGTTCGCCCATCAGCAACGTTTACCCAATAATGCGTCTGGGCATTTACGTTCGCCGGAAGGGCCGCAGCCAGGCAAATGGCGCCCGCCACTTTTTCAAGCGCCTTGAATGTCCTTTTCATGGCGTCCTGGGGCGATTGTTAGCTTGCCGGGTCGGTCTTGCTTCCCAGGGCTTTCATTGCGCCGTCAGGGATGGCGACCTTGGTTGTTCCCACGTCGCGGACTGCGACCGTCCGAATGACTTCAAAATCCTGTTCCTGTTGGTCCGGTCCGAACGACATCTGGCCACCAAGATGCGATTCAAATTTTGCCAGTGTCCCGTCAGGATTCAGCCAGAATCTTACCGAACCTTTGGCGTTCTTCGGCGGCGGCGGCGTGTTTCCTCCCCTTGCCGGTGGGGTCAACATCTCCGTGGCGCCGGCCGGAGTAAGATTGCCGCCGATCGTTCCATTGTCGCCATTCGTCAAGTCAGCGGCATCTTTAAGAAGTCGCGTCGCTTCAGCCGCTGGCGTTCCAGCATTGACCAGCCACCCGGCCATCATCGCCGTTTGATCATCCGCGTCGCTGATGGATTGCCAGTCGTCCTCGCCTTTGACCGCGATTTTGTTGCCTTTGAACACCGCTTGCATCGTGTCGCCGTTGAATTCTTGCGAGACGATTGAGTAACCGCCCTTCTCCGTGCTGCCGTTGACGGGAGAGGGAGTGAATGGCGCGTTGGGAAGCTGGAGGGTGACGGTCCAACTGTAGTTCGGGGCGGCTGCCAGTTTTGCCACCGCGTTGCTGACGCTCGCGGCATTATTGGTATCGGCAAGAACAGAACCGGCGGCGAGTAATCCGACGGCCAGGACGAGAGAATATTTCATAAGATTCCTTTGGTTAATGTTTGACGGCGACTGCGCGATCTTCTGCTTCAGGGAACATCAGCGGAGCTTGGCACAACCGGCGGCAAAATGCAACTGGCGCGAAGGGGGATTCAAACGATCAGCGCCAAACCGGCCCAAAGGCCAATCACCGGTGATTCGGCGAATGGTCAAGGACCCGCTTCACTGACGGCCTTGCCAAAGCGCGTCAAAACCTGTCCCGACCTGCCGGAAATTTTCCGTGAGCAGATGTGCGTTCGGCGATTCTTGCGCTGATTCGTGTCCCCTCGTGCCCAATGCCGCTTCGGGCGCAAAGAATAAAAATTGCCATTTTGAAATGAAAATGGAAATCTTACAGGGCTTTAATCAAATTTAAACGAAGGCCCGGCAATCAACCCGCGGGCGTGGTTTTGAGCTTCTGTAATCTCGTTGGAGGAGAATTTCCGACGGCTTCACGCGCAACGGGAACTGGAGCCGCCAATTTCTCTTGAAAATAGATGACCAGCATTGGCAATACATCGGTCCATTGCCGCGCCTCCATGTGGCCATCGGCGAAAATTTCCGCAACCATCAAAGAAACATAAAAAATAATAAGAATAACATTAATTCCCCAATCT
>DATJSQ010000233.1:0-6121 GCA_035503995.1 Verrucomicrobiia bacterium | reverse complement strand
GGTTCGACGAGATAGGGCATGCTCATTTCTCCCCTTTCAGTTTAGCCGATTTCTTCAGGCCGACCAGTGCCGCAATCAATTTGTTCAAATGGAACAGATTCGTGTTCGCCTCGCGGACCTGGCGGACCAGATATTTCTTATTTCTCCTTTCTGCTTTCTGCTTTCTGCTTTCTACTTTCTGCTTTTCCTCTTCGTTCTCCACGCCGCCCTCCGGCCCGCGGACTACGGACTGTTGGACGGTCCGCCTACTTGATTCGGCGGCAAAATGATTGGCAGTTCCGCCGGCTTCACCCACCGGACGCCTCCCACCACCACGATATGTCCGGCGGCATCCAGGCTCAATTCCGGGCGGGTGGTCGAATAATCGTAAACCGCCTGTTGCGTTATATTGCCATCCGGGTTGATCACTGAGTAGAGAAACGATTCCGCGCCGCTTTGATAAAGCACGTGCAAATTGCTGTCCGAATCCAGTTCCGCCTCCGGCCGGCTGAACGATACCATCGGACCAATCGCCGAGACCTTGAAAACGCGCCCACCGGTGTCGTCGGTCACCAGCAAATACAGCCGCAATTGCCTCCGCAGATAATTCGCCTCTTCCAACACGTATTTGCGGACCTCGGGCGGCCCATTGCTCATCCCCGCCGCCATCGGCACGCCAAACGCCTGAGACCACAATTCCGCCCCGTCAATAATGTCAAATTCCACCGGCTGGCTGGAAATGTCCGTGTTCCACTCCGGAATGTGAACGAACGCCGTGACCCGATAACGCCCCGTTTCCTTCAAATTGAAATAAGGCGCGATGTCCACATGCTTGATCGCCACGTCCGAGGAACCCAAATCAAACGCGCCCGTCACCGGGGGTTGGGAATTCCTGACCACGTCGGAATTATTATTGTCCAGCGATTGCACGCTAAACGTCAGCCAATCCGGGGTCGCGCCCAGATGGAGAGTCTGACCGGACAGGTTGAACACGTGAACCGTCACCGGAAGCGCCTCGGCGGGCAAAAACTGGCTTTGGTCGAGAGTGATCTCGACGCTGACCACTTGCGCCGAATTTTGCGCGGGCGCCCGCACAAACGCCGCCAGTGCAAGGATGACCAATATCGCGATAAGCTGTTTCATTTAAGGATGGACAGGTTAAGCCCTCCAGCGTTCGAGGCAAATGTAAAAAGCGCCCTCCTTCCCCCGCGTTTTTCCCGCATCGCCAATCATCATTTTCCCCGTTCTTCATTTTGCATTTCCTTTTGCATCCCGCGCGGCTTCTGATATGATTTAATGATTCGTGAAGCATTGGATTTCCATTGCGGTGATTCTCTGCGCAGCCACCCTGCAGGCCACGCAAGTGGGACTGATTAAAATTGACGGCGCCATCGGACCAGCCACGGCCAATTACATCTCCCGCGCGCTCAACGTGGCTGCCGGCCAAAACGACCAGTGCCTCATCATTCAACTGGATACCCCCGGCGGCCTGGCCACGTCCATGAACGATATCGTCGAAGACTTTTACGCGTCGCGGGTCCCGACCGTCGTGTATGTCTCGCCGGAAGGCGCCATGGCCGGCAGCGCCGGCTGCTATATTACACTGGCGGCGGACATCGCCGCCATGGCGCCTTATACCACGATTGGCGCGGCGCACCCGGTGGACATGGGCAACGAGGACGAAAGCACCAACAGCATCATGATGCAGAAGGTTGAGAATGCCTACACCAAGGTCATGCAAACCATCGCCGAAAAACGGCATCGCAACGTCGAATGGGCCGAATCCTCCGTCCGCGAAAGCAAGGCCATCACTTCGGAAGAGGCGCTCAAGATGAATGTGATTGACTTGATTGCGACGAACGTTCCCGATTTGCTGAAACTATTGAACGGGCGAAAGGTCGGCGACCAGACGCTTGAGACGACCGGCGCGGAAGTGGTGGCAATTCCAATGACCGCCGGCGAGAAATTCTTCCAGATGTTCTGGCAGCCCGAAGTGATGATGTTGCTGATGCTCATCGCGATTTATGGCATCATCGCGGAATTGAGCCACCCGGGCGCCATCCTTCCCGGCGTCGCGGGCGTCCTGGCCATCATCCTCCTCCTTTACATGTCGGCCACTTTGCCGCTCGACGCCGCGGGGGTGGCGTTGATTATCTTTGCCGTCGCGCTTTTTGTGATGGACATCTATGCGCCGACGCACGGGGTATTGACGGGGGGCGGCATCATCGCGTTTTTCCTGGGCGTATTGATGCTGTTCAAGCACGAGCCGATGGTGTATCGTCTCCCCATGACTTGGGCGATTTCAGCAACGCTCATCACCGCGGCGTTTTTTGTGTTCTTCGTCAGCAAGGGAATTCGCGCGCAATTTTTGCCCAAGCACGCCGGCGCGGAAACGATGATTGGCAAAACCGTCGCCGCGAAATCGCGCATTGACTCCTCCGGAGGACAGGTGTTTATCGAAGGCGAACTCTGGAACGCCGTCAGCGATACATCCATCGAAGCCGGGCAAAATGTTGAAGTCACGGGCATCGAAGGACTGACTTTGAAAGTAAAACCAAAAACACAAAAACAAGCTGAAATCGGCACATCTGAAATAAGCTGAAACAACCTGAAAAATTATGGACAATCCTCTTCTACACCTCCTCGGCGGCGCCATGGCGCTCTTCATCCCGCTCATCATTGTCGCGATTTTCATCCTCTCCGCCGCGGTGAAAATCTTGCGCGAATACGAGCGCGGCGTGATCTTCCGGCTCGGCAAACTCATCGCCGCCAAGGGGCCTGGGGTGATCTTCTTGATCCCGATTGTGGACCGCATTGTCCGGATGGACTTGCGCGTGGTGACGATTGACGTTCCCAAGCAGGAAGTCATGACGCGCGACAACGTGCCGGCGACGGTGGACGCCGTGATTTATTTCCGGGTGGTGGATCCGAATGCCGCCGTGGTGAAGGTGGAAAATTACTGGAAGGCGACGTCGCTGATCGCGCAGACGACCCTGCGCAGTGTGCTGGGACAGTCCGCGCTGGATGAATTGCTTTCGCAACGCGACGTCATCAATCAAAAGTTGCAGGAAATCATTGATCATCAGACGGAGCCATGGGGAATCAAAGTCACCGCCGTGGAAATCAAAGACGTGTCGCTGCCCGACAGCATGAAACGGGCGATGGCCAAGCAGGCCGAAGCCGAACGCGAGCGCCGGGCGAAGATTGTCAATGCCGAGGGCGAATTCCAAGCCTCTGAAAAGATGGCCCAGGCCGCCGCGGTCCTGGCCAAAGAACCGATGGCGCTGCAATTGCGTTATCTGCAAACCATGCTCCAGATGGCGGGCGAACATAACACAACGACGTTCCTGCCGCTGCCGATAGATTTGTTGGGAGCGCTGTTGAAAAAATAATCTGGGAATCCTTTCAGACATCTCATTGCTGGCGCTGGTCGTGGCCGCAATCTGGTTCACGAGCGGCTACGACCCGAAGTTGACGGGCGATGGCAACCGGGATGATTTAATTCGAAGAATCACCCGTTGTTTCGTCACTCTCCTGCTCCTGGCCCTTCTCCTGATCCTGCCCGGCGCGGAGGTTTCCGTGCCGGCCCTTCTCGCCCTTTGCGCCTTGATGGCCATCCTTTGGGTGGGTTGCCTGACGGAAATGCTTTCGCGCGGGGTTCATTATTTGACAGGGTTCGCCAGCAGCCACCGTGAATTTGATCCCGATGAAAGCGCGCACAATTTGGAACGGGTCGCCAGCCTGCTCCGGGAAGGACGGCGTGACGACGCGGCGCGACTGGCGGAATGGCTCCGGGCCTCGGGGGAAGGCGATGTGCCGGCCCTCGACGCCTTGCTGGACCGCGCGGGCGTTCCCCATGAACGTGTCCAAACCCCGGCGCCGTTGGCAGAAGCGGATCGCCTGTGCGTGGAAGGGAAATTCGCGGAGGCGGCCACCATCTTGAAATCGTCGCTGGCGAAGAATCCCGCCGGGGTGGATGCGGCGCTGATGCTGATGCGAATTTACGCCCGGGATTTGCGGCAAGGCGACAAGGCGGCGGAGATTCTCCGCTCGCTCGAAAAGCAACCGCACGTTCCTTCAGCCTGCATCGAATTTGCCGCGCGCTCGATCCACGAATGGGGGCAAAAGAAAATCGAGCCGAAAGCGGCCGTTTTGCCGGAATCCGTGGATGAACTGGTCGCCGCCGGTTATCCGGGCACGGCAATTGAAATTCTGGAGGAAAAGATCAAACAAGGCCCCGACGATTTTGAAACAAACCTTAAAATGGCCGAGATTTACGGCCGCAACTGCGGCGATCTTCGTCGCGCTGAAAAGATCATCGAACGAGTCGAAAACAATTTAAAATTCACACCGGAACAAATCCAATTGGCCAAATCGAAGCTTCGTGAGTGGCGGGACGCCGGAGCGTTCGGCCATTGACTCGAGCATTGACAGAAAACGCAGCGCAGACTTCCAAGTCTGTATCGCGGGTTTCCAAACCGGGCCGCCGTCCGCCAATTCAACATTGCTCTGATTTCGTTCGACAATCGCCCGCCGAAATTCGAGATTATCTTATGCCGCTTTACGAATACGAACTATGTGAAGGCGAATGCAAAATCTGCGGCGGCAACTTCACGTTGAATCGCCCCCTGTCCGCGCCGCCGCTGGCAAAGTGTCCCGCCTGCAAAAAGCCGGTCCGCAAAGTCATTTCCGCCTTCAGCACCCCGCATAAGCTCAAGCCCGTTTCGTTCTCGGACGCCAAAAAGGCGGGATTTACCGTGCTGAAGAAAATCCGCAAGGGCGAATATGAGAAACAGTGAGATTTATCTTTGAATTCAATTTTGACGGATGATGTCCAATGAACTAAAGTTCAACCCTCGAAATGAATCGTCGTATTCCGACATTGCAATGCCTGCTGGCGGTTGCCCTCGCCATGAGTGTGATGCCGGCCGTTCAGGCCCAGGGACCGGCCCCGCAGGAACAACGCATTTCCTTTTCATCACCGGACAACGACGATGTCAATTCCAACGTTCCCTCACTGGCTCCCCTGGCCTCGCCGTTGACGGGCGCAGCCGATTCCGTCCGCGCCCCTTCCTTGGACTTTAATCCTTCTCCCGGCGGGCCTGTGCCGGGACCGGAGCCGATGCCATCGCCTGAACAGGCGGCGCAAATGCAACAGCAACTCGACAAGGAAAAAGATTGGGCGCTGTTGACCCCCGAGGAAATTCTCGGCGTTCCCACGGCAGAAAAACTTTTTGGCCTTCCTGGAACCAACGCCGAGGGGCAATGGGACAATGGCTCGGAATCGCTGGAGCAGAGATTTTTGCAGCGTGAGCAACAGCGCGACAATGCCGCGACCAATGGCGGATTTGCCGCCCTTTCACAATGGAACCTTCCCACCGGGGCAACCAATGGGGCGATCGCCGCCGCCGTGGCGATTGGCGAAGGCAGCCCGGGACTGCAGGGTCTGTTTTTCACCCCATTGTCCGCCAACCCCGCGCAAAATCAAAATGCCGGCGGCAGCGGACTTTTTGGGCTTGGCTCGCCGCCTCCGGCCCCGACCGCGCCAAACGCGGAACAGGTTGCCGAAGACGAAGCTTTTCAAAAATTAATCACGCCGTATCAGGAGGCGCCATCGGCAACGCCGCCGGGTGAAACGCCTTCCAGTTCGCCCTCGATGCCCGACACGCTGCTGGCGAAATCGCAAGCCAATCCCATCGGCGCGTCGTTTGTTCCTTTGAGCGGCAACATCAACGCCGCGGCCGGGGCAAATCCGATGCCCACGTTGATTCCGCTGACCAATACGCCCATTGCCCCGGAATGGAAACCGCAATTGCCGCCGTGGTTGGATCCCACGCCGCAACCCGGCGAAGTGCCGCGACGCCCGTTTTGACCTTCAACTAATGTGCCGCCGGTGACGAGGTGACGAGTCCAATTATCATTGGGTTCTGAAACATTGGCGACCCTAAAGATAAGCGTTGCATTGCAGGTGAGCGGCGGTGACTTTGAATTTGGTATTCATGAGGTAAGGATGGTCGGAGATGCGGAAACGTCATTTGCGCCAGCAACACGGTCAGTTGTTCCTGCCAAACCGGACCGTCGGGCAACGGAGCTGGCGTCGAGTTCACCAAGCTGCCCTCGGTCGCGTCCGCCCGGCATTCGT
>DATJSQ010000232.1:0-6612 GCA_035503995.1 Verrucomicrobiia bacterium | reverse complement strand
CGCTTTGGAGATATCAGGTGAAACCGGATTTTTATCCATTGTCCCCGGATGTTTCCCAAAATGGCCGGCGGCTTGTGATGGCGCTGATTCTGGCCCCGAAAAGCATGAGACTTCGGTAAACATTTTGGCGATTAAATATCCATGATCAGATTCACCAATTGTAAAGGGAATTGGTCCCCAATCTGCATCGTAAAAACCCGCCAAGCCAAATCTGTTGCCTCCGGATAAATTCATCCATGCATGCGATTTGGGAGACAGCATGGAAACCAGTCCCAGACTCCCCGGTGGTAGCACCACGAATCCGCCACTCGACCATGATACGGCCACGACATCTTCCGGTTGAAGCACGGATTGTTTGTTGTCTATGGGCTGAGCGCCCAATGCTTGCAGATAGTATTGGAAACCGCCGTGACCTTCGATCCAAAGCTTGTGGTTCGGCGATCTGTATTTCGTGAAGATTTGCTCCGCAACTGACCTGACCAAATTAGCTTCTTTAAAATCCGCCACAGCAAGGCATAACGTAACCGCCATCGTCAACGACATCGGCGCGGCAAGCCAGCCGAGGCTGCGGAAGCTTTTTTTCATGATTTCCAGACGGCGCACGATCAAAATAGCGGCGGCGGGAGCGGCAGGAAGAAGGCTTCGCGCGCTGATTGTCCAATTCAAAACACAGGCAAAAAGGAAAACAGATATAATCCAAAACGCCAATAGCATCGAAATCCTGTCTTTCCGTTGCAAAGCCTCTGTTCCGGCAATCAAGAACAGATGCAGTCCCGCTGTCGTCAGCAATGCCACCTGCAGCCGAAAACCCAAGTTTTGCCACGCCCCGGGATCTATCCACGGATGGATTAGACCGGGGTCGCCACCCAGCCAAAACGTTCCGAATAAGGCGCTCAAAATGACTGTGCCGATGGAGGTCCAGGTTTGCCAGCGCCACAGCCATGGCGTGAAAAAAAGAGCGGGCAACAGGGATCCCCCTAAAAATGCCAGGCTGATGATTCCTTTTGCCATCCATCCGCCGGGATACCCGAAGCGGAAAGACTGGGCGTAGTGTCCGGCCATGGACAGCAATCCGTGGCCATAGAGGCGGATCGTAAGTCCTTCATAGCATGCCATTATGGACGTTGGAACCACCAGCCACAATAACCACCATCCTAACTTTCGCATACGAAAGGCGCCTCCAAACAGCATTAATGGTATTAGAATAACTGCGCTGTACTTCGTAAGAATAGCCAGGCTGACAAACACCCCTGCCACGATAAATTGCCAGCGACTGGATTCAGTTCCGAGGGCCCGTTCATAAAACACCAGCGCCCAAATCCAAAAACTCAACATGAGCATGTCACACATCAATGTCGTGCCCGACACCAGGAATGCCGGCGTGAATATGACGATCACCGCAGCCAGCAGGGGCCTTTCACACCACATTTTTGAGAGAGCATACGTCCCCGCGGCCGCCGCGATAGCAACCAAAATACAGGCAAGATGCAGAAAGATTTCGTGCCATCCAAACAGTGAGGCGGTGCCGGCCAAAAGGTAAGACATTAGAGGCGGGTTCCAATTGGCCGCCCACATTGGGTCAGTTGAGCCCCACCAATTTACGGTGCATCCAAAAAAGTCAACCGGATGCTTTTGGATCCATTGCCCCGTCCATATAAAAAGGGCATCGTCCGTTTGGACCGCCTTATTTGCGAAAGGAACAAGGCATACAACCACGATGATACCAATCGTCACGAAGGGATGCTTTTGAAAGCTGGATTGAATCAGGCGATTAAGCGGCGGTGTCATTTCATGGCCAAAGCCAAGCCCGGTCCAACGGTGATTTAGAATTCAACTGACATTTCCCATTTGGTTTCTTGTCCACGGTCGTCATGGGCCTTTTTCGTGATTTTCTTTCTGCTTCAAAGATTTGCAAGTCCTTTCTCCAGTCCCGCCTCGTTTTTTCTCTGACAACGAGGGCGCTTCGTTGGTTTTTGCGCCTTTCCGCACACTTTGCCGTCTTTGTGGCCCGGCGCCTTCGATGCATCCAAGTCAAAGCCGACTCATGTCCTCAAGGCCGCCTGCGATTTTCGACGCATGTGATTCAATCTCGACCGCTGCCGGTTCCAAGCCGGGCCGCGATGCGGTGAGGGTGATGGTTCCCGGCTGGAGGGTCGAGCGAATCGCCGCGCGATTAATGCCGCACTCGGTGTCCAGATAAAGATTGTTCACCGAATTGGTGATGCCGCTGTCGTAACCGCCACGCCAGATGGCAGGTCCCGTCACGTTGAAATCCACCCGGGCTTCATCCGTAGGGCAGCGCTCGCCTTTGGCATCCACCACTTCAAAGTCAATAAAGGCCACGTCCGAGCCATCCGCCTGCAATCCTCGAGGACCGGTATGAACGGTCAGTTTGATGCGTTCGGGCGCGCCCGCCGTTTGAATTTCGTCATTGGCCACATTTTTGCCATTGGCCATTCCTTCGGCGCGAATAATTCCCGGCGCGAATTTGACATTGGGGAAGGCGTAAATATAGCCGGTATCTCCCAAGTCCCTGTTTTCGTCATTGTAAGTGTCAACAAAATCACAGGGCTTGTTGGTGGTTCCCAGGGATTGGCCGTTGACGGAAAGTTCCACCGAATCGCAATGGTTCGCGGCCACATACACGGTTTTGACGGTGTTGGCGGGATAGGTCCAATGGCCGATGATGTGAATGTCCGGGGCGGAATTTTGCATCACGCGATAGACATAATAAGCCTGTTTGGGCAGGCGCACGGCATCCACTTTGCCGCTCACTCGCGCCACTTCGCTGCTGTCCTGCCGTCCGTCGGCATTGGCGTCGGACCAATAAATCGAAGCGTAGCCGGACCATTTGGAATGGGCCGGATCGGTGTTGGTGATGATGTTGATGAAATAATCGTGATAACGCACGGCCGCGGCCAGGCAGAAGGTCTCGGAATTCCAATGATACACATCATTCGGCCCCGGCTTGAATCCAAAATGCGGCGGCGAATAATCATCCCAAAAACGTCGCGCCGCCTCGTCGCGAAAATCCTCCATTTCGATCAGCGGCGCCCGGTTGCGGCGGTCAACACTGTAACCACGAAAGATTTCGCCGGGGTTGGTCACGGAGTCGGTGCGACGGTCCTGACCCAACATTACGCCATAATATTCGGCAATGGGGGTGACGGCCTTGTTCAAGTCCGCATTATCGTTGTCCCGCACGCCGATGATGCGGCCGCCGTTCGGGTCCCATTGTTTGCGCAACTCCACCATTTGCCGCATGTGGTCGGCGGTAACGACCGAGTTGCCCGCTTCCCAAAACAAAATGCTCGGATCGTCCCGGAAGTAAATCATCGAATCGCGCATTACCTCGATGCGCTGGTTCCATTGCGCCTGGGCCACTGGGGGAGAGAGGCGGTGATCCAGAACCGGGTCGCCCTCCTTGTCGCCAGCCGGGCAAACCTCAATGATGCCCGCTTTGTCGCAGGCCCGAACATCCACCTCTTGAGGCGAAATGTGCATCCAGCGTATGAAGTTGGCGTGCGTGCTGCGAATCAGGGCCGCGTTGTAATCATGCATCCAATCCGGATAAGCCTCGCCCAGGCCGGCCCAACTGTCCGACGAGCGCTGCGCATAGCCGGTGAGCCAGATAAATTCGTCATTCAAATAAACCCCGCCCGTGCCCACGCCGCCCCTGAACTCCGTTTTGCGAAAGCCGGTCCTGACCTTTTGCACATCCACGGCCGCGCCGTTTACCGTCAATATGCAATACACGTCATAGAGGTTGGGATGCTCATCGCTCCAGAAATTGGCGTTCGTCAAGGGGCCGGAGGCTTTGAATATCTCCGTCTCGCCGTCCACCAGGTCGGAAGTGTCGCCCTGGAACTGAGCGCAGACGTTTCCGGACGCATCCACGACCACAACCGAGAGGGTGATGGATTGCTGGTCGCCCGATTCGTTGCGCACCTGCGATTCCACGTTCACGTCGCAGGTGCGGTTGCTGATGGAAAAATTGGAGGGATAAATGTAAATACCCGTCGTTTTGAGGTTTTCGTAAAGGGGCAGCGTTTGATAAACCTTCCCTGTCAGATACAGCCGGATGTCGTGATTCAGTCCGCCGTAATTGGGGTTGAAGGCGCGGCCCATCCATTCATAAGTGACGCCGGTGGCTTCTTCCTTGTAGTCGTCACTATTGTCCACTTTGACGGCGATGACGTTTTCCGCGTCGCCGAAATGGACGAACGGCGTCAGGTCCAAGCCAAGCGGCGTGATGCCGTTTTCGTAGTTGCCGGCGAATTGGCCATTGACCCAAAAGCGCCCGGCTTGTTTCAGCCCTTCGAATTCCAGAAACACCTTTCCGTCCTTGGCGCCGGCGGGGATTTTGAAATGCTTTCGATACCAGCCGATGCCGGTATATTCGCCGCGCTGGCCGCCGCTGTGCGAAATGAGTTCGTTGTAGGTGTCGGTGTCGTTCCACGTATGCGGCGCGCTGACGTCCGTCCAATTTGAATCGTCGAAATCCACCTGCCAGGCATTCGTGACGTCGCCTTTGTGAAATTTCCAGTCCGGATTGAAGTCGTAAATGGCGTTGGGCGAAGCGGGCGGCGTGAAGATGGCGGCAATGGCGGAAGAGCCAGGGATCAACAGCGGCAGGATCGCCGCAACCGTTCTCCGAATGCACTGGCTCATTTCAGAAACGATTCCAAATGGAAAAAGACAGAATCAATTTGGATTCAGGCAGGCGGTTCAAAATCACTGAGCGTTTTGGATAAAATTAAAGATCGTATTGTATTGATCATAGGACTGGGTTGATTCTGTATCAACCAATTGACCTACGATAACGTTGAAAATTGTGGGGCTAAATTCAACGTATTTTACAGAGCCGTCCGTAAATGCCGCCTCCACTCCCTTGGATGGGTACTGCGCCCAGTAATTGGGGCTAAACGGCATGCCGGTACCTGGGCTATCCATGTAATCTATGATGAACACGTCCAACTGATGCACTTGAGTCGTCCTTTCATACGCTCGGAGGGTGGAGGTGGTAAAATTATTTGCGGTTCCCGTATACGTATTCACCATGCGGGGATTATACATGTAAGGACACCGCACCGAGGGACCAGACCCGGTGCTGCTACCGTCGTCTGAGCTCATGAACACCGGGTCTGAATATGCCGACGCCTCCAAAGTCGGATCCTGCAACGCCGGACAGAAAAAAGCGCCGGGATTCCCGATATAGTTTCCGCCATAAAGAAGTCCCTGATTTTGATTATACCACTCGTAACCTTGATGAATTTGCTGGTTCGATCCCAAAGTGGGACCAGTCCCATATTCGGGGGGGTATTCAATCCATCGGGTATAAAATATACCGTCAAGATAATCAGCATTGTGTGGGGGAAGATTCCCGGTGCCGAGTGTGGTGACCGGATACCAGTCATTGAAATCACCCGCGTACATAATAGATGCTTCCATCTGCTGCTTCAGGTTGTCAATGTCTTGCGCGCGGAGCGACCGGCGCTTGGCGGCGGCCAAAGCCGGCAGGAGAATGGCGGCAAGGATGGCGATAATGCCGATAACCACCAGCAATTCGATGAGGGTAAAGCCTCTCGAAGGGCTGGAGGCGCGATTTGCGTTATTCGTTCTCATGTTCATGTTCACCGAATCCGACGATGAATTCCGGCGATTCAAATGACCAAATCCGGCTTGTAACAAGCGGGTCATGATAAAAAAGTAACAACTCTTTCCGCCAATTCAATCACCACTACGGTGGATGGGTCGGGTGGTACATAACCAATTCTGGCTACGTCGCCGCGGTTCAAGTTAATTGTATTAATGTCTGAATCCAACTCCGGATTCAAATGACCAAGTCCGGCTCGATACAAACGGGTCATCATGAGAAAAATAACAAAAATACCTGAAAATTCAATCGCCAATTCTGGCTATGCCGCTGAAAGTCTTGATTTTACGTTTTCGATGGTTCAATTTCATATCGCACTCGAAGTGAACAACAACTGGATTGCGGTTGGTTCAACACAGCATACTCAAACAACAATGCAGATCAGCGTGTCCATTGTGGAAGACGACGTCAAGGTGCGCGGCAGCCTGGCGCGGCTGATTGATTCCACCGACCACTTTTCATGCGTCAGCCAGCATCCGGACGCGGAAAACGCGCTTCGCGAAATCCCTGTGATTAAGCCGGAAATTGTGCTCATGGACATCAACTTGCCGGGTATGGACGGCGTGGAATGCGTGCGGCGGCTCAAGCAAATGCTCCCGCAAACCCAAATCGTCATGTTGACGGTTTACGAAAATACCAACATCATTTTCGCCGCGCTCACCGCGGGCGCGAGCGGCTACCTGCTCAAGCGCAGCTCCCCGGAGCAAATCGTCGAAGCCATTCGGGACGTGCACAATGGCGGCTCGCCCATGAGCAGCCACATCGCCCGCAAGGTCGTCGCCTCGTTCCAAAAGGTCACGAACCCCGTTCATGAATACGAAAAACTGTCCGCTCGCGAACAGCAGGTCCTGGATTTTCTCGCAAAGGGTTTCCTTTACCGCGAAATCGCCGATGAACTGAAAATCAGTTACGCCACCGTGCATACGCACATTCGGCACATCTACGAAAAGTTGCAA
>DATJSQ010000231.1:0-5040 GCA_035503995.1 Verrucomicrobiia bacterium | reverse complement strand
ATTATGCCCCCAAGGAGGACACGCAAACGCCGCCTCCGGCGCAAGCCGCCGCGCCCGACCAGCCAGTCAATGCCCCATTGCCGCCGCCGGACATGAGCGCTCCCGCGGGTTTGCCCAAATTGACTTGGAGCCTTCCCGAGGGCTGGCAGGAAAAACCGGCCACCGGGATGCGTGCCGCCAGTTTCACGGCCACCGGAACCAACGGCCAAACTGCGGACGTTTCGGTCATTCCCCTGCCGATCAGCGGACATGAACTGGAACTGGTCAACATGTGGCGCCAACAGGTGCAATTGCCTCCGGCCACCCAAGCCGACGCGGACCAGGCTTCCTCGCCGGTCACGATCGCCGGCAATCAGGGCAATTTGTTCGAATTCGCCAGCGACCAGCCAATCATTAATGGAAAGGCCCGCGCCGGAATTCTGGTCGCCGAATTGACCCAGGGCCAAATGAGCTGGTTTTTCAAAATGACCGGCGATCAAGCGTTCGTCACGTCCCAAAAGTCCAATTTCATCCAGTTTTTGAACTCCGTTTCGTTTTCTGATCAGTCGGTAGTCCCTCCGCATCCGCTTGACTTGGGCCAGCCGCAGGCCACAAGCCCCGGCACACCCACTTGGACCGTTCCGGCGGGATGGCAATCCGTGCCCCCCGAGGAATTTCTGCTGGCCGAGTATTCCATCACGGGCGCCAATGGCGTCAAGGCGACGGTGAACGTGGCGCAATTGGCCGGTGACGGCGGCGGGGTCACCGCCAACGTGAACCGCTGGCGCAGGCAACTGGGTCTTTCCCCCGCCACCGACGCAGACCTTGCCTCAACCACCACTTCGCTTGCCGCATCCGGCGCCACGGGCACCGTCGTGGATCTGACGGGCACGGATTCGAATACGGGACAAAAGACGCGGCTCATCGGTATCATTCTGCCTTTGAGCGGCCAGACGTGGTTTTATAAATTGATGGGGGACGAGCAAATTGTCGCTCAACAGAAGGACGCGTTCCTGCAATTCGTCCAGTCCGCAAATTATGCGAACGCTCATTGACCGGCTGGTTAAAATTTTGACATCGCTGCAGTTGACGGTGGTTTTGCTGGCGTTTGCGATCATCATTGTCTTTATCGGGACGCTGGCGCAGGTGGATGAAGGGTTGTTCAACGCTCAATCCCGTTATTTCCGGCAATGGATCATCCTGGGCGCGGACTTGTTCGGCCACAAAATCCCGTTGGTTTTGCCCGGCGGTTACCTTATCGGCACCCTGTTGTTGTTCAATCTTCTCGCCGCGCATATTTACCGTTTCCAATTTACGATCAAAAAACTCGGCATTCAGCTCGCCCACGCCGGGGTGATCCTGCTGCTCGTAGGCCAACTGGCCACCGACATGCTGGCGCGGGAAACCCAATTGCGCCTCGTGGAAGGCCAAACCAAATCGTATTCCGAAAGCCCGCGAAACTACGAACTGGCGGTCATTACCGATGCCGGCGGCAATTTGGAAAAGGTCGTGGCGATCCCCGGAAAACGGATCGCCGGGGGCGGCCTCATTCAGGACCCCCGCCTGCCCTTCACCATCCGCGTCAAGGAATACTGGAAAAATTCCCAGCCGGAATTCCGCGCGCCGATGGTGCAAAACGGCCCGCCGATGGCCCCCAACGGCGTCGCCCGGCATTTTGATTTCCAACCCGCCGCCGAAGCCAAAACGATGGATGACAAGAACGTGCCGACGGCGCTGATTGAAATTGATACTTCAAACGATCCGCTTGGCGACTGGGTGATTTCGGGATGGACGGCGGACGACGATTTGATTGCCGGCGTGCAACAGGATTTCGCGCAGCAAGTTGGGCCGGTGATGGCGCAGCGAATGGTGGCGGATTTGACCCAGCCGCAATCGGTGGTTGTCGGCGGCACGAATTACACGTTTGCGCTGCGGCCGGAGCGGTTGTATTTCCCGTTTTCGATGACCTTGCTCAAGGCCACGCACACCGTTTATGAAGGCACCGATATCCCCAAGGATTTTCGCAGCCTCGTCCAATTGAAAAATCCCTTCACCGGCGAAAACCGGCAGGTGCAAATCTACATGAACGCCCCGCTGCGCTATGACGGCCTCACCTTTTATCAATATCAAATGGACGCCGGCCAGGCGACCGCCGAGGCCGGGCGTGTCCCCTCATCGGTCCTCCAGGTCGTGCATAATCCAAGCTGGTTGACGCCTTACATCGGCTGTGCGATGGTTGGTCTTGGACTCGTCATTCAATTTTCGTTTCATCTGGTCGGATTTCTTTCAAAAAGAAAATGAAAAATTTTTGTCAAAAATGGATTCCGCCGCTGCTGACCGCGGTCATGGCGGTCTGGTTCTTCCTGCAATTGCAGCCGCCCAAGGAAAATGACAATGACTTTGCCTTCAGCAAATTCGGGCGACTGCCGGTCGTAGCCGATGGCCGCCTCAAACCGATGGATTCGCTCGCGCGCGATTCGCTATTGCAGATTTACGAGAAGCAGACGTTCAACACCGAACCGTGGAAGAGCTGGCCGCAGAAGCCGAAGATCATTTCCGCCACCGAATGGCTGGCCAATGTCATGATGAATTCACAGGTGGCCGACGCCTGGCCCGTCTTTCGCGTGGACAATCCCGATTTGATCGCCTTCCTGAAATTGCCCGGCAAGAACCCCGCCGAACATCAGGACGGCCAGCATTATTCCTGGAATGAAATCGAACCGCAACTTGACGCCTTTGACACCGAAAATGCGCGTGTGGAAAAAATTGACTCCGCCGAGCGCAACGCCTACGAGCGTGGCGTCATCAAAGTCCATGAGCGCATGGCGCTTTATGCGCAGTTGAAAAATACCGTTCAGCCGCAGAACGACGAGGGTTGGAAGACCGAACTGGCCGGCTACGAGAATCTGATTCCCGCCGGCGTCGCGGCCGTGCAGGCGCAGCAAGGCGGGAAAAAATACGACCAGGAGACCTTCAATGACTTCGCCGGCGAACTGCAGCGGTTTGATTACATGGCTGAATCGGAGCCGCCGCTGGTGGTGCCGCCGCAAAATCCCGGCGGCGCCTGGCAACGGACCGGCACCGTTTTGCTCGACGCCGCCAAAGGCGATGCCATTCCGCCCGCCGTCGGCGATTACGCGAACATGGCCGATGCTCTCCAAAATGGCGATCCGGCCGCCTTCAATTCCGCCGTGCAAGATCTTTACTCGTCGCTGGTCCCGGGTTTCTCCCCTGCTTTGGCGAAGGCCCGCGCCGAGGTGTTCTTCAACCAGATGCAGCCGTTTTATAATGCGCTGGTCATTTACGTCCTGGCCGGATTGTTGGCGGTATTTTCCTGGTTCAATCTGTCCGAAACGTTGCGCCGCTCCGCGGTTTGGTTGGTTTCACTTGCATTTTTCATCCATACCACTGGCTTGATTTACCGCATGGTTCTGGACGGCCGCCCCCCGGTGACCAATCTTTATTCCTCGGCTATTTTCATCGGCTGGGGGGCCGTCGCGCTCGGGCTGATTCTTGAAAAAATCCACAAAAATGGAATCGGCGTGGTCGTTTCGGCCGGCATCGGCTTCATCACGCTCATCATTGCCCAAAACCTTTCGCTCGACGGCGATACCATGGAAATGATGCGGGCCGTTCTCGACACGAATTTCTGGCTGGCCACCCACGTTGTCGCCGTGACCACCGGCTATGCCAGCACGTTTGTGGCGGGGTTTTTGGCGTTGATTTACATCATTCGCGGCGTCTTCACCCGCACGCTGGATGCCGAAACCGGCAAATCGCTCGGGCGCATGGTCTATGGCATTGTCTGTTTCGCCACCCTGTTCAGTTTCATTGGCACGGTCCTCGGCGGCATTTGGGCCGACCAGTCATGGGGACGTTTCTGGGGCTGGGACCCCAAGGAAAACGGCGCGCTGATCATCGTGCTCTGGAACGCGCTGATTTTGCACCTGCGCTGGGGCGGCATGATTCGTGAGCGCGGACTGATGAACTGCGCGATTTTTGGCAACGTCGTCACCAGTTGGTCGTGGTTTGGCGTCAACATGCTCGGCATTGGCCTTCACAGCTACGGTTTCACCGACGCCGCGTTCAAATGGCTGTCGCTGTTTGTTCTCAGTCAGCTCGGCTTTATCGCGCTCGGAATGTTGCCGCGAAAAATGTGGAAAAGCCCAGGCGTCCCGCTAAGCTCGCTGCCGGATGACAAAACCAACTCTGCTCGTTCTGGCGGCCGGCATGGGCAGCCGTTACGGCGGCCTCAAACAATTTGACCGCTTCGGGCCAAACGGCGAAACCATTCTCGACTATTCCATCTTCGACGCTCTGCGCGCCGGTTTTGGCCGGCTCGTTTTTGTCATTCGCCGCGACATTGAAGAACAATTCAAGGAATCCGTTGGCGCGCGGTTTGCGAAAAAAATCACCGCCGAATATGTTTTCCAGGAATTGGACCAATTGCCGCCCGGATTTTCCGTGCCGCCGGGCCGGGTCAAACCGTGGGGGACAGGTCACGCCATTCTCGCCGCCGCGGATGCCATCCGGGAACCCTTCGCCGTCATCAATGCCGATGATTTTTACGGCCCCAATTCGCTACGAATCCTTGCGGACCATTTGCGCGCGGGGAGCGGCAACTACGCGATGGTTGGCTTTATCCTGCGCAATACGCTTTCAGATTTCGGCGCCGTCTCGCGCGGCATCTGCCAGGCGGACGCCGATCGCTTTTTGCGGAGCGTCACCGAAGTGACAAAAATTGAAAAAGTTGGAAATGCCGCGAAGTCCCGCGGCTCAGATGGAAAAATTTCCCCGCTGACCGGCGATGAAATCGTCTCATTGAACCTCTGGGGTTTCACGCCTGGCCTGTTCGCCCATTTGCGCGCGCAGTTCGAGGAATTTCTAAAACAACATGGGCATGAACAGGGAGCGGAATTTTATCTTCCCGTCGCCATAAACGCCCTGATCGCCACGGGCACAGAGCGGTGCCGAATTTTGCATACGCCCGATTCATGGTTTGGCGTGACCTATCGCGAAGATCGTCCCGCGGTCGCCGCCGGCATCAGCCGGCTCATTGCC
>DATJSQ010000230.1:0-6882 GCA_035503995.1 Verrucomicrobiia bacterium | reverse complement strand
GCGTCAGTGGGCACGCGGCCCAGCTCAAACGTTTTGTTGACGTATTTCTGGATCAAATGCTGCATCTCATGCAATTGGTCCTGCGCCTCCAAAAAATCGCGCGCGACAGGATTTTGCAGGAGCGCATCGCGGTGCTTTTCGAAATCGGCGATTTCCTCGCCGTTGAGCGGCTGGCCGTCGTGTTGTTTTTGATGAAGCGTCTGCCCCTTGTTGTTGACGGTGTCATACTGGCCGCGCGAATTGGCGTCGGACAAGAAAGCGTCAATCCGCCGGCGGATGGCCGCCATCTCGGGCTGGGCGACGATGGCGGCGCAAAGTTCCTGTGTTTTTTCTTCAAGTTTCGTTGGCATAAGAATTTATCGCGCAGAATAAAGCACAGATTTCCGACAAAAGCAATTGACATTCTGGCGACAAATTTCAATTATCCGGCGAATCCTTATGCAACCAATTCATCTGGCCTGGGTTGATTACGCCGTTTTGCTCTCCTACACCCTGTTCGTCATCAGCATCGGGTTTGCGCTGCGGCGTTACCTAAAGACGTCGTCGGATTACCTGACGTCTGGACGTTCGATTCCGGCGTGGGTGACGGGGCTGGCATTCATGGCGGCCAATCTGGGCGCGCTGGAGCTGGTGGGGATGGCCGCGAATGGTGCCCAATACGGGGTGGCGACGGCCCACTTTTACTGGGTGGGCGCGATTCCGGCGATGATCTTTTTGGCCGTGTTCATGATGCCGTTTTATTACGGCTCCAAGGCGCGTTCTGTTCCCGAATATCTCAATATGCGGTTTGATTACCGGACGCGCTGTTTCAATTCGATGTCGTTCGCGGTGATGACGGTTTTTGCGTCGGGCATTTCGATGGATGCGCTGGCCAAATTACTGCATTTGTTGCTGGGCTGGGATTATAATTTTGGGTTACTGGTGACTTCGGCGGTGGTGCTGATCTATGTTTTGAAAGGAGGTCTGACCTCGGCGATTTACACTGAGGTGTTGCAATTTTTCATGATCGTCCTCGGGTTCGCGCCGGTAGTATGGCTGGGGATGAAGGACGTTGGCGGCTGGCATACCATGGTTGAATCGCTGCGAAAGGTTTCGGTGGCGCACGGTTACGCGCCGGACGCCTGGAGCAGCGCCTGGACACCGGTTGTGGCCGGGCCAACGCATAATCCGATGGGCGTGAATGTGTTTGCGATCGTGTTCGGCCTGGGTTTTGTCCTCTCGTTTGGGTATTGGTGCACCAACTTTCTGGTGGTGCAGCGGGCGATGGCGGCCAAGGACATGACTGCCGCGCGGCGAACGCCGTTGATTGCGGCCGTTCCCAAGATGCTTTTTCCGGCGCTGGTGATCTTGCCGGGCGTGCTGGCCGTGGCGCTGACCACGATGCCGGAAAAGGACTATCGCCTGCCCGCAGTTTCAATTTCTGATTCCGGCTTCGCGGCGGCGATTGCGGATGTCAAGGCGGCGACGCCGCAAACCGCCGACGTTGCGTTCCTCAAAATCAGCAAGGACACCGGTTTGAACATGGATCAGGGTAAGGTGGACGCCATCATCAAGGCCAACACCGTCACTCCGCTGCCGGACACCGAATTAAAGACGGAATTGCAGGATGCGGTAACGGACACTTACTACAACGGCGTGATTCTTACGTTGGTGAAGCGCTATTGTCCGCCGGGGTTGCTTGGATTGGCGCTCACGGCGCTGCTGGCGTCGTTCATGTCCGGAATGGCCGGCAACGTGACCGCCTTCAATACGATTTGGACTTATGATTTATACCAGGCGTACTTGGCGCCCAATAGAAGCGACCGGCATTATTTCGTGGTCGGGCAGGCGACGACGGTGGTCGGCATCATCCTGAGCATTTTCTGCGCGTATTTTGCCGGTCATTATTCGAACGCGATGAACATTGTTCAACTCGTATTCGGCTTTGTGAACGCGCCGCTCTTCGCCACGTTTCTGCTGGGGATGTTCTGGGTGCGCACGACGGCGACGGGGGCATTTTTGGGGCTGGTTGGCGGCACGATGACGTCGGCGTTGTTCCACGCGCTGACGCTGGCGGTCGGCGACACGCCGGGCATCAAGGGCGGCTACATCTGGAGCACTTCGGGCCACAGCATCCCGCCGATCTGCCAGTTCCCGAGCGAGATGGCGCAGAACTTCTACCTGGCGAGCTTCGCCTTCGGCGTCTGTTTCATATTGACGTTTGGCATTTCGCTGGTGACGAAGCGGACAAAAACGGACGAAGAGCTGAAGGGGCTGGTCTATTCGCTGACGCCAAAGATCAAAGACCATGACCAGGCGTTCTGGGGGCGGCCGGCAGTGTTGGGGGTCGTTTTGATCATCGCCTGCATTATCCTGAACATCATCTTCTGGTAAAACGTTGACACACTGAAATCCACAACTATAAATAAAGAATTATGGGACTCGACATACGCTGGCCAATCGGGCTGATGTTCACGTTCATCGGCATTCTGCTCACGATCGAGGGCGCGATCACGGGGCCGACCGACAGATCGCTCGGCATCAATATCAATTTAATCTGGGGCATCGTGCTGCTGATTTTCGGGGTATTGATGCTGCTGGGAGCGATCAGTGGCAGCAAGAAAAACACGGGGCAAAAATAGCCGAACACTCAACAATATTCAGAGGAGAGTGAATCTCACGTTCGTTGACATTTTTCTCCAGAGGATCATTCTGCGACTGATTTAACATGACATTGAAAGAGCTTTCCAATGAGGTTGCGGCCGGATTTCAAAAAGACTACGGTCGCGCGCCGCGCTGGGTTGTCGCCGCGCCGGGCCGGGTCAACATCATCGGCGAGCATACCGATTACAACGATGGTTTTGTCCTGCCGATGGCGATCGAGCATTATGCGGTGATGGCCGCCGATCTTTCGCGGTCACCCGGTTTGATCAGCGTCCACGACGGGGCGGCGGACGAGACGGCGCAAATTGAAATTGCCAAAGGCGTTGTCCGGGGCAACCCGAAATGGTCGAATTACATCCGCGGGGTGATTGCCGGGTTCCAAGGCAGGGGCATCAAGGTCCCGGCGCTGGACGTGTTTCTTCGCTCGACCGTGCCGCTGGGGGGCGGATTGAGCAGCAGCGCGGCGCTTGAGGTGTCCACCGCCACGCTTTTGGAGGCCGCGACCGGCGAAGGGATGGACCCGGTGGAAAAAGCGTTGCTCTGCCAGAAGGCAGAGCACGAATTTGCCGGGGTGCCCTGCGGCATCATGGACCAATTCGTTTCGGTAATGGGCCGCCCGAACCAGTTGCTGTTGCTTGATTGCCGCTCGCGCAAAACCAGGCTGGTGCCGATGGACGATCCGGCGGTGGCTATTCTGATCATCAATTCCAATGTTCGCCACGAACTGGGGACGGGCGAATACGCGAAGCGGCGGGCGCAATGCGAGGCCGCCGCCAAAATCCTGGGGGTGAAGTCCCTGCGCGACGCGACCGCCGACGGGCTGGAAAACGCCAAAAAGGGAATGGACGACACGATTTTTCGCCGCGCCCGACATGTCATTGGCGAAATCGAACGGACCCTGCACGCGGCTGAGGGCTTTCGCGCCTCAAACTGGGTGACGGTCGGCCAGTTGATGTATGCCAGCCATGCGTCGTTGCGGGATGATTACGAAGTCAGTTGCCCGGAGTTGGACGCCATTGTTGAGATTGGCGACGCGATTGGAGTGAAAGGCGGCGTGTTCGGATGCCGCATGACGGGCGGCGGCTTTGGCGGCTGCGCGGTGGCGCTGGTGAAGACGGATGCCGTTCGGGAAATCATCAAAACGATCGCGGAGGAATATAAAAAGAAGACCGGCGTGGAGGCGTCATTGTTCACGTCGCGTCCGGCGGCAGGCGCCAGTGTTTTGAGGGAGTAAATTATCCCCGCCCAAAGGGCGGAGCTTTTGAGTTGGGCCTCTATAAGAGGCGTCGAGTGGCTCCAGTGCGACAACCAGCCGCCGCGTCTGTAGCGCAGACTTCCAAGTCGGCTGTATCGTGGGTTTCCAAACCCGCCTGCCGTCCGCCAACCCGGCGCGCCCAATACTGCGACGTTCTGCCGATTTGGAAATCGGCGAAACATCAGGTTGGGAAACCTGCGCTACGATCAATGGGCAGCCTTCCAGCATGGCTCTTTCTCCAACCCCTGCTAACGACTCAATCGCCTAAACACGTCCCCACGTGCCGGGCGGTTTGAATCCACGGATGGTCCAGCGGGATAATTTTCCGCTTGCCGGCGACTTTTTCCAGTGGAACAGGCTCGGTGCCATCACCGCGCGAGGCCACCATCACCCCAAAAACTCCGTCATGAATTAAATCGGCGCAGGCGCCGCCCAGTCGCGTCGCCAGCAAACGGTCGGCGGCGGAAGGAGTGCCGCCGCGTTGAACGTAACCGAGGATCGTGACGCGCGATTCCAAATGAGTGAGTTCCTCCAATTGCCGCGCGAGCCGCAAGGTATTACCCGTGTGCCGCGATTCCAGGCCTGCCAATTCGACCTTGGCCTCTTTTTTGTCGTGCAACGTGCGCGCGCGTTCGCGCTTTGCCTCAGCGGCCTTGAATGCCCGCGCGTCGTCAATGCTCATCGCGCCTTCGGCCACGGCAACAATGCTGAAATTCGTCCCGCGCCGGCTGCGACGGCCAATGGCATCGGCAATCTTTTGCACGTCGTAAGGAATTTCCGGGATGAGAATCACGTCGGCGCCGCCGGCGATTCCCGCGCCGAGGGTGAGCCAACCGGCGCGATGACCCATAATTTCGGCGACGATGATGCGATGATGGCTGTGGGCGGTGCTGTGGAGGCGGTCAATGGCGTCGGTGGCAATATCCAGGGCCGTGGCAAAACCGAAAGTCGAATCGGTCATCGCCACGTCATTGTCAATGGTTTTGGGCAGGGTGATGACGTTGAGGCCGGCCTGGGTGAGGTTGAGGGCATTTTTCTGGGTGCCGCCGCCGCCCAGGCACACCAAGGCGCCCAATCCCAACGTCTCGTAATTTTCGACGATGACTTTGGTCATATCACGGGCCTTCCCGTCAATCAACATCCGGTGGGGCTTGTCACGGCTGGTGCCGAGGATGGTGCCGCCGACGGTGAGAATTCCCGCCAACGCCGTTTTGTCGAGCTTGATCCGCCGATTTTCGACAATGCCCCGGAAGCCGTCGCGGAAGCCGACGATTTCAATTCCGTAAAATCCGAGGGCGGTTTTGCCGACGCCGCGGATGGCGGCGTTAAGGCCGGGGCTATCGCCGCCCGCGGTCAAAATCCCAATGCGTTTAATCTTGGCCATTGACGAGCACTATTTGAATTGAGATAAAATATTTGTCCAGAAGAAGTTTTGGGAAACTTCCTGTGGCGGGCGCGTCGCAAGCGAATTGATCAATTCGCCGAAATTCTCCGGGGATCGCAATCCCAGCCTTGGGACGCCATTCTCTCGATGTTCACTTCCTCAACAACCACATCAACAGGGTTAAAATGATGCTGATGATGATGCAGGTGACGATTGGAAAGTGGAAGCTCACGTTATCCTTCGAGTAATTGATATCGCCCGGCAATCGTCCCAGCCACCCCTTGCCAAAACCCGACCAGAGGAGCGCCCCCGCGGCCGCAATCAGGAGGCCCGCCATCACCAGAAATTTTCCGAAATCTGCCATGTCTCCATTTAATGCGTCCCGGGGAGGCAATCAAGTTCAAGTTACTGAATGAGGAAGGGGCGAAGCCGAAAAAGGAAACCGCGGGTTACCGAGATGAGAAAGCGGCAGCCGCTCGCGCGTTGGCGGAATCGAACTGGCCGGAACGAGAGAGGATTGGATTTGAATTAAGTTTCCTACACGTCAGCGTCACAAAACGGCCCGCGATTTGGCTCAAGGGCTTTGGGTCACCGTAACCCGGAAATATGTGCCGGTGGTTGTCGGGATGATGGGAATCGAAATTGTAACCGTTGAACCGTTCCAGGTCATTAGCGGTTGTGGCATCACTTCCGTCCAATTCTGTAAATCAGTTGATTCGTATAGAATGATGGTGTCTTTTGACTGTGAAAGGCCGGACAATTGCGTCTGCAAAGATTGAGTGCCGCCGCTGCCGCCGCTGACAATGGACGTGGCGCCAAAAGTCGGCGGATTGTAAGTGACAGTAACTGCTTCATTTGTGGAATTACCCACCGTATCAGTGGCAACGACAACAATGGTATTGGGTCCGGTGTGGAGCTGGACGTCCGCACTCCAATCTGCGGTGCCGGCGCCGCTGGCGGTGTCGTTATTGGCCGGGAGTCCATCCACCGTTACCAACGAAATGCCGTTATTGCCTCTTCCGCTATCCGAGGCTGTGCCACTGACCAACAGGTCGGCGCTGATCTCCGAGTCGCCGTCGGCCACGGAGGTGATTGACAGCGCGGGGGGCGTGGTGTCGGCGACGGGCATGCTCACCGGCAACGAGATAGTTGTCGTGGTGGAATATCCATTGAAACTGACTTGGTCGGAAAACGGGTAGATTCCAGCCGGGCCGCTTACTTCGAAAGAGAAAGTCCGCGAATCGTCGTCAAGATAAGGCCCCCAGCGAATGACCGAGTCTGCGGGGTCCCATTCGCCGCCTTGCGCGCCGTTGGCCATCAAATCCGAGGGCGTCAGACCAAAAGGAATGGTTTCAACGACGGCATAACAGAAAACCGAGGTTTGCGGCTTTGCAGAAAGGCTGATGGTTGTGGAACCATCGTTTTCGGAAACGCTAGTTGCCAGCGACACCAGGTTCGGGGGCGGCGGCCCGTAATAGGCCACAGTGTCCACGCTGGCCACCCAGCCGCTCGAAGCGGTGGGGATGGCAACCGCCCGCACATTGCCAGGCACCGACACAAAAAATGGGGCCGTATATTGCCTTGTTTTTGCGTTGCCTAG
>DATJSQ010000229.1:0-13240 GCA_035503995.1 Verrucomicrobiia bacterium | reverse complement strand
CCGACGGGCAACGGTTCGGTAAAGGTAAAACTGCATTCGGCGCAACGCGCCCTCACGCCGGGCCAGGCGGCGGTGTTTTATCAGGACGATTTGGTCGTGGGCGGCGGATGGATTGCCCGGTGATCCTTCCAGGCCAGCCATAATAGGGCGCCCAACACAACGGCAGTGACACCCGTGCAAAGCGGCGCCAGAACCCGGTCCAATGGCAGCGACCCCCGCGGGGGCATTTGAAGCTTTGCGGACAATATCCCCTCGATGCGGTCAAAATAACCGTGGGCGATGACCCTTCCCGAACCATCAACGGCTTGTGAAATGCCGGAGCTGGCAAGACGGAAAATGGGGATGCCATATTCCGCCGCCCGCACCGGCGCGACGCGAGCGTGAAGTTCATGCTCATGTCTGCCCCATTCGGCGACGTCCATCGTCGGAACGATAAGCAATTGCGCGCCTTGACGCACCAGTTCATCGGTAACCCGGGTGTAGCTCAAATCATAGCAAATGCAGAGGCCGATTTTTCCCCAGGGCGAGTCCCAAACATCCTGACCCGGCGCGGGCAGTCCATCATCAAAAAACTGGAGCGGGACGCTCTTGGCCTGTTTGAAAACAACGTCCCCGTTTGTGCCGATCACAAATGCGGTATTGTAATAAACCTGGTTCGTCACGACGTCTTTTCCGCCAACGACGAGATAGCGTGAATTTTTTTGGCACCAATTTTTCAGGGAATCGGGCGGCGCGCCATCCAGCGTGTTTTCGCTTAAGACAAAAATTTCCGCGTTGGGGTTTTTCCGCAGTGTTGCGGAGAGCGCATCCGGTAAAATTTTCGCCGGCGGGAATTCCATTTCGATGCCGGCAATCGAAAGCGGTGCGTGTTGCAATGCGGCTTTTGGGAACAACGTCAACATTGCGAACAGAATCACGATCCCAAACAAGACAAACAGCGATTTACGATTGCGACATAACCACGCCGCAAGGACCGCGAAGATGAGGAACCCGACCCCATACATTCCGCCCCTTTGAAATCCTGGCGGCAACGCATACCCGATGTTCAACCATGAAAATCTCAGGTAATACAATTCACTGCGGAAGTATTCGATGCCGGTCCAGATGAAGGGAATCAGCCACATTGCGTTTGCCCTTCCCCATCGGCGGACGGCTCCGCAAACGATGGCCGCAAACAGGCCGATCCAGAACGCAAACACAATCCACAGGACGATCGCCGCCGGCCCGAAAATGGTCCAAAAGAAAAATAATTGCGGAGCGGCGCAGAGAAATCCCGTTGCCAAACCAAAATAGAATGCCCGGCGAACGGTGGGCTGGTCCGTCAGACGGACAAGACCATAGGCGTAACCGATGATCAGGAAACCGGCCGCGGGAAAATTGGTTGATGCGTATGCCCCTTGAAAGCACGCGACGGCCAGCGCCAGAAACAGGAAAGATTTTTTCCAATTGCAGGGGCCTGACGACGGGTGCTCAAAGTTCATCGTGTGCCGGAATTGAAACGGCAGGCTGAATTCCGCTAAATCATATCCGCCGCCAATACCCGGATGGTTTCGTCCAGGGTCGTCTGGCCGGAGATTGCGCGATACAGTCCGTTTTGCCAGAGAGTTCTCATGCCGCCTTGGATGGCAATTTCCTCGAGCGCGCGCGTCGGCATTTTTTTCAAAACCGCCTCGCGAAACGGTTCGCTTACCGCCAGCAACTCGCTCACGGGCAGGCGCCCGGAAAACCCGGTGCCGGCGCATTGCTCGCAACCCGCGCCCCGGCGGAAAATCGCCTTCGGAAGCAACGCTTCGGGCACCACTTTCAACTGGCTTGGCTCGGGTTGGTGCGACTGGGCGCACGTCTCGCAAATCCTTCGCACCAGGCGCATCGCCATGACGCCCAAAATCGAAGAGGCGAGCATGAACGGCTCGATATCCATGTTGATCATCCGCGTAAATGCGCCCGCCGAGACTCCCGAATGAATGGTGCTGATGACCAGATGCCCCGTCAAACCCGCCTGCACCGCGATCGCGGCGGTTTCGGGGTCGCGGATTTCGCCGACCATGACAATCTCGGGGTCCTGGCGCATGATGCTGCGGAGCGCCACGGCATAAGTTAATTCCTGCGACGGATTGATTTGGGTCTGGCTGACCATCGGCAGGTTGAACTCGACGGGGTCCTCGACGGTGCTTACGGCCACCGCCGAGCCGTCCCGCTGGATGATGTAACACAGCGACGAATACATGGTGCTGGTCTTTCCCGATCCGGTGGGACCGGTGAAGAGCAGCAGGCCGCTGGTGTGCTTGAGCAGGCGCTTGAGTCCATCGAGCGAATCATTCTCAAAGCCGAGCGTGTTCAAATCAAAGCGCCGGTCGCGTGGATCAAATAATCGCGCCACGATCTTCTCGCCGCGGGTTGTTGGGAAAATCGAAACGCGCAATTGCACGTTTTCCAGTTCCGCCCCGCCCACGATGGTGCCGTCCTGGGGCATTCCGGCCTGATAGGTAACCAGGTTGGCCATCACCTTGAAACGGGCGGAGATTTTATCGAGCAATTCCAGCGGCACGTGCGCCACCTCCACCAGCACGCCGTTGACGCGCGCGCGGACGGCGACGGCCCCTTCCCACGGCTCGATATGCAGATCGCTGGCGCCAAGCCGGATGGCGTCCTGTACCATGCAGTTGACCAATACGATGACTTCCAGCCCCTGCGCGGCGCTTTCCGACTGAAGATATTGCGCGGTATAACTCATGGCCCGGATCGTTTGGCCACGTTAGAGTTGCCGCGCTGAAATAGCAAGAGATGATTTTTTTCTACCTTTCGATTGGATGAAGGCCGAATTCCTGGCGTCGGAGTTGCACGGCGAAGTTGGTTTTGTTTTCGTTCCACCATTTTTCCCATTCGCCGCCTTGGTCATCCGTAAAATCCTGGCCGGTCAGGGCGCGCAAGGTGCTCCCGGCCAATTCCTTTACAAATGGGTTCGGGTCGTTCAGAAGCGGCAGGGCCAATTCAACGGATTGTTTGTTCGCATTTCGATAAAGAATCGTGATGCCGTCCATCCGCGCCATGGGATCGGAATTTTGGAGCAAAATCGTGATGACCTCTTGCGACACCGGGTCATTTTCCTCCCTTCCGGCGCCAAATACGGCGCAATGGCGAACCAGGGGATCCGGGTCTTTCAACAGGGCGAGCAGAGGGCCGGCAAACCTCGTATTGGGCCGGCCCGGCCGGTTCAACATATAAAGCCCAGCCATCCTGACGGCCGGTTCGGAATCTTTTATCCATGCCAGTGCGGCGTTCGTTACTCGCGGATCGTTCGCAATTTCGTAGATGTTCCCCCAGTTATTCATGTTATTAAACACACTGGCGGCGTTGGTGCGCACCGCGGCGTTTGGGTCCTGCATGGCCCGGAGCAACACGCTGAGGCCGTCCGACCCAAAAGAGCAAAGGCCGTCCGCGGCAAAATAACCATACTTCGAGCCCAGCATGTTATTGAATACGGGCAGGGCCGGTTCAAAGGTGAGATCGCGCATTTCCTGCGGCTCGAACGTCCAGGAATGTTTCGCAAGCCACCAGGATTTGCCGCCCAGCGTAGGAATGAGCCGCCGGCATTCGGGCAAATCCGTCTTCGTCACGTGGGCGTACGGCAGCAATTCCTCCGTCAATGGAAACGGCCTGGCGTTCCATTCCTGGATTGCATCGCTTGCGTCCGCATCTGGTGGAACGCCGCCGAAACGTTGCCTTTCAATTGAACGCGCCCTGTCCATCGTTGATTCCCGCCATCGCGCCATTTGCCCCGCCCGCTCCATGTCGTTGCTGTAAATCAACGGCAGGTTTTTTTGGAGCATTTTCATTTCCAGCAATGGTTCCGCCGAAAGAACATAGACCTGCACTTCCGAGGGCTTGCCGTTGATGGAAGAGATTTTCAGCGGAAAGAGGCAACGGTCGCTTGCAAAGCTGATTTGCAGCGGGTTCAATTCGCCGGAGGCCAACTTGCCCGAAATGGACCGGAAGCTCGGAAACCATCCGCCAGGTTTGATTTTTACGGCGACGAAATACCAATTCCGTTCAATGTAAGAATCAACAACGTCGTACTTATCTGGAGGAAGATAAAAGTCATTATCGCGCAGCCAATTCCTCAACGCATCGGAATGCTGCGCCGAAAGGACGGCGATTTCGTATGCCCCGACGGTTTTGATTTCAACCACTTTGACCGGCGGTTCGGCTTGGCCCGCCGGATGGTCCATTCCCAGTGAGGCCGGTATTGGATACCCGCCGCCGCCAAAGTGCTGTTGGGTATATTGGCTCAGTTCATAAAAACATTTCATCGAGCCTTTCTGGACCCTCGGCAGGTTCGGCACAGGAATGAGCCAGCCCAATTGATCCACCGACCCTTCGTATTTGACCTGTAGGATTAAATCCTCGCGGCCGGCGGCATAAACAATAATCGCTTTTTGTGTCGGCTCGGCGATGTCTCTATGCTTGTCCCAAACAAATTTGACGGTGACGAAGCCCCCATCCGCTTTCGTAGTCAGCGGCGCCAGCAAGACGGCGGCCAGGAATAGAACGGAAAATTTTTTCATAGGCTGCGGTTTTTTGCTTCGCGGCCTTTTTAATATGGCGACGGCGCGTTAATGTTCTTTGGCGGCGGGAGAATCGTCACTTCTCCCTTACCCGGGAACACCGCCGCCATATTCGTAATCACCAGCGGTTTTCGCAGGTTGTATTTCGGGTCCATCACGCAAAATTGAAGCAGCTTTTTGGTGGGAAGGTAAAGTTCCACATGAGCGGCTTCCACTTCATGATGGTCGCGCGGCGTCCAGCCTATGAAATAAACCGGCACGAAGTCTTTGCCCGGCTTGTCGCCCAGCATGGCCAGGCCGTTGACCCAGGGATCAAGCGCAACCTGGACTTTGCAATCCCGGTTCAATCCGGCCACATCCATGGATGCCGCGGCCAGCCATTGCGTTGCGAGTTGATAGGGTGTGGTTGTGTCCAGTTGCTTTATCGGCAAAGGTGAATTCCTGGCGTCCATGCAGAATTGTTCCTGGTTCAACAGCTCCACCTCGCTGAATTTCCCGCCGTAGTTAAAATAATAAACGTAGTTTTTGGTCATGCCGCTGCCCAGGGAGCCAAACTTCAAACTGCGGCCATATCCCGTGGCTCCGTAGCTGGTGTTGGCTGCTGAAAGGGGCAGTGTTTCATCAGGCAACCGCAATTCCTTGGCGGCGTCGTTCATTTCCCGCAGGATGTATTGGGAAGCCTGCTCATAATACGCCGTTGTGGTGTAACGCTCATCAATCCACACCACATCGCCATTGGCATCCACCATCCTCGGCAGAGCCTGTGGAAGCCTGAGTCCCTTGGGGTCGTCCGGGAAAAGCGGCTTTATCTCCTGCGCCGCGACCGTCGAAACGAACAGGCTGCAAATCGAAACTATTAAAACAACCATTTCAACAACTTTCATAAACAATATCGCGATTGAAAGCCGCGTGTTTGAATTAGACGGAATTGCCAACCAAATACTCCCACCCCGAAATACTGGCAAGGGTTTTTTAAAGGCTGGCGCTTCGAGCCGCACTGGACGACGCGCATACGCCTTTTCTCCCCGACCCGCGCCCGGCGCGGGGAAGACAAAGCGGAGGCGGCGGTTTTCGATTGCCGGGACGTTTGGCGCCCTTAAAATCAGATGGTGACGCAAAGACAATTTTATGACTGGCAAACGGCGGGCGGCGGCGGCGATGTTTCCCCGCTCGTCGCCGGCCGCGACGTTCACGTCGCTTGCTGCCAGGGTCACGCGTTTCCACTTTTTTAAAATGATTTGTTGATTATGTCCTGGTTCACCGACCGTCATTTTTTTCTGCTCGCCGTGGTTTTTTACGGCTTGAGTTCGGCTTACTCCGTTTTCCTCTGGCGAAAGGAATTCCGCACCGACGACCATGTGAATTATTTTCTTCTTCTGGCGGCATTTGCCTTGCACACCACCGCCATGGTTAAACGCGGCTTCTCCATCGCCGCCTGCCCCGTCAACAATCTCTACGAAGCCACCCTCTTCATCGCCTGGACAATTGCGGCGGCGTACCTGGTGTTGGGAATTTTCCACCGCCTGCGTTTTCTCGGCGCGTATGCGGCGCCCGTGCTCCTGGCCGTGGGAATCTTCGCGCTGATGCCGTCTCTGGACGTGCGTGGTCCCAAGCCGGACTTCTCGAATGGCCTGGCCAGCCTGCACGCGGCCCTGGTGCTTCTGGCCATCGGCTCCTTCGGCTTCAGCGCCGTGGCGGCGACAATGTTTTTGACCCAGGAACATGATTTGAAGTTCCACAAACTGCGCGCCATTTTCTCGTTGCTGCCGCCGATTCAACGGCTGGAACGCGTCATGAACGGCCTGCTGGTTTGCGGTTTTGTCCTCCTCACCGCCGGACTCGCCATCAGCCCCTGGCTGCTCAAGCAAAAATACGGCGTGTATTTTAAATATGATCCGCTGCTCGCTTATTCCATCGTTATCTGGCTCTTTTACCTGCTGCTCCTGTGCGCGCGCTGGAAATTCGGGCCGGGCGGACGGCGCCTGGCCTGGAGCGCCGTCGGCAGTTTCGCATTCATTCTGCTTACATTTTGGGGATTCATGTTGCTCTCACCCGCGCATCATCCATGAACGTCATCGTCATCGGCCTCAGCCACCACACCTCGCCGGTCGAATTGCGCGAGCGGTTCGCCTTTGCCGAAGCGAACATCCCCCGCGCCCTGGAAAAACTGCGGGCGACGGGCGTCGCCGACGAGGCGGTCATCCTTTCCACGTGCAATCGCGTGGAGATTTACGCCGCAACGTCGCAATCGCCGCCTGCGGCGTTCGCTGAATTAAAAAAGTTCCTCAGGCAATCCGCCGAAGCTTCGCCGGGACTGAATCGGGCAGAAACAAAGCCGGCGCCCGATTTCTCGGACGGCCAGATTTACGCGCTGGTTGAACCGCACAGCCTCCGACACCTGTTCAAAGTCGCGGCGGGCATGGATTCGATGGTCCCGGGTGAGACGGAAATTCTCGGTCAAATCAAGGACGCCTATGAATTGGCGCGCGCCCACAGGCATACCGGCGCGAAATTGAACAAGGCGTTCCAACGCGCCTTTTACGCGGCCAAGCATGTCCGCACCCATACCAACATCCAGCGCGGCAGCGTCTCCGTGGCGTCGGTCGCCGTCGAACTGGCGGAAAAGATTTTCAGTTCGCTGGCCGGACGCGACGTCCTGGTGATTGGCGCGGGTGATACGAGCGAGAAGGTCGCCCGCGCGTTGCTCGCGCGCGGGGCCGGGAACATCGTCATCGCCGGACGCTCTCTGGAGCGCGCGGAAATTCTGGCCCGGGAATTCGGGGGTCGCGCCGCGCCGTTCGACACCTGGTCGGAGGAGTTGAAGAAGATTGACATTGCCATCAGCAGCACTTCCGCGCCGCAGCATATTTTGGACCTCCCCCGATTGGAGACGTTGATGAAACTGCGCCGGCATCGTCCGCTGTTGCTGATTGACATTGCCGTGCCGCGGGACGTGGCGCCCGAGGCGAATTTCCTGGAGAACGTTTACCTCTACAACATTGACGATTTGCAGGCCATCGCCGACGGCTATATGAAACAACGGCGGGAGGAAATGGCGCGGTGCGAAAAAATCATCGAAGAAAAAATTCGTCCGCTGCTGGACAGAGTGCCTTTGTCGGGGCGGTCGGCCGGGATGGAGGCGGGGTCCGCAGGCCATTTTGCGCCCCTCCGGACCAATGAGTCGTTCCCCAATCCCGGCCAAGGTTGAAATTTTCCGGCAGGGCGCTGCTGCGCCGCCAAAAAAGCGAAAGTGAATGGCACAGCACCCCGGAAGTTTTCTACATGGTATGTGTTGACTTTTCCGGCGAGTGGGTCTATTAAATTCCCTAACAGCAGTCATTATGGCCTTATTCCAAATAGTTTACGTAAGCACCGCTTCGGAAGATTTTAGCCGCGCGGCGCTGTTGAGTCTCCTCAAGGAGAGCGTTGGACGCAATACCCGCGCCGGTATCACCGGCTTGTTGCTTTACAAAGACGGATGTTTCATGCAGGCCCTGGAGGGCGAGGAACCGGCGGTGATTTCACTCTTCTCGAAAATCAGCCGTGACCCGCGCCATCACCATGTCATTCCCCTCATCCATGAAACCATTGATCAGCGATATTTTCCCAATTCAGCGATGGCCTTTCGCGACCTGGGTACGGCGGAGCTTAATAATCTGCCGGGTTACAGCGAGTTTTTGAACACGCCTTTGAATGGCGACTTGCTGGCGGCCGACCTCCCCAAATGCAAACGGCTGCTGCTGCTTTTCAAGCAGAACGTTCGCTAAAGCATCCAATCACCCCTTCGCAACGCGGTTCATTCTTCGTTGCTGTCACCGTTGGCGCTTTTTCTCTCCCAACTGCGGCGCGGTTTTTCCGGCAGGCTCGTGTCCACCTTGGCATAATAGGTCCCTTCGCCAAAACGCGCATCGGCTTCATGTTGCAGCTTCAATGACGGGGTCACGGCAAAGCGTTCATTGGCTTCGATAAAGACATGTTCACCCGCCGCCCGGCTGAAGCAGAGAAACAACGGGCATTTTCCCTGATGCGCCGCGACCATTTCACGGACCGAATTCAGTTGCTCCGGCTGCAGATGCGCCGCCTGCAATCGCAGATGCACCTGCCGGGTGAATTTCTTTGGCGCGTCCTCCAACGGCATGATCTCCTGCGGGAAAATTTTCGGCCGCTCGTCGCCGTTGTTCACTTCACCGATGATGAGAATGGCCTTGTTCAGCTGCATGAGCGCGCGATATTTTTCGTGGTTTTCGTTCATGCACAGGATTTGCACCGAGCCTTCCAGGTCCTCCAGGGTGACCATCATGTAGGGCTTGCCCGATTTTTTGGAAACACCGTTTTGGACGGCGGCGACCAAACCGCCGACACGGGTCAGGCTGCGGTTCGGCAGTTCCGCCAGTTGCGACGTGTTGGCCAGGGCGTACTTTTTCAGGATCGGCGCAAACGGCGTCAACGGATGGCCGGTGACATAAAATCCCAAAAGTTCCTTTTCATAGGCGAGTAATTCATGCTGCGGCCATTCGGGAAGGTCATTTCCGTCGTTTGCCGCGGGCGCTGATTTTTCCTCCAATGCGCCGAACAGCGAACTCTGGCCTTTTTGTTTGTCGGATTGAATGCCCGCCGCGCGCGCGAGCGCCCGGTCAATCTGCGAAAACATCGCCGCCCGCGTCTGGCCCAGGCTGTCGCAGGCCCCGCATTTGATGAGCGCTTCGAGGACCCGGCGGTTCATCGTGCGCGTTTCCACGCGCTCGCATAAATCGGAAAGCGATTTGAATCTGCCGCCCTCATGGCGCGCGCTCAGGATGCTTTGCACGGCGACTTCGCCGACGTTTTTGACGGCGGCGAGGCCGAAACGGATCGCCTTGCCGTCTCTGGCCGGCTCAAAATGAACGCCGCTCTCGTTCACATCCGGTTGCAGCACTTCGATGCCAAACTCGCGCGCTTCGTCAATGTACGTGCTCAGCTTTTCCGTGTCCGCCATGTCGTTGGTCATCATGGCGCAGAAAAATTCGACGGGATGGTTCGCCTTCAGGTAGGCGGTCTGGTAAGCGACGATGGCGTAGGCCGCGGCGTGCGATTTGTTGAAGCCATAGCCGGCGAACTTCTCCAGCAAATCGAAAATTTGGTTGGCCTTCGCGGCCGGGATTTTGTTTTTCTCGGCGCAGCCTTTGACGAACTTCTCGCGCTGCTTCTGCATTTCCTCGATTTTCTTCTTGCCCATGGCGCGGCGCAGCAGGTCCGCGCCGCCCAGGGTATAACCGGCGAGAATTTGCGCCGCCTGCATCACCTGCTCCTGATAAATCAAAATGCCGTAGGTCTCCCGGGCGACCGGTTCAAGCAGCGGATGTTCGTATTCGATTTTCACCTCGCCGTGGCGCCGTTTGATGTAATCCGGAATCAAATCCATCGGACCGGGCCGGTATAGCGCGACCAGCGCCGTGATATGTTCGACGGAACTGATTTGAAATTTGCGGCACAAATCCCGCATACCGCCGGATTCCAATTGGAACACCCCGAGCGTTTCGGCGCGATTGAGGAGGTCGTAGGTCTTCCGGTCGTCGAGCGGCAAATGGTCAATGTCAATCTGGATTCCCTTCGTGCGCCGGACCATGTCGCAGGCGTTGCGGATGACGGTGAGCGTCTTCAGCCCGAGAAAATCCATTTTCAAAAGGCCCAGGTCACCGACGGGATTCATGGAGTATTGCGTCACCAGCGTGCCGTTGTCGTCCTGCTTGAGTGGCAGCAGGTTCACCAGCGGCTGGTCGCCGATGACCACGCCCGCCGCATGAACGCTCGCGTTGCGCGTGAGGTCCTCCAGAATCAGCGCGGTGTCAATCAATTCGCGCGTGACATCTTCACTTTCGTACGCCTCCTTGAGTTCCGGCGATTGCTTGAGCGCCTTTTCGAGCGTCATTTTCAAATCGAACGGAATCATCTTCGCCAGCCGGTCGCCGTCGCCGTAGCTCAGTCCCATCACCCGCGCCACGTCCCGCACCACCGATTTGGCGCCCATGGTGCCGAAGGTCACAATTTGCGCCACGGCGTCGCGCCCGTATTTTTCGCGGACATATTCAATGACATCGGCCCGGCGGTCGTCGGCGAAGTCAATGTCAATGTCCGGCGGATTGACGCGTTCCGGATTCAAAAACCGTTCGAACAGCAGCCCGTAACGAATCGGGTCCACGTTGGCGATTTCCAGCAGATACGTGACCAGCGAGCCGGCGGCGCTGCCGCGCGCCACGCAGGAAATCCCGTGCGCGCGTCCGTAACGGACAAAATCACCGACAATCAGAAAATAACTCAGAAAGCCGGTCTTCTCGATGACCTTGAGTTCCAGCTCAAGCCGGTCAAGAATGTCCTTGACCGCCGCATCAGGATTTCCGCTCCCGGCAAAAGTCGGAAGCCGGTGAGGGTCCTCGATTTTTTCGACGATAAATTTTTCGCCTTCCGCGCGGGCGCGGAGGCCATAGCGTTTCTGCAGTCCTTCGGCAATCCACTGGCGCAGATAACCTTCGCGGGTGAAATGTTCCGGCGGGCTGAAAACCGGGAAATGCAATTTGCCGAACTCGATTTCCAGATTGCATCGTTCAGCGACGGCCAGCGTGTTTTTGACGGCTTCGGGTGTTTCGGCGAAACGCGCCTTCATCTCCTCGGCCGGGCGCAGATGGAACTGCTCCGGCTCGTAGCGCATCCGTTTGGTTTCCGCCAGTTGCGTTTGCGTGCCGATGCAGATAAGGCAATCATGGGCGTGCGAATCGCTTTTGTTGATGTAATGAACGTCGTTGGTGGCGACGAGATTGAGGCCAAAGTCCTTTGCCCACTTCACCAGATGCCGGTTCACTTTTGCCTGTTCGGCGATGCCGTGGTTCTGTAATTCGAGGAAAAAATTGTCCGGGCCGAGTGTTTGCTTGAACCAATCCACCGTGTCCCGCGCCTTGTCAATTTGGTCTTTGAGGATGAGATCGGGAATTTGGCTGGCGAGGCAGCCCGACAAGGCGATGAGGCCCTCCTTTTGCGCCGCGAGCGTTTCCTTGTCAATCCGCGGCTTGTAATAGTAACCCTTCAGGTGCGCGTCGGTGACGAGTTTAATCAGGTTTTTGTAACCGGTCTCGTCCTTCGCCAGCAAACCGAGATGATGATAGACGTCGCGCCCGCCGTTGGCGGTTTTTTTCTCGAGGCGGGAGCCGGGTGCCACATAAACCTCGCAGCCGATGATGGGCTTGATGCCCTTTTCACGCGCGGCCTTGTAAAAATCAATCGCGCCGTAAAGCACGCCGTGGTCCGTGACGGCCAGGGCGGGAAATTTCAATTCGTGCGCCTTGTCCATCAGGCGGTCCAGCCGGCAGGCGCCATCGAGCAGGGAGTACTCGGTGTGCAGATGAAGATGAACAAAGTCCGCGTGCGACATGGGGACAAGTTACCGCCCCATGCGCCATTCGCGCAAGGCAGGGATGTTCACAAATCCGGCTCAATCAGCCCGCGGAATTCCATCGCACAACTTTTCTTCAATGCTCATCTTGACCGCCGACAACGGGGTCGGCATATTGGGCCAATTAAACCGCTTTTCATCGCGAAGACAACAAACCGTAAATGCCTCGGGCTGTTCGAGTTCGATTCGGTGGTGGCGCAAGATACATTGGCTGGCGGACAATCCGCGCGCCGAAATTTCACAATGAAAAACTATGGCAAATAAAATCACCAAACGTCAATTTCTCGCACGTACGACGATGGCCGCCGGCGCGTTGTGCGCCTGGCAACCGTTGGTCTCCATCTGCAAGGCCGCCGCGCCTTCCACGCCCCGCCGCCTCGGCTTGAACGGCGCCTGGCAGGTTTCCGAGGCCGGAAAGGACGATTGGATCCCCGCAACCGTTCCGGGTTGCGTCCATACGGATTTGCTCGCGGCCGGAAAAATCCCCGACCCGTTCTATCGGGACAATGAAAACGCCGTGCAGTGGGTCGGTCATGGCGACTGGACTTATAAGCGCAATTTTAACGTGCCCGACGGTGTCCTGAAAAATGACCGCGTTTTGTTGCGGTGCGAAGGGCTGGATACGCTGGCGACAATCAAGATCAACGGACAACCGGCGGGAGACGCGGACAATATGTTTCGGACCTGGGAATTTGACGTCAAGCCGCTGGTGCAAGCCGGTGACAACGAAATCGAAATCCAGTTCCACTCACCCTTCCCGGTCATGGACGAGAAGAACAGCCGTCGGCCGATGTATGAATGGATTGGCTCGCATGAACCCAAAGGCCGCGCCTGGGTCCGCAAGGAGCCGTGCAGTTTCGGATGGGATTGGGGCCCGGTTTTGCCCAGCGCCGGCATCTGGAGAAATATCAGCCTGGAGACGTTCAACCAGGGACGCATCTCGGACGTGCTCATCCTGCAAAATCATTCGAATGATAAAGTCGCGTTGGATGTCCGGGTAAACGCCGAAATTATCGGCGATAACGCGCGGCCCTGCCGGGCTGTCGCGTCCGTTTTCAATGTTTCCCGTCCCGGCAAAACGGTTGCCAGCGTCGCGTTTGATATATCCGGAGGCCAGGGCCGCGGCGAATTGCAGATTGACCATCCCAAATTGTGGTGGCCGGCGGGCATGGGCGAACAACCTCTTTACACCGTGCATGTGGACCTGCTCGACCCGGACGGCATGCCAATTGATGGCGTCAGCAAACGCATC
>DATJSQ010000228.1:0-41934 GCA_035503995.1 Verrucomicrobiia bacterium | reverse complement strand
GTGGAAGGATTTGACGGACAACGTGAACTCGATGGCGTCCAATTTGACGGCACAGGTCCGCAACATTGCGCAGGTGACGACGGCGGTGGCCAAGGGGGACCTTTCGCGGAAAATCACGGTGGACGTGAAGGGGGAAATTCTCGAGCTCAAGGACACGATCAACGTGATGGTGGACCAGTTGAATTCATTTGCTTCCGAAGTGACGCGGGTGGCGCGGGAAGTTGGGACGGAAGGCAAACTTGGGGGCCAGGCCGCAGTGCCGGGCGTGGCCGGCACGTGGAAGGACCTGACCGACAACGTCAATTCGATGGCATCGAATTTAACTTCGCAAGTGCGCAACATCGCCGATGTGACGACGGCGGTGGCGAAGGGGGACTTGTCGCGCAAGATCACGGTGGACGTGAAGGGGGAGATTCTGGAATTGAAGAACACGATCAACACGATGGTGGACCAATTGAACGGGTTTGCCGCCGAAGTGACGCGGGTGGTGCGCGAAGTGGGCACGGAAGGAATTCTGGGCGGCCAGGCGGAAGTGCTGGGCGTGGCCGGCACGTGGAAGGATTTGACCGATTCGGTCAATGCGATGGCGACGAATCTTACCGCGCAAGTGCGCAACATCGCCGAAGTGACGACGGCGGTGGCGAAGGGGGACTTGTCGCGCAAGATCACGGTGGACGTGAAGGGGGAGATTCTGGAATTGAAGAACACGATCAACACGATGGTGGACCAGTTGAACGGCTTTGCGTCCGAAGTGACGCGGGTGGCGCGGGAGGTGGGCACCGAAGGAAACCTGGGCGGCCAGGCGGAAGTCCGTGGTATCGCGGGCACGTGGAAGGACTTGACTGACAACGTCAATTCGATGGCGTCCAATTTGACGTCGCAAGTCCGCAATATAGCGGAAGTGGCGACGGCCGTGGCGCGCGGCGACCTGTCGCGCAAAATCACCGTGGACGTCAAGGGCGAAATTTTACAGTTAAAGAACACGATTAATACGATGGTGGACCAGTTGAACGGCTTTGCGTCCGAAGTGACGCGGGTGGCGCGCGAAGTGGGCACGGAGGGCAAATTGGGCGGGCAGGCGCAGGTCCGGGGGGTGGCCGGCACGTGGAAAGACCTGACTGACAACGTGAATTCGATGGCGTCCAATTTGACGGACCAGGTGCGGAATATTGACGCGGTGATCGCCGCCGTGGCGACGGGGGACTTGACCAAAAAGATCACGGTGGACGTGAAGGGGGAAATTCTCGTGCTCAAAAACACGATCAACACGATGGTGGACCAGCTCAACTCGTTCGCGTCGGAAGTGAGCCGGGTGGCGCGGGAAGTGGGGACGGAGGGACGTCTGGGCGGCCAGGCGCAAGTGCCCGGGGTGGGCGGCACGTGGAAAGACCTCACGGACAACGTCAATTCGATGGCGTCCAATCTTACCGGGCAGGTGCGCAACATTGCGGACGTGACGACGGCGGTGGCCAAAGGCGACTTGTCGCGCAAGATCACGGTGGACGTGCGCGGGGAAATTCTCGAATTGAAAAACACGATCAACACGATGGTGGACCAATTGAACGCGTTTGCGTCGGAAGTGAGCCGGGTGGCGCGTGAAGTGGGGACCGAGGGCAAGCTGGGAGGCCAGGCACAAGTGCCGGGCGTTGCCGGCACGTGGAAAGACCTCACGGACAACGTCAATTCGATGGCGAACAATTTGACCGGGCAGGTGCGCAACATCGCGGAAGTGACGACGGCGGTCGCGCGGGGCGATCTTTCGCGGAAGATCACGGTGGACGTGAAAGGAGAAATTCTCGAATTGAAAAACACGATCAACACGATGGTGGACCAGCTCAACTCGTTCGCGTCGGAAGTGAGCCGGGTGGCGCGCGAAGTGGGCACGGAGGGCAAATTGGGCGGCCAGGCCATCGTGCCCGGCGTGGCGGGAACGTGGAAGGACCTGACGGACAACGTCAATTCCATGGCTTCAAACCTGACCGGACAGGTTCGCAACATTGCGGAAGTGACGATTGCGGTGGCCAACGGGGATTTGTCGCGCAAAATCACGGTGGACGTGCGCGGTGAGATTCTGCAACTCAAGGAGACGATCAACACGATGGTTGAGCAATTGCGCTCGTTTGCATCCGAAGTGACGCGGGTGGCGCGGGAAGTAGGCACGGAAGGCCGTCTTGGGGTGCAAGCGGTGGTGCCGGGCGTGGCCGGCACGTGGAAGGACCTGACCGACTCGGTGAACGCGATGGGCGCGAATCTTACCGGCCAGGTCCGCAACATTGCAGAAGTGACCACGGCAGTGGCGCGGGGGGATCTATCGCGGAAGATCACGGTGGACGTGAAAGGTGAAATTCTCGAATTGAAGAACACGATTAATACGATGGTGGACCAGCTCAACGCCTTTGCGGCGGAAGTGACGCGGGTGGCGCGCGAGGTGGGGACGGAAGGCAAACTTGGGGGCCAGGCGCAAGTGCCCGGGGTGGGCGGCACGTGGAAGGACCTGACGGACAGCGTAAATTTCATGGCGGCGAACCTCACCGACCAGGTGCGCGGGATTGTGAAAGTGGTGACCGCGGTTGCGAACGGGAACCTGCGGCAAAAGCTGACGGTGGAAGCGAAAGGGGAAGTGGCGGCGCTTGCGGAAACGATCAACAACATGACGGACACGCTGGCGACCTTCGCGGAACAGGTGACCAACGTGGCGCGGGAAGTGGGTGTGGAAGGCCGGCTGGGCGGCCAGGCGAGCGTGCCCGGGGCGGCCGGAACATGGAAGGACCTGACGGGCAACGTGAACCTGCTGGCCGCCAATCTGACGACGCAGGTCAGGGCCATCGCGGAAGTCGCGACGGCGGTGACCAAGGGGGACTTGACGCGGTCCATCCAAGTGGAAACGCGCGGTGAAGTGGCGGAGCTCAAGGACAACATCAACACAATGATTGACAATCTGCGGGTGACCACCGAGCGCAACCGGGAGCAGGACTGGCTCAAAACCAACATTGCCAAATTCACCGGCATGTTGCAGGGCCAACGCGACCTTTTCACGGTGGGCCGGATGCTGCTCTCCGAACTGGCCCCACTCGTGGGCGCGCAGCAAGGCGCCATCTATCAGATGGCTGTTGGCGACGACAGCAAATGGACCTTGAACCTGCTGGCCGGCTATGCAATGCGGCCGGACCAACCGAATCGCATCTCCATCGGCGAAGGCCTTGTCGGCCAATGCGCCCTCGAAAAGCAACGCATTCTGCTGACTGATATCAAGAGCGATTACACGCGGATCGCATCGAGTCTGGCGACGGCGCGGCCGGCGAGCATCGTGGTGTTGCCGGTGTTGTTCGAGGGGCAGACCAAGGCGGTGATCGAACTGGCGTCGCTGGCGCCGTTCAACGTCACGCACCTGACGTTTCTGGAACAACTGACGCAGTCCATCGGCGTGGTGCTGAACACGATCGAGGCGACGATGCGGACGGAAAACCTGCTGCAACAATCGCAGCAACTGACGGTTGAATTGCAATCGCAACAAAAGGAATTGCAGCAGACCAACGAAGAGCTGGCGCAAAAGGCGCGGCAATTGGCGGAGCAAAACGTGGAAGTGGAACGCAAGAGCCAGGAAGTTGAGCAGGCGCGGCGCGCGCTGGAAGAGAAGGCGGCGGAACTGGCGCTGACGTCGAAGTACAAGTCGGAATTTTTGGCGAACATGTCGCACGAACTGCGGACACCGCTCAATTCGATCCTGATTCTGGGCCAACAACTCGCGGAGAATTCGGCCAAAAATCTCAGCCCGAAACAGGTTGAGTTTGCGCGCAACATCTACTCATCGGGATCGGATTTGCTCAACCTGATCACCGATATTCTGGATTTGTCGAAGATCGAATCGGGCACGGTGACGGTGGATGCCGAAGAGGTGGGCTTTGCGTCAATGCGCGACACGGTGGAACGCAATTTCCGTCACGTGGCGGAAGCGAAGAACCTGCCGTTCAACCTGGAATTCGATCCGGCGCTGCCGCGGGCGATGACGACGGATCCAAAGCGTTTGCAGCAAATCTTGAAAAATCTTTTGTCCAACGCGTTTAAATTCACGGCGCACGGGCACATCACGGTGCGCGTGGCGCCGGCCGGGTCGGGTTGGAGCGCCGAACATCCGGTGCTTTCGCGGACACAAAACATCATTGCCTTCGAGATCAGCGACACGGGCATCGGGATTGCGCCCGAGAAGCAGAAACTGATTTTTGAAGCGTTCCAGCAAGCGGACGCGGGCACGAGCCGCAAATACGGGGGCACGGGCCTGGGGCTGGCGATTTCGCGCGAGCTGGCGAGCCTGCTGGGCGGGGAAATCAAACTGGTCAGCGCGCCAGGCCAGGGCAGTTCCTTCACTTTGTATTTGCCACTGACCTACCAGGGCGGCAACGCGACGATTTCGCGCCAGCCGGCGGCGCAGCCGGTGCTGTTGCCGTCACCGCGAGAGGAAATCATCCCGGACGACCGGGAGAACATCCAACCCGGGGACAACGTGCTGTTGATCGTCGAGGACGACCCGCATTACGCGCGAGTGTTGGTGGGCCTGGCGCGTGACAAGGGTTTCAAGGCTGTTTCGGCGACCCGCGGCCATGCGGCCATTGCGCTGGCACGGCAGTATCTACCGACGGCCATAACGCTGGACATATTCCTGCCGGACATGCTGGGCTGGACGGTGCTGAACAATCTGAAATTAGACCCGACGACGCGGCACATTCCGGTACAAATCATTTCGATCGAGGAAGAACGCCAGCACGGTCTTTCGCATGGCGCATTTTCCTATACCATCAAGCCGGCGACCCAGGAAGGGCTGGAACAATGCTTTGACCGCATCAAAACTTTCGTCCAGCCGCGCACCAAGCGCCTTCTCGTCGTGGAAGACAACGAAGTCGAGCGCGACAGCGTGGTGGAATTGCTCAAGCACGACGACATAGAAATTGACACGGTGGGGACCGGGGCGGAGGCCTTCCAGAAACTGATGGACAACCAATTTGATTGTTGCGTGCTGGATTTGCGTCTGCCGGACATGAACGGCTATGCCCTGCTCGAAAAAATGCAGGGAGAATCGAGTTTGCGCGACGTGCCGGTCGTCGTTTTTACCGGAAAGGAGCTGGACGCCGAGGAGGAAAGACAATTGCGGGCGATGGCGAAAAGCATTGTGCTCAAGGACGTGCAGTCGCCGGAGCGATTGTTCGACGAGACGGCGCTGTTTTTGCATCGGGTGGTTGCCAAGCTACCCGAGGGAAAGCGCGAAATGTTGTCGCGCTTGCATAATACCAACGAGGCCTTGCGGGGGCGCAAGGCGTTGGTGGTGGATGACGACGCCCGGAACATTTTTGCGCTGACCACGATCCTGGAAAACCACGAGATGGAAATCCTGAGCGCCACCAATGGGCGGCAGGCGATTGAAATCATCCGTAACACGCCGGACCTGAGCGTGGTGCTGATGGACATCATGATGCCGGACATGGACGGGTACGAGACGTTGAAGGAGATTCGGAAGAATCCCGAGTTTCGAACCCTGCCGATTCTGGCGCTTACCGCCAAGGCGATGAAGGGTGACCGTGAAAAGTGCCTGGATGCCGGGGCGTCCGATTACATCGCCAAGCCGGTCAATACGGATCAATTGGTCTCGTTGTTAAGGGTGTGGCTTTATCGCTGACCAACAATGAAAGCCCGTTTTGAGCCTGGAAGAATTCATCCGGACGCAGCTCGAGTCGGTGGACGACCTCCGGGCGCTGCTGCTGTTATATGCCGCGCCGCGGCAGGAATGGGACGTGATGAGCGTGGCGGGGAAACTGTATCTGCCGCCGGAGCGGGCGGCGGCGGTGCTGGGGCGGCTGGCGGCAAAACGGTTTTTGGTTGCAGAAGGCGAACCGTTGCGCTACCGCTTCCAGGCGCAGGCGCGGGAGGCGGAACAATTGATCGGGGAACTGTCCGAATTGGACCGGGAGCGGCCCGTGACGTTGATCAACATGGTTTACGGCCGGCCGGGGGCGGTACGCGCGTTTGCCGAAGCTTTCAAAATCAAGAAGAAGGAAAACTAAGTTATGGCAGGCGGAATCTATTTATTGTGCATGGCCACGGCGCTGGTTTGCTGTATCCTGCTGTTTCGCGGCTGCCGGCAAAGCGGGGCGCCGCTGCTGTTTTGGAGCGGCCTTTGCTTTGCCACCCTGGCGGTGGAGAACATGGTCCTGTTCCTCGACAAGATCGTTTTTCTTCAGATCGATTTGTGGTGGTATCGGACCGCCCTTACCCTGCTGGCGCTGGCATTTTTGCTGTATGGACTGATTTGGAAAGCGAAATGAATAGATATGTCGCGTGATTTTATCGGGGGGATAATCGCCATGGGTTTCCTGGTGGCGGCGGGGTTTTTCCTGCGGTTTTGGCAGGAAAGCCACGACCGGCTGTTTGCATTTTTTGCGGTCGCCTTTTTGCTCATGGCGCTGAACCGGTGGCTTTTGGGCGGGGGGGAAGATACTTTGCTGCCGTATTTGATTCGGCTGGCATCTTACGCGATAATCGTGATAGCCATTGTGGACAAGAATTTAAGGCGCGCCTGAGCAAAGGAACCGGACAAGAAGCCGTCATGCAAGCAGTTGAACCGGAAAAAATCGTTGACGTCCCATCCGCGACGGAAGCCGTAGTGGAAAGGGCGAATATTTTGCTGGTGGACGACGAAAAGCGGAACCTCGACGCCTTGGAGATCATTCTCACGGCGCCCGATTTGCGGCTGATTCGGGCGCAAGGCGCGGAAGAAGCGCTGTTGGCGCTAATGAACAACGAGTTTGCGTGTATTGTGCTGGACATTCAGATGCCGACGATGAGCGGACTGGACCTGGCGCGGCTCATCAAAACCCGCAAGCGCAACCAGCACATCCCAATCATTTTCCTCACGGCGTATTTTCTGGAGGAGCGTGACATTTTGCAGGGATACGGGGTGGGGGCGGTGGATTATCTGACCAAGCCGGTGAACCCGCAAATCCTCAGGTCCAAGGTTGGCGTATTCGTTACCCTCTTCCGCACGGCGCGCGCGCTTTCGGCGGCCAACGCCTCGCTGGAATCTGAAATCGCGCAGCGCAAAAAGGCTGAAGAGGCCCTTCGCCAAACGAACAACGAATTGGAGACGCGCGTTCAACAGCGGGTGGAGGAATTGAAGTTCGCGGAGAAACGCTACCGCCAGGTCGTCAGGAACCTTCCCGCGGCCGTCTATGTGACCGATGTGGAAGGCCGGGTGACGCTGTTCAATGAAGCGGCGGTCGCATTGTGGGGACGCGAACCGGAACTGGGCAAAGATTTGTGGTGCGGCTCGTCTAAAAGTTTTAATCCGGATGGGAGCGAACTGCCGCTGAATGAAAGTCCGATGGCGGTAACGCTCAAAACCGGCGTGGCGGTGCGGGGCCAGGAAATTATTATCGAGCGACCCGACGGCACGCGCCGGAATGTTTTGCCGCATCCCGAACCTTTGCACGATGCCGCCGGCAATATTATCGGGGCCATCAACATGGTCATGGACATCACCGAGCGGAAGCGCTCGGAAGCGGCGGCGCAGCGGCTGGCCGCGATCGTGCAGACATCGGACGACGCCATTCTCAGTAAAAACCTCAACAGCATTATCACCAGTTGGAACGAAAGCGCCGAGCGTCTATTTGGATACAGTGCCGGGGAAGTGATTGGCAAACCGATAACTCTATTGATCCCGCCGGGGCGACAGGACGAAGAGACGCAAATTCTGAACAGCATTCGCAAAGGCGAGCCGGTGCATCAATTCGAGACCATTCGCCTTAGAAAGGACGGTTCGCTGGTGGAGGTTTCGCTGACGATTTCGCCGATCAAGGACAATGAGGGGAAAATCATCGGAGGCTCGCAGATTGCGCACGACATTACGCAACGCAAACGGGGCGAGAAGCAGCAGCGTGCGCTTTACGAATTGGTGGTGGCCGTCAACCGGGCCTCCTCGCTTCGCGAAGTCTGCGACGCGGCGCTTGACGCAATTTTCCAATGCCAGGCGTCCGACCGCGCGGCGATTCTGCTGTGCGATTCGGCCGGGGTGATGCGATTTACCGCCTGGCGCGGCATTTCGGAAGATTATCGCCGGGCGGTTGAAGGGCATTCCCCCTGGAAAAAAGATGAAATGCCCGGGCCGGTATTGATTTCAAACGTTGACGCCGCGCCTTTCGACGAAGAGCTTCGCTCGATCGTCAAAGGGGAAGGCATCCGCGCGCTCGCCTTCATTCCGATCCTTTACAACGACCGGTTGCTGGGCAAATTCATGGTTTATTTCAACACGACGCACGAGTTTGCGTCCGGGGAATTGCAACCGGCGCAGACGATTGCTTCGCAAATCGCCTCGGCGATCGAGCGGCAGCGCGTGCTGCTGGAACTGAAAAAAGCGCACGATGAAGCCCTGGGCGCCTCCCGCGCCAAGGACGAGTTTCTGGCGACGCTGAGCCATGAATTGCGCACGCCGCTCAATCCTATTTTGCTGGTGGCCAGCGACGCGGCGACCAATCTGAAACTGCCGGATCCGGTCCGCGCGGATTTTGAAATGGTGCGAAAAAACGTGGAATTGGAGGCGCGGTTGATTGACGACCTGCTCGACCTGACGCGAGTGACGCGGGGCAAGGTTCTCCTCGAAAAACAAATCATGGATGTCCATGCGGTGCTCAAAGACGCGATCGCCAACGTGCAGGAGGAAATGAAGCAAAAGGGAATTATTCCCACGATTAAACTTGGCGCGATGAGCCATGCGGTCTATGCCGATGGCGTCCGGTTGCAGCAGGTGTTTTGGAATCTGCTGAAAAACGCGGTCAAATTCACGCCGCCGGGCGGTCATATCACCGTGGAAACGGAATTGCCGGATGAGGACCATCTCCTTGTCAAAATCACCGACACGGGGATCGGGATGAACGAGCAGGAACTCAGCCGCATCTTCAACGCTTTTTCGCAGGGTGATCATGCCAGCGGCTCCGCGCACCGGTTCGGCGGCCTGGGATTGGGCCTGGTCATCTCGCAGAAACTGATCGAATTTCATTCGGGACGCATCCGCGCGCACAGCGACGGACGGGACAAGGGCGCCGTTTTCACCGTCGAGTTGCCGCTGGCCTCCGCCGCGGAAATCAACGGTCATGGAACGACGCCGAACCAACATACGGACGTGACGTTTGTTTCGCCGGCAAAAGGCGGGCGCATCCTTCTGGTGGAAGACCATGAGCCGACGCGCACGTCGCTGGCGCGGCTTCTCGCGCGCCGGTCGTATGAAGTGGTCACGGCGGCGTCGCTGGCGGAGGCGCGGATCCTCGCCCGTCAACAGGATTTCACGTTGCTGATTTCGGACATCGGGCTGCCTGACGGCAGCGGCTACGAGTTAATGGCTGAAATGGGAAAGAAAGGTCCGATCCGCGGGATTGCGCTGACCGGCTATGGGATGGAGGAGGATTTGGCGCGCAGCCGGGATGCGGGTTTTGTGGCTCATTTGACCAAGCCCATCCGCATCCAATCCCTCGAAACCGCATTGAATGCGATGCGGGCACTGGAGGAATGATTGGCCAACAAAGCCTGGAAGCAAGTTTTCAATGAATTGGGATATTGATGTTACGTTACTTTTGGGGCTGTAATCCAGCACAATAGATAGACACCGGGCGCGGGCTAATAACTGATTGAATAATCAACGCGATTTGAATTTGCGATGGCCCACATATTTTGGGGATCAACGGCCTGGGGGAATTTGATGAAGCGCGCACTGCCGTCACACATGGCATAATTGGAGCCGCCGCTGCTGCCGGCGCCGTTGAATTGCCCGCTCGGGTTTCCGCTGTTGTCATGGCGGCCCTGTTCGGCGATGCCGGTAAAATCGTTCCCGCCGTTTTCGAGCAAATCCATGTAAAAATCGCCGGCATTATGCTGTTTTTCACCAATCACAACGGTATCGGTTGGAAGAGCGATGACCGTTTCTTTAAGGCCCGTGGTGGTCATGTCCTGCTCCAAGGTTCCCCAGCCGGGATAACCAAAGTAACCGTCAAAGTAATCGTTCCAGCCATTGATGAGGTAACTGCGGGGCGAGGCATCGGCGACGTTGTTCGAGGGGGACGCGCCGACGGTCACCGGTGGACCGAGCAACAGGAGGTCGGTGGGACAAAGCAGGACATTGATATTCTTGCCGTAGTCACTATAGAACTGGTCGGGCCAGCGCTCGGTGTCATTGCGCGGCGGATAGGTGCCCTGGTTGTCGCCCACATACATTTGCGAGGCCAAACCCAATTGCTTGAGGTTGTTGAGGCAGTAGATGCGGCGGCCGGTTTCCTTGGCGCGGGCCAACGCGGGCAACAGCATGGCGGCGAGGATGGCGATGACCGCGATGACCACCAGCAATTCGATCAAGGTGAAAGCGGAAACGCGGTTGATGAGGCGTGGCTCTTTTTCCCGAGGCGCGGCCATCGCCGGGGCGTCCGTCGTTTTCCCTTCTTTGCACTTCGCTCTGGCCGACAGTTGCCGTAATCTTATTTTCATAACCGATTCAAATGTTTCCGCGTCTGATAGACAGACGCGCGCCGCCGGGCGCATGTTGCAAATATTTTTTATGAATAAAAAGAATCTCGCGCTCATCGCCCTCGTTTTGGCGCTGGCCGCCGTTTATGTCATTTTCTTTACGGATTGGTTCCGGTCCAAGCCGATGGTGATATCGCACACCACCCGCCCGATGGGGCGGGGCGGCCGGATGCTCACGCTCTTCTCGCTGGGCGACGATTATGAACTGACCGAGATCAAAGTCGTGCCATTGGCCGAATGGGAGACCAACAAACTGGCGCAGCCGCTATGGCATGTTGTCGGCCACTCGGACGATCCTGTCAACCATTTTGTGTATGGCCAGGGCATTGACGGGATGGATCCGGTCGTGGACGGGTCGCGGCCGTTGCCGCTGCAAATGGGCGTTTCGTACCGCATTTTTATCACCGCCGGACGGCTCAAGGGGTGGCACGATTTTCAGTCCCGGCCGCCCGGCGCCAGTCCGCCGGCGCAGCGCACGAATGTCACGCAGGGTCCTTGATGGAAACATCCACGAGCAAATCGGCGGCAATTTTCTCGAGGTCCTTTTTCAGCGCCGCGACATCACAGGGTTCAGGCAATTGCAAGCGGGCGGCGGCTTTGAACAACGACTCGCCGCTCATTGGTGCGCTGGCGACTTCACTGGAGAATTCCTCGACATTGACGCCGGCGCGCGCGAGCGCGGCGGAAATTTCGCGGACAATTCCCGGGCGATCGTGGCCGACGACTTCCAATTGGGTCTGTCTTCCGCCGGCGGGTGGGATTCTGGATTCATCGGCGCGGACGGTGACGGTGAGTCCGGCGATTTTTTGGAGCGCGGAAACCAGCGCGGGTTTGTTATGGTCGGGAATTTCGACCCTCAAAATTCCGGCAAATTCGCCGCCGAGGCGGCAGAGGCGGCTTTCCAGCCAGTTACCGTCGTGGGCGGCGACGCAACGCGCGACCGATTCGACGAGGCCGGTCCGGTCGGGACCGATGATGGTCATGACCAACGGGATTTGCATTAAAAATCAATCAGCGGGAATGTTTCAATTAATGAAAAGGGTGAAAAGTGATCTTGTGAATTTGAATGACACCGGTCATTAAGACAGCCGAAATGATGCCGGCAACAATCAGCCGGTTTTTAAGGACGGTTTTCTGTTCAAGCTTCATTTAATTTCGGTTTGACAGCGGGCGCAAAACTCACGGCTGACTGGTAATCTTGAGCCAGTCAATGCCCTGCGTGCCGGCGTAAACCGCAAAGGCTTTTTCATTTTGTATGAGCACGGCGCGGACGACGCTCGAATCGTCGGCGCGGCCCATGTCGAGAATGCTTTCGGGCAGGATGCTCATTTTTTTGTGGGCGTAGAGGAGGGCGAACACGGCCTGGGCAACGGCCATGTAGGGCAATTCGCGGTAGGCACCCTCGACCGAGTCCTCGACCGCATCGGCCAGAAATTCGAGCTGGTCCACCAAGTGCGGAAATTCAGGAGCGCGGATTTGCGTGAACTCGAGTTTCCATTGAGGCAACTGGCGGAGGACCTTTTCCGCGATAGCCGGCGTGATGCCGCAAGACCCGCTCTTCACAAACTTCGCAATTTCTGGCATGGCGGCAATTTAGGGCATCCATCGGGTGCGTCAAAGGATAAATCACTGATGGGTGAGCAGGAAAATAGCGATGAGCAGGAGGGCAAACAGCGTCCAGATGAAGATCATGCGGAAGTAGGGGATTTTGCCGAGATTGGAGAGGGTGGCAATGGGGCCGAGATCGAAGGGGCGGGGCGCCATTTTTGAAATCTGGAAATCAGGACCGGCGAGCAGAAAATTTTCGCGCATGGCGGTGACGAATTCCTCGGGCCACGGTCCCGGGCGCAGGAACTGTTCCTGCCATTTTCCGGGCATATCGGCCAGCAAGAGGGCGAGTCGTCCGCGGGTGGAAAGAGTCTGGTCGGTCTTGGCCGGGGGCGTTTGGAGGACTTCGGAAAACCATTCGTTGACGAGGCGGTCCATTTCCTCGGCGGCGAGCTGGGTGGCGGAGCGGTTCGGCTCGTCGGGGGCGCGGCGCTGGGCGCGCTCGAGGACGCGGAGGACCAATTGGCCGAGGAGGGGTTTGTTGCGGATGCGGAGGGCATGAAAATAATTTTCCACTTTTACGTAGGCGCCGTTCCATTCTTCGAGGGGGCGTCCGGCCAGTTTGCCGGTGGCATCGGGCAAAATCGCGGGGTTCATGGCGGACTCCATTGGAAGGTCCAGGTTTCACTGACGACGTTGGTGCCTTGTTGCAGGGTGCAGCGCAAATCCACCGGTTCGTTGGTTTTCGGCTGCATTTTCAAAGCGACGCGCCAAGCGTGGGCGAAAGGATTCCAGACGACCTGATTGAACAAGATCGCGGCGTTAGGGCTGCAATTGGCAATGGCTGTCGGCGGCGAATTGGTGGGGATGGCATCGAGTTTTGGCCCTTTGAAATCAATCACGATTTGCCGGCAATTATCGCAGCTAGGGTCAAGACCGATGCGGGTGGCGACCACTTTTTCGTCGGACAATTTCATTTCGGTCAACCAATAAAGGGTGTAGCCGAATTTGAACGGCGTGAGCGGTTTGGGGAGGATCCGCGGTGACCAAAAGGCGACAATGTTATCGAGACCCTCCCAATTAGCGCTTAGCTCGACGAGGTGCAAGTCGCCGTCGTGCGGCCAGTCGCTGTGCGGCTCGACCCACACACTCGGTTCAGTTTGGAACGGGGTAAAGAGGTCCTCGTAACCCGAGAAATCACGGTTGCGTTGAAGCAGGCCGTAGCCGCGAATGTCCGGCGCGGTAAAGACCTGGTGGCGCATGACCGCCGGGTTGTCGAGGGGGCGCCACAGGGTTTCGCCGTTGTTCATTTTAATGAGCAAACCATCGGAGTCATGGACGCCCGAACGATAATCGTCGAATTTCCGTTCGGAACCCTGACCGAACCAAAACATGCTGGTGAGCGGGGCCATGCCGAGAAGATTGACGGGCTGGGCGTTGGTATCAGCCGCGCGAATGGTTTTGGGATCGCGCATGTAAATAATGGCTTCCACGTCGGCCACGGTCGTTTCGCCGGGATGGATGTGGAATTCATAGGCGCCGGTGCAACTGACGCTGTCCAGCAGGGCATAAAGCGTCAACTGGGTATCGCCTTTCTGGGGTTTGCCCAGCCACCAATCGGTGAAGATCGGAAATTCCTCGGGCCGATCGGTTTCGCCGCAATTGAGCGCCAGGCCGCGGGCGGATTGTCCATAGGTCTGGTTTCTGCCCAAGAGCCGGAAATAACTCGCGCCGAGGAATGCGCCGAGTTCGTCCAATTGATTGGTTTGGTTCAGGCAATAGAGGATGCGAAAGCCGGCGTAACCGGTGCTGGCGGGAATTTGATTCTGGATGGTCAAATCGCCATAATCGAAAAAGTCCTGCACGAAACGGATGGGCTGGACGTGAGTGGCGGTGAATTCGTAAACATGGACGGGTTCTTGATAAATGTAACCGGGGTGGAAGAATTCAACACGGAAGGGAAGGTCACCCGCCGTCCAAAGGGCCTTGTCACGACGAAAACGGATTTCGCGGTATTGATCGTAATTGAGATTTGCGAGGGCTTTGGGCAAATTCGCGCGGGGAGAGTGAAATGGCTGCTGGGCGCGTTCCAGAGCTCGTTGCGCGACATAATCGAGGTTCACCTCGGCGGATTCGCTTGCGGCATTGGCTCGTTGAGCCAATACCGTTGCGACAATTAGAAACGGACAAATCCACCGCCACATTTCCCTTAATAAGAACCCAACTGAGTGCATTTTGCAAGTTTCTCCGTTGGCTCGACTGATTGGCAGCGCGTGCGTCCAGCCTTTGGGAGAATGGGTTGCCAGCCGGTTGTGGTCGAACGCGCGCGGATCCTTCTGCACCGGGGCCAAAGCGACGCTGTCAATGTTCGCCGCCGTTTTCCAAATTCAGAAGTTTGAATTCGAAATAACCGGCGAGGTCCATGAAAGCGCGGTATTTCATTTCTCTTTCGGATGCCGGGGAAAATTTGGAATCAAGGTCCGCCGGCTCACCGAGGGCGCGCCAACTGCCGACGCGAATGTCATTGAGGAGTTGCAACAACATCTCCCGTTCTGGCGGGTTGAGGCGCAGCCGCGCGCCGGCCGGTGCGGAGCGGGGCCTGCCGGAAGCCAAAAGTTTCATCGCCTGGCATTTGAGGTCGAGCCGGTGTCCTGCGAGCGATTCATTCAGCAGCCGCTCACGGTCATCGGCCTCGGGATCGGACTCCGTTCTGCTGATTCTGGCGTTGGCGATTGGCGTCGTCGGAAACTCCGCAATGAGTGTGCGCAGACACGTTGCCTCATGCCGGCTTAATTCATACTCCCAACCATCTCGAAATTCCCTGAGCAATTTCATTTGACCGGCTCCATCGTGGCTTGCAATTGGTAGCCTTGCAATTGGTGAACATAAAATTCGGCCTTTTCGACGCTTTCGCGAACCAGCACGCTTTTTCCCCTTTCATGGACTTCCAACATGTGCTCTTGGGCCGTTTGACGGTCCCATCCGAATATCTTCATGAACACATGAGTCACATAGACCATCAGATTCACCGGATCGTTCCAGCAGATGACGTAGTACGTGGGCGCCAGGTCGTCATGGGAAGACGTTTCGTCGCCGGTCGTTGGCGTCGGCGCGATGACTGGCTGCGGACCGCGTGTCATGAGTTTCAACGCTTAAATTTGGAACGCCGACGGGAATTTGGCCAGAAATTTTTGTGGAAGGCGCGGAAATACATTTGGGAACCGGCGGATTCAATGTTTCATGAGTTGGTGGAATTGGAGTCATCGAGCCAGCCAGCTTGTTGAAGGAATTGGAGCAAGCGCGGGTCATTGGCCGATAGTGGCGGCAGCCAAAGCCCGAGTTCCTGCCGTTTCCACCAGTTGCCGTCGGGATTTCCACGCGGGGCGAATTGATAGCGATACAGGACGGCGCGGATGTAACGCGGGGGTTTGTTTGGGAACGGATTGCCGCCGAACAAACTCAGCGCGCCGGGATCGTTGTGCAGCAGCTTCCAAATCAGATGGAGCGTCCATGGATATTGGTCAGGCGTGCTCATGGCGGCGAACCACATCTGCCAGTCGAGGCGTGGCTGGTACGGCGCGATTTGCGGCGGCCGCCGATTCAGCGCCACGGGCAGCGCGACGTAAGGATAGGCCTTCCATTCGGCATGGGCGTCAGGCACGGTGGCGTCTGTGCCTTCGAACACGACGTTCAACCGCTCGCGGCCCACCGTGCCGAATGCGCCGTAGGTATTGACCACGTCGAGCGGGTCGAACGAGGTATTCATAATCTGGTTCGGAGAAATCATATTGGCGACGGGTTGGAAGCTTAACAACGCGACGATGGCCGCCACTGTCCAGGCGACCCGGCGCATGGGGAGGGAGGGGCTGGCCGACGCGGCGGCCGCCGTGGCGCGTTGAACAAGTGCGCGCGGCAAAAGTTTTGACCAGAAGGAGTCGTCAAAACAGGCCAGAGCGGGGACAAGGGTCAGCCAATTGAGGAAAGAGAGGTTTCCGCTCAAGATGAGAGTGATTTGAAACAGGACCATGATGACGCCGGCGATATGGCGTGCCAGACGCGGATAAAAGGCAAACCAGGGAGCGATCAATTCGGCAAGAAAGTTAAAGACGACACCGATTTTCAACACCCGGTGCGGCAGGAACGCAAACCAACGGCTGAAGGGGCCGGGAATCGGCTGGGTTTCGAAGTGATAGTAAAGCGCCGTCAAATCGCGCCAGCAGGGGTCGCCGCGGAGCTTAATCAACGCGGCGCCGACCATGATGCGGAAGATGAGCCATCGGAAGAGCCAGAGCATCACGACGGGAGGTTCGCGTTTTGGAAAGGGCCGGCCATCGAGCAGGGGGCAGAGGAAGATTGCGAGAAAACCCGTTTCGAGAAGTTGAATCTCCCAGCCGTAGCCATACCAATCCTGCCCGACGTGGACGAATGACATGTAAAGCGCCCACAGGAAGGTCATGAGGATGGCGTTGGCGTAGCCGGCCACGACGACGCACGAGAGGACGAAGCCAACCCATGCCGCCGATTGCAAGATGGTGTCCGGGTGCGCAAACCAGAACAACGAAGGCAGCCGGATGAAACCGGCGACCGGCGACCCCAAAGCCGTTTGGACCTGGTTTAGGAACAAACCCACCGGCAGGAGGCCGTGCGAACCGATGAGCGGCAGGATTTGTTTTGCGGCGGCGAGGAACGCCATGGCGTAAACAAAACCGAGCAGGCGCAACATGATCAATCGCGTCAGCCAGTAACTATTTGCCGCATTGTGGACAGCCGATGATTTCGTGGCTTCCGTCATCGTTGAAGCTCACTCTGAGGCCTCGTCTGCTTTGTGAAAATCAAAAAATGTCTGAATGTCGGCGCGATTCGCGAAACCGCGCTGTCGCTTCATTTCCTCCAGTTCGGCGCTGCTGTCGTCCCGCCAGCCTCGCTTGGTCAGAAACGCGTTGAAGACAAGAATCTCTTCATCGCTTGGTTTCCGTCCGCGAGCAAAGCACCATGCCAAAATCTCGTGGTCACCGCCTCCGGCCAGGACCCGTTCAACCAACGCCGGATATTCAACGCGCAAAAACCTGCAAACCCTGCCGTCAAATCCGGTGCCGCGGTTATAATCGGGGGGCAGCCTGCCTTGCGCATGCAGCCGAATTTTGTCGAGCATACGGCCGAAGAACACAAGGCCGCCAACCTGGTCAGCCGAATGTCTTAGGCCGGGGACGTTCCTATTCACAATTCCTTCTCCATAAATATGGTGCCAGGGCCGTCGTTATAACGTTCGGTCTGATGGAACCCCAATCGTTGAGTTGGTATTGCTTTGCCGCGTTCATGGTTTCCATACGCCTTTGTAAAGATTCAGGTCACCGTCACCCGGGTTTTTTCAGCATGGTCTTTTCTCTGGACGCTTTGGCAAGTTTTTTCACAACATATGAGGGCAATAAGCGGGCCATCTTTTAGAGACGCTTTTACCGGTGCGGGTCAAGGCCGGTCACCCCGGTCACCACTCCGCAGGTTCGGCGCCCGTCCAACCTCCATTTCGATCTTCGTTTTCCACTCGGCGAACGGCCAATTTTCCTGAAAACATTTATTGCGCAACGGCGGGTTTTGAGCCAAAAATAAGTGGAACGACGGCTGATTGCCAGATGACGAAAGACCTGACGCAACCAAATGAAGAGTCCCGGCGCGCAAAAATACCAAATGTTTCTGCACCGCCGAAGCAGGGGCTATATGACCCGCAGTTCGAACATGACTCGTGCGGCGTCGGGTTTCTGGTCCACATCAAGGGACAAAAATCCCACGGGATTGTTCAGGACGCGCTGAAGATATTGGTGAACCTGGACCATCGCGGGGCCTGCGGGTGCGAGGCGAACACCGGGGATGGCGCGGGGATTTTGCTCCAGGTGCCCCACGATTTCCTGGTAAAGGCCACCAGCAAGCTCAGTTTCAAACTTCCCGCCCCCGGCCAATACGGGGTGGGCATGGTATTCATGCCGCGCGCCGCCGGCGAGCGCGACGCGGTGAAAGGGGCCCTGGCAAAAATCGTATCCGACGAAGGCCAGACGTTGCTGGGCTGGCGCGATGTTCCCACGGACAATTCATCGCTGGGCAACGGCGCGAAGAATTGCGAACCGCACATGATGCAGGTATTTGTCGGACGCGCTCCGGGAATCAAAGATGAGGCAGCGTTTGAACGGAAACTATATGTCATCCGCAAAGTCGCGGAGCAGAGCATCCGTTACGGCAAGGAGGCACCCGGCGGGGGCGTCTTTTACGTTTCGAGCCTGTCGTGCAAGACCTGCATTTACAAGGGGATGCTGATGCCGGAGCAACTGGCCAAATACTATCCCGATTTGGGGGACGCGGAGATGAAGACGGCGCTGGCGCTGGTGCATTCGCGATTTTCCACGAACACGTTTCCGAGTTGGGACCGGGCGCATCCGAATCGCTACATTGCGCACAACGGGGAAATCAACACGCTACGGGGAAATGTGAACTGGATGCGGTCGGCGGAGGCAAATTTCAAATCGCGATTGTTCGGGCAGGACATCAAAAAAATCATTCCCGTCATCAATACGGACGGGTCGGACTCGGCGCAATTTGACAATTGCGTGGAGATGCTGGTGATGACGGGGCGGGAATTGCCGCACGCGATGATGATGATGATCCCCGAGCCGTGGGAGAACCATGAGAGCATGGACGGGGAGCGGCGCGCGTTTTATGAATTTCATTCGTGTCTGATGGAGCCGTGGGACGGTCCGGCCTCGATGGCCTTCACGGACGGAAAAATCATCGGCGCGTGCCTGGACCGGAACGGGTTGCGTCCGTCGCGTTATTATGTCACCAAAGACGACATGGTGATCATGGCGTCGGAAGCGGGGGTGCTGCCGGTGGCGCCGGAACGCATCCTGCAAAAAGGGCGTCTTCAACCGGGCCGGATGTTTCTAGTGGACACGGAGCAGGGGCGCATTGTTGCGGACGAAGAGCTGAAGAAAAAATACGCGAGCGCGCAACCGTATCAAAAATGGCTGAACGAACATCACGTGCTGCTCGAGAATTTGCCGGAGCCGACGCAAAGGACCGAACCGGACCACCGGAAGGTTTTGCAGCGGCAGCAGGCGTTCGGCTACACGTTCGAGGATTTGCGCTTTCTGATCGCGCCGATGGCCAACGACGGTGTCCAGCCGCTCGGCTCGATGGGGACGGACACGCCGCTGGCGGTGCTATCGAACCGGCCGCAGTTGCTCTACAATTATTTCAAGCAACTCTTCGCGCAGGTCACCAATCCGCCGATTGACCCGATACGCGAGGAGATCATCACCTCGACGGAAACGATGGTGGGGGGCCGCGGCGGCTTGCTGAATCCGGGGCCGCAAAGCTGCACGATGATCAAGCTGAAGCACCCCATCCTCACCAATGAGGAACTGGAAAAACTGCGCTTCATTGAGATGAATCCGTACCAGGCGGTGACGCTGCCGATTTTGTTCGAAGCGAGCAAAGAGGCGGCGGTCAAGAACCTTGAAACCGCGCTGGAAAAAACATTTACCGACGCGGACAAGGCCATCGCCAGGGGCGCGAACATTTTGGTTTTATCGGACCGGGGGATTTCGCCGCAACTGGCGCCGATCCCGGCGTTATTGGCCGTTGCGGGATTGCATCATCATCTGATTCGGGCCGGCACGCGGGGGCGGGTGGGGCTGGTGCTGCAATCGGGCGAGCCGCGCGAAGTGCATCATTTTGCGCTGCTGATCGGCTACGGTTGCAGCGCCATCAATCCCTATCTGGCGTTTGCGACGCTGGATGATTTGATACAACAAGGCCTGCTCGTCAACACCGACCACAAGACGGCGCAGAAAAAATACATCAAGGCGGCGATTAAAGGGGTCGTGAAGACGATGGCGAAGATGGGGATTTCGACGATTCAAAGTTATCGGGGCGCGCAAATTTTCGAGGCGGTGGGTTTGAACAGCGACGTGGTGGACAAGTATTTCACCTGGACGCCGTCGCGGATCCAGGGTGTGGGGCTGGATGTGATTGCGGCGGAGGCGCTGGCGCGGCATCACCATGCATTTCCGGAGCGGCCGGTCAACGGGGTGCTGGAAGCCGGCGGCCAATATCAGTGGCGCGACGGCGGGGAGTTTCATTTGTTCAACCCGCAGACGATCCACAAATTGCAGAACGCCTGCCGGACGGGCAGCGAAAAGATTTATCGGGAGTATGCCGAGTTAATCAACAACCAGGCAAAGAATCTCTGCACCCTGCGGGGCCTGCTGGAGTTCAAGAATGCCGACCAGGCGCTGCCGATTGAAGAAGTGGAACCGGTTGAGAAACTTGTGAAGCGGTTCAAGACGGGGGCGATGAGTTACGGCTCGATTTCGAAGGAAGCGCACGAGGCGCTGGCGATTGCGATGAACCGGCTTGGCGGCAAATCGAACACGGGCGAAGGCGGGGAAGATCCGGACCGGTACATTCCGCTTCCGAACGGGGACTCGAAGAATTCCGCGATCAAGCAGGTGGCGAGCGGGCGGTTTGGAGTGACGAGCCATTACCTGGTCAACGCGCGGGAACTGCAAATCAAGATGGCGCAAGGCGCCAAGCCGGGCGAAGGCGGCGAGTTGCCGGGCAAAAAGGTGTATCCGCCGATTGCCAAGGTGCGCGGCACGACCGCGGGGGTGGGTTTGATATCGCCGCCGCCCCACCACGACATTTATTCCATCGAAGATTTGGCGGAATTGATTCACGATTTGAAAAATTCGAATCGCAACGCGCGCATCAGCGTGAAGCTGGTGGCCGAAGTGGGGGTGGGCACGGTGGCGGCGGGCGTGGCCAAGGCGCACGCGGACGTGGTTTTGATCTCCGGCCATGACGGCGGCACGGGGGCCTCGCCGTTGTCTTCGATCAAACACGCGGGTGGCCCGTGGGAACTGGGGGTGGCGGAGACGCACCAGACGCTGGTGCTGAACAATCTTCGGAGCCGCATATACGTGGAGACGGACGGGCAGTTGAAGACGGGGCGGGACGTGGCGGTGGCGGCGCTGCTCGGGGCGGAGGAATTTGGATTTGCGACGGCGCCGCTGGTGGTGCTGGGTTGCATCATGATGCGCGTTTGCCATATGAACACGTGCCCGGTGGGGGTGGCGACGCAGGACCCGCGGTTGCGCGCGCGTTTTGCCGGCAATCCCGACCATGTGGTGAACTATATGCGTTTTATCGCGCAGGAACTTCGGGAAATCATGGCCAAACTGGGCTTTCGCACGCTCAACGAAATGGTTGGCCGCACGGATAAATTGAATCCGTGGAAGGCGATTGACCATTGGAAGGCGCGCGGGCTGGATCTGACGCCAATTTTGCACCAACCCGAGGCGGGTCCGGAAGTGGGGCGTTACCGGCGGCAGGACCAGGACCACGGGCTGGAGAAATCTCTGGACGTGACGAAGCTGCTGGAGATATGCAAACCCGCGATTGAGCGTGGGGAGCAGGTACGCGCCGAATTGCCAATCCGGAATGTCAATCGTGTCGTCGGCACAATCACCGGCGGTGAGATCACAAAGAGGCATGGGCCAAACGGATTGCCGGAGGACACGGTGCGATTGAAATTCACGGGCAGCGCCGGCCAGAGCTTCGGCGCGTTTGTGCCCCGGGGCATGACGCTCGAACTGGAAGGAGACGCGAACGATTATTTCGGCAAAGGGCTGAGCGGCGGCAAGTTGATTGTCTATCCGCCGAAAGGTTCCACGTTTGAGCCGGGAGAAAACATCATCATCGGCAACGTGGCGCTTTACGGCGCGACGGGGGGGGAGATTTTTGTGCGGGGCATGGCCGGCGAACGATTTGGGGTCCGCAATTCCGGCGTCAATGCGGTCGTGGAAGCGATCGGCGACCACGGATGCGAATATATGACCGGCGGGCGGGTGGTGATTCTTGGCCGGACCGGGCGCAATTTTGCCGCGGGGATGAGCGGGGGCATCGCCTACGTGCTCGATGAAGCCGGTGATTTCGCCTCGCGATGCAACAAGGAGCTGGTCGGCCTGGAAAGGCTGGCGGACGCCGACGAAATCGAGGAAGTGTGGAAACTGGTCCAGCGTCATCAGGCCTATACGGACAGCGGGCGCGCCGCGAAGATACTCGGCGATTGGAAAAGTTACGCGCCTAAATTTGTCAAAGTGTTGCCGAAGGATTACGCCCGCGTTTTGCAGGCGTTGAAAAAGGTCGAGTCCCAAGGCTTGAGCGGCGACGACGCCATCATGGCGGCATTCGAGGAGAACATTCGCGACGTGGCGCGCGTGGGGGGCGGATGATCCTATTTTTTATGGGTCTGATTTATGGAGGCGGCAAAATTGCCAATGCGGGCGAAGAACCAATGTCGGCGATTGGGCCGGTTCGGGGCGGATACCCGGTTCGAGGCCGCGCGGCAAAGTCACGGCAGAAAGAAGCGAAGGATAATTTGCGCCACCGAATCAGCTTGAAACCAAAAAACTGAAATGGGAAAACCAACCGGATTTTTAGACTTTAATCGTGAACTGCCGACGGACCGTCCGCCGCTGGAACGCGTCGCGGACTGGAAGGAATTTCATCATCACATGCCGGAGGGCGAGGTGAAGAAGCAGGGGGCGCGATGCATGGATTGCGGCATTCCGTTTTGCCACACCGGACAGCTTGTGAGCGGCATGGCCAGCGGCTGCCCGATTCACAATCTGATTCCCGAGTGGAACGATCTGGTATATCGCGGCCTATGGAAGGAAGCCCTGGAACGGCTGCACAAGACGAACAATTTTCCTGAATTCACGGGACGCGTGTGTCCGGCGCCGTGTGAAGGCTCGTGCGTGCTCGGCATCAATGCGCCGCCGGTCACGATTAAGCACATCGAATGCGCCATCGCCGACAACGGGTGGGCAAACGGCTGGATCAAACCCGAGCCGCCGAAGAAGCGCACAGGGAAGAAAGTGGCCGTGGTTGGTTCCGGGCCGGCGGGACTGAGCGCCGGCGCCCAGTTGAACCAGGCCGGGCATTTGGTCACGGTTTTCGAGCGGGCCGACCGCCCGGGCGGTTTGCTCATGTACGGGATTCCCAATCCCAAGCTCGACAAAAACGAAGTGGTGATGCGCCGTATTCAACAGCTTGAGGCCGAAGGCGTCAGCTTTGTCTGCAATACCGAGGTGGGGAGGGATTATCCGGCGGACAAATTGCTGAAAGAATTCGACGCGGTCATATTGGCGACTGGGGCGACGAAGCCGCGTGACCTGCCGGTACCTGGGCGCGAATACGAAGGTGTGCATTTCGCGATGGAATTTCTCACGGCCAATACGAGGAGCCTTTTGGACGGGCATAAGAACGGGAATTACATTGACGCGACAGGCAAGGACGTGGTGGTGATTGGAGGCGGAGACACGGGGACGGATTGCGTGGCCACTTCGATTCGGCACGGGTGCCGATCGCTCGTACAGGTGGAAATTCTGCCCAAGCCCCCGCTGGAACGGGCTGCGGACAATCCATGGCCCGAATGGCCAAAGGTTTACAAGCTGGATTACGGCCAGGAGGAAGCCGCCGCAAAATTCGGCGCGGACCCTCGCATTTACCTGACGACGGCCGCAAAATTTGAGTCTGACGGCCACGGTCGCGTCAAGGCCGTCCACACGGTGGAAGTGCAATGGGAACGAAACGAGAAGGGCCAATTCATTCCGAAGCACATTCCGGGCACCGAAAAGGTTTTACCGGCGCAACTGGTATTGCTTGCGATGGGTTTTCTAGGGCCGGAACAGCCGTTGCTGGAGGAATTGGGCGTAGAACGCGACGCGCGGAGCAATGCGAAGGCGGACTTTGAGAAATACGTGACGAACCATCCGAAGATTTTTGCCTGCGGGGATTGCCGGCGGGGGCAGAGCCTGGTGGTGTGGGCGTTCAACGAAGGGCGCGGTGCGGCGCGCGAATGCGACCGTTTCCTGATGGGGGCGACCGATTTGCCGTAGGTTTTATGCCGCCAGGAGATCAAGTTTTGCGACCCGATGTGCAAGCCGCGATTTCTCAAAGACCCGGACAAATCCATGAGGATCATTTAAAAAGCCGAGGCAAAACGGGGTAAAAATGGGCAGATGACAAAGTGAGATTTTGCAAAATTACCTATTGACATTCGCCTCTTCCTCGATATAATCAAGACAGATAGTAAAAAACTCGAAAAAGCCTATATGAAATCAGCCCGATTTTTGTATCTAGCGGCCGTAAGCGCCCTTGTTTTCACCTTCGGCGCGAATACGTTTGCCCAATCCAAACCCGGTTATGCGACCGTTGTTCGCATAAGTGGCGAAGCGCGCTATTCTGCCGATGACGCCAAGACATGGCAGCCGCTCGTTGTGGGCATGACGCTGGGCGCGGGCAATGTCATTGAAACGGCCGGCAATGGGACGGTTGACTTGGTGCTTGGGCAGAAGCTTTTGGTGCATAGCGTTCAAAATCCGAGTATAGTTGCCCCCGCGGCGGACAGCCCGGTGACGGGATTGTCCACGTTTAAATCCGCGGCGGAACAAAATGTGATTCACATGGACACCGACACAGTGCTGGCGATTGACACGTTGACGATTGGGGACACGGGCGTGGACGCGGTGAGCGACACGGAACTGGATTTACGGCAAGGAACGATATTCGGGACGGTGAAGAAGCTTTCGGCGACTTCGCAATATTTGATCAAGATGCCCAACGGCATTGCCGGTGTGCGGGGCACGACGTTTGCGATCAGCGCCAATGGGGACATCACGGTAATATCCGGCTCGATGGTGGTATCGCATACGAACGCGGCAGGACAGGTGACCACCACGGTTTTGGGGCCGGGCGAAGAACTCAACCCCCGAACCGGCGAGGTAAGACAGTTGACCCCTGTGGAATTGACCCGGGTGGAAAACCGGGCTGTTTTTATCATCACGCTTGATTACGGTTTCATCAGATTTGCGCACGATCGGACGATCCTCTACATTTCGCCGACGACCGGACATTTCTGAGGCCTTTTTAAATTTAACGTATGGCCAGAGCAGCCTTGAGTTGCTCTGGCTTTTTGTTTAATCCCAAGGGGTGAAGTTCACTCCATTCAAGCGCGCGCCAGTCATTTTGGCCGGCGCGGTCCTGGTTCTGGTCTGCGGGTTGCAGATGGCCCGGGAGGATTTCTTCGAGCGTCTCGAATGGATGACCTACGATTTGCGCATGCGGGCCGCGCTTCATTTTCCGGCGCCTGCCGCAACCAATCTTGCCTTCGTTTCCATTCAGGAATCGAGCATCAAGGCCGTTGAAGATGGCAGCGTCGGTTTTCATTTCGGGCTTTATTGGCCGCGGGAAGTTTATGGCCGTCTGGTGGATGAGTTGCGCGAGCAAGGCGCAAAGGCTGTCGCCTTCGACGTTCTTTTCAGCAATTTGCGTCCCGACCAACAGATGCTGGTGCAGATGGCCAACGGAGATTTTATCACTAGCGACGAATTTTTTGCGCGTCAACTGCGCCTCGCGGGGAATGTGATCCTTGGCGATACCAGCGACGCTCCGCTACCCGCCTTGTTTGCGACGAACGCTCTGGCGCTGGGGGACATCACGAGCGACAGGGATTCGGATGGGATCCTGCGGCGGGTCAAGGCCTTCCAGGACTATCGCCGCTGGCATCCTTATTTCATGAAAGCCGCGGATGAATTGGGCTTGGACCTGGATCATGCAATGATTGAGCCGGGCGAGGTCATATTGCGGCAAATTGGAACGACGAACGTTGTGAGGGTCCCGGTTGACGCGCAAAATGAGTTTGAGTTGTCTGATTTTATTGGAACCAATCTTCCACCGGGGACGGCGCCCAAGGCCAAGGCATTCACGGGGGAGCGGGTCTGGCAAATGGGCGTGGTGCTGGCCGCGCAGGAACTGGGGTTGGATTTGTCGAATGCCGAAGTTGACCTGGCGCAAGGGCGGATTATTTTGCGCGGTAAAAATGGCATTGAACGAACCCTGCCGGTTGACCGTGACGGTTACTTTTACATTGACTGGCGGCTCGAGCTGAACGACCCGCGGCTGCTGCAAGAGCCGATTGAGAATCTGCTCGCGCAAAATTACCGGCGTTTGAGCGGCGACACGAACGGTTTGACCGATGAATTCCGCGGCAAATTGGTGACCGTTGGCTCGATTGCCCAGGGGAATGACTTGAGCGACCGGGGCGCGACGCCGCTTTCGCGCGAGACCTTTCTGGTGAGCAGATATTGGAACATCGCCAATTCCGTGATCACGAACCAATTCATTCGCCGCGCCTCGTTGCCGGCGGGACTTGGAATCACGATTTTCCTGGGTGTTCTAACAGTATTTCTCACCCTGCGATTGCGGGCGTTTTCGGCGCTGGGGGGCAGTTGCACGCTGGCGGCGGTTTATTCGGCCGTGGCGTTTTTTGCCTTCATCCAATATCGTTTTTGGCTGCCGATGGTGTTTCCCATCATGGGGGCCATATTTGCGGAACACATTGTCCTGGTGGCGTACCGTGTGTTGTTTGAAGAGGGTGAAAAACGGCGGGTCAAATCGGTTTTTTCAAAGATGCTGGCGCCCGAAGTCGTCAACGAATTGCTGGCGATGGAGAAGCTTTCGTTTGGAGGCGGCCGGCGCGAAATCACGGTCTATTTTGCCGACGTCCGCGGTTTTACTGAATTCACGGATCAAAGCCAGGGCAACGTCCTGGAATACATCCGCAAACATAATCTGTCCGGAGCCGAGGCGGAAGCCGTGATCAACGAAGAGGCGCGGGAAACACTGAACACGGTGAACCTATATCTCGGCGCGATTGCGGACGTCGTCAAGCGGCACAATGGCATACTGGACAAATTCATTGGCGACTGCGTGATGGCATTTTGGGGCGCGCCGACGCCAAATGAAAAGCACGCGGTTGCCTGCGTGCGTGCGGCGATTGAAGCGCAACGCGCCATCTATGAAATCAATTTGCGGCGGGTTGAAGAGAATCAAAAGCGGGAGGTGGAGAAGGCGATGGGCGCCGGGCGTCCGAAGTCGAAGTTGCCGATTCTCATGCTGGGCAGCGGGATCAATACCGGGCCGGCGACGGTGGGTTTGATGGGGTCCGACGAACACGGCCTGAATTACACGGCATTCGGTCGGGAGGTGAATCTGGCCAGCCGGCTGGAAGCCGTATCGGGCCGCGCCCGGATTATCATCAGCGAGGGGACCTACCGGCATCTGGTGCGCGATGATGCCGGGTTGGCGGGGCTCTGCACGGCTTTGCCGCCGGTAAAAATCAAGGGGTTTATCGCGGAAGTGAAAATTTACGAGGTGGCGTGGCGTCCGCCCGATGCCTCGCCATTTGACGAGGAGCTATTTTCCTCCGCGAAATCATCGGAAGGGACTTCGCTGACGGGGATCATCCAACGGGAGAGCGAATGACCCTTTTTTACTCGCCATTGGAGGCAAAAAAATCAAAATTTCAGCAATGAGAACGGCGATTTATCCCGGCAGCTTTGATCCATTGACCAACGGGCATCTGGATGTGCTCCAGCGTGCTGCGAAATTATTTGACCGTGTGGTTGTTGCCGTGGCCAAAAACGAAAGCAAAAATCCGTTGTTTTCCCTGGCCGAACGGCTGGCGCTTATGAAACCGGCCATCGCCCATTTAAAAAACGTTGAGGCGGAGATTTTTTCCGGACTGCTGGTGGAGTACGCCTCGGGCCAAAGAGCGCAGGCGATCGTCCGCGGATTGCGGGCGGTATCGGATTTTGAATTTGAATTTCAACTGGCGCTGATGAACCGCAATTTGAATGAAAAGATCGAGACAATCTTCATGATGCCCAAGGACACATACACCTTCATCAGTTCGCGGATCGTGAAGGAAATCGCGCGGTTGGGGGGCGATGTAAGCCCTTTCGTGCCGCCGCACGTGGAGGCGGCGCTCAAGCAAAAATTCAAGCGGCGTTAATGCGCGCGATTGAAGCGGCCGTTGCGAAATTGAACGCGGGGGCGGTTTCTTGTTCAAAAGATTATGCTATTCGTGAATCTTCGCCATTTGGAACCGCATGAACTCCGTTTGCAGGGTGAACTGGCGGTTGAGGAATTGGACTTTAGTTTAGACGATGAAATGATCCAGGCTGAAAGGCCGTTGCGATACGATTTGCGGGTCGAAAAGATTCATCACGCGATTTTGGCGCAGGGAAGATTGGAGATGACGCTGGACTGCCAATGTGTTCGCTGCCTAAAATCGTTTCAAAAGAAGCTGGTATTGGAGAATTGGACACTGCATTTGCCGCTGGAAGGGGAGGAAAAGGCGGCGGTGGAGAATGATTGCGTGGACTTGACTCCCTTTGTGCGGGAAGATATTCTGCTTGAATTTCCGCAACATCCGTTGTGCAAGCCGGATTGCGGGGGGTTGAAAAAAATCAGCCAAAAAAACCGGGAAGAAAACAGATCGGCGTGGGCTGAATTGAACAAGTTAAAATTATAATCTGAATTATGGGCGTTCCAAAACGTAAACCATCAACCAGCCGGCAGCGAATGCGCCGCGCTTACAACAGCGTGCTGAAATTGCCGCAATTGAGCAAATGTCCGCAATGCGATGCGCCGTATGTGCCGCATCGCGTATGCCCCTCGTGCGGATTTTACAAAGGCCGTCAGGTCATCAGCGTCACGGCCGGCGGTTGAACGATTCCATTGAGTTTTGAATCCCGGGTTGTCCCTTCAACTCAAAATCAACCCGTCAAAACTCAAGACTTGCCATGCGAATTGCAGTGGATGTCATGGGCGGCGACCACGGTTGCGGGGTGGTCATAGCGGGCGCCAAGCTCGCCCTTGAGGCGCATAAGGACATCACCGCGCTTTACCTGGTTGGCGACCAGGCGGCAATTCATGCCGCGCTGCCCCCGGGCGGATTTCGCGACCATCGCGTCCGGGTCATTCACGCCAGCGAAGTGGTGGAAATGGGCGACAAGCCGGCAGCGGCGTTGCGGCGCAAGAAGGATTCGTCCATTGCGCGCGCCTCGGACTTGATTGCCGAAGGCAAAGCCGACGCGCTGGTTTCGGTGGGAAACACTGGCGGCATTTTCGCGGCGGCGACGTTCAAGGTGGGGCGGATTGAGGGGGTTGACCGCGGCTGCATCGCCACGGTGATTCCGCGGCAGGGAAATGAATTTGTATTGCTCGATGCCGGGGCGAACATCGAGTGCAAGCCATTCCATCTGGCCCAATTTGCCGTGATGGGCGGGGTGTATTCCCGCGAAGTGCTGGGGAAGAGAAATCCGCGTATCGGCCTTTTAAGCGTTGGCACCGAGGCTTCCAAAGGGAATGAGTTGACGTTGGAAGCATTCAAGCTCTGCGAAAAATTGGATTTGAATTTCATCGGGAATGTCGAGGGACACGATTTGTTCCGAGACCACGTGGACGTGGTGGTATGCGACGGTTTTGTGGGCAACATTGTTTTGAAGACTTCGGAAAGCCTGGCGGTGGCGATGTTTTCGATGTTAAAGAGGGAATTGATGCACTCGGCGCAACGCCAGCTTGGCGCATTTTTGGCCAAAGGCGCCTTCCAGACGATACGGCGGCGGATGGATCCGGAAGTATATGGCGGCGCGCCTTTGCTGGGATTCAAGGGATTGGTCTTCAAGGCGCACGGCGCCGCGCGCGAGCGCGCCGTAGCGGGGGCGATGCGGGTGGCTGCGGGCGCGATAAAACATCGTGTCAACGAAGTCATCGCGCACGAAATCGCCCGGGCAAATAAAAAACTAGAGGACAAATGAGTCCCAAATTCAAAAACCCCCGCGCGAGGCATAATTTTGTCGGGCGCACGTGCTCGATCACCGGCATAGGTTCGTATGTGCCGGAGAAAATCCTGACGAACCATGATCTGGAAAAGATGGTGGAAACGTCCGATGAATGGATTGTGACGCGGACGGGCATCCGGCAACGGCGGATTGCGGCGAAGGACGAATTCACGTCGGACATGGCCGCCCGGGCGGCGCAACGCGCGATGAAAATGGCGGGCGTCACCGCCGCCCAGATTGAATTAATCATTGTGGCCACAATCACGCCGGACATGCCCTTTCCGGCGACGGCCTGTCTGGTTCAACACAAGATCGGCGCCGCCGGGGCGGCGGCATTTGATCTGGAGGCGGCGTGTTCGGGCTTCATTTACGGATTGGAAATCGGCCAGCAATTCATCATGTCGCGGACTTATGACACGGTGCTGGTGGTGGGGGCGGAAAAGCTATCGGCGATTACGGATTGGACGGACCGGAACACGTGTGTGCTTTTTGGGGACGGCGCCGGTGCGGTGATATTGCAGAACCGCGAAAGATCGCACGGACTGCTGACGGCGGTGATGGGCGCGGACGGCGAAAAAGGGGATTTGCTTTTCATGCCGGCGGGCGGGAGCCGGCGCCCCGCGAACCAGAGCACGGTGGATGGCCGGATGCATTATTTGCGAATGGAAGGCAAAGAGACGTTCAAGAACGCGATCCAGGCGATGCAATCGGCGGCCACGGAAGTGCTGCGCCGGTGCGAAATTGACATCTCGCGGATCAAATGCATCATCCCACATCAGGCCAACCGGCGGATAATTGACGCCGTGGGAGAGCGGTTGGGGGCAAAGCCGGAACAATTATTCATCAACCTGGAGAAATACGGCAATACTTCCGCCGCGTCGGTGGCCATTGCCTTGGACGAAGCGGTGGCATCGGGACGGGTTTCGCGGGGTGATTTGATATTATTGATGGTATTCGGGGCCGGTCTCACCTGGGGGGCAGCGGTGATTGAATGGTAAAAGCGACCGCGGGAAATTTGACGATTTCGAAAAATGTGTTAGAATTAAGGACATGAGCGCGAGAAAAATCGGAAGTATTGGTTCCATAGAAGATCAGGTTACTTTTGAGGCGCGGCAGACCAGTTTGGAGCTTTCCGCCGATACGGTAGCCATTCACAAGAATGGCATTGAATTCCGCAGTCCGACGCCTTTCAAGGAATGGTCGGAAATGACGGTGGCGCTGCAATCGCCGGGCGATGGAGGCAGGTTGCATTGCGCGGGGATCGTGGTTTCGTGCGCCGGGAGCAAACATACGGGCTATCGTGTTTCCATGCTCTTCACGGGGCTGTCGAAGCATGCCCAGGAGCAGTTGAATGCCATGGCATATTCCGAATTGGGCGCCGGTTAAAGTGCAGTTTTTTCAATCCAATTCGCAAACCCTGAACATCTGTTCAGGGTTAATTTTTTTGACCCTGACGGCGGGGTTTTCTAAACTTCCGATTCATGAAAATCTTGCTGACCACGACTTCATTTCAGGATACGCCGGGGGAACATCATGATTTGCTGGCAAAGACGGGCTGGGCCATTGTCCGCGCAAGAGGCCCGCTTGACGAATCCGACACGCTGAAGCTTGTCGGAGACGTGGACGGGTACATTTGCGGTGATGATGCCATCACGCGCAAAGTTTTGGAGAAAGCGCGTCCGAAACTGAAGGTGTTGAGCAAATATGGCATCGGGGTGGACAAAGTTGACGTAAAGACCTGCACGGAATTCGGGATCCCGCTCCTCTTCACGCCCGGCGTGAACCACACGACGGTCGCCGAACACACTTTTTTGCTGCTGCTGGCGCTGGAAAAGAATTTCCTGTTTCATACCGACTCGACGCGCGCCGGCGGCTGGAAACGCAAGACCGGCCACGAATTGCTGGAAAAAACCATCGGCATCGTGGGCTTGGGCCGCATCGGCAAGGAGGTGGCCGTCCGCGCCCGCGCCTTCGGTATGAATCCGATTGGCTACGACATTTATTGGGACGACAAATTTGCGCGGGAACACGGTGTAAAGCGCGCGGCGACGCTCGATGAGATCTACGCGGCCAGCGATTACATATCGCTGCATACGAATCTGACGCCGGAAACGCGGGGGATGATTAACGCCAAGTCGTTCGCCAAGATGAAGAAAGGCGTATTGATCTTGAACTGTGCCCGTGGCGAAGTGGTGGACACGGGGGACATGGTGGCGGCCTTACAGTCCGGCCAGGTTGGCGGTTATGGCACGGACGTTTTGGACAAGGAACCGCCGCCGTCCGATCACCCGCTGCTGAAATTGCCGAATGTCATCTGTACGCCCCACGTGGCCTCGCGTACTTATGAAAGCGTGGTACGGCAGGCGACCACGGCGGTGAAGAATCTGGTTCTGGCCATGAACGGCGAGAAGCCGATAGCCCAGGTCAACCCGGAAGTGCCAGTGAAGAAAGCGGTTTGAGTTTTTATGTCCGAGACCTATTACGTTGTTTCCAAAGAGAAGCATGACCTGCTGGTGCAGAAGGCCTATCTGGCGCGCGGCTACAATGGGGGGGAAGCCGCGGCTGGCGCCCGATTTTGCTCCAGCGCGGCGTATTATGGCATCCGCACTCACAATGCGATCAAGGCGCTGCACCTGGATGAGTTGTTTGGCAGCAAGGTGGGGCGCTGGAAGCCCGGGGCAAAAATTGAAAAAATCACATCGCGTTTTGCCGCCGCGGAAATCTGGAACGCGAATTTCAAACTTGGGCAGGCGGTGGCTTATGAGGCGATGGAGACCTGCATGAAGCTGGCTGACCAATACGGGGTGGGCATGGTCAGCGTGGACAATGCCACCCATTATCTCTGGGGTGGCGGCTATGTCATGGACGCCGCGCTTAAGGGCTACGTCGCCTACACGAATTGCACTTCCGCCACGTCGGAAGTGGTGCCGTTCGGCGGAAAGACACCGACGATGGGCACCAACCCGCATTCCTGGGCATTTCCGACGCAAGAGGCGGTGGGTTTTCCGATTGTCATTGATTGGGCGACTTCGACCGTGGCGATGGGGCGGGTGCAGGTTTTGAAACGGGAGGGAAAATTATTGCCGGCAAACAGCGCGGTGGATGCGGAGGGCAATCCGACGAACGATCCGAACAAGGCGGTGGCGTTGCTGCCATTTGGCGCGCACAAGGGCTACGGGCTTGGTTTGATTGATGAACTATATGCCGCCTACATAGGGGGAGGGTTGCCGCAACTGCGCGGCACGGCATTGGGCGATCCGAGAGAAAAGCGCGCTTCGACATTTTTCTTTCAGGTGATCCATCCGGACGCCATCAATGGAAACGGATTTGCGAACAATCGCACACAGGCGCAAAACGTGAAGGCGGTGCTTGCCGATATTTTGGGGCACGGGAATGAAAAGTGCATCCTGCCGGGCCAGCCGGAGGCGAATTCCGGGGCGCTTTCAAAGAAATATGGCGGCCTATTGTTCACGAAGGCAGAAATTGAAGAGTTGAACCATCTGGCCGCGGAAATTGGCGAAACGCCCTGGAGTTTGGCGGAACTTAAAACCGCCCAGGTTTGATCCATTTGAAAAATTCATTTTATGGCAATTCGATTAAGAGAAAAATCCACATGTAAATATGACCAAATATCACTCGGTGAAATCATGCTTCGCCTTGATCCCGGCGAGGGCCGCATCCGCACGGCGCGCCATTTCACGGTTTGGGAGGGTGGCGGCGAATACAATACTTCGCGCGGTCTTCGCAAATGTTTCGGGCTGAAAACCGCGACCTGCACCGCGCTGGTGGATAATGAGGTCGGCCACCTGATTGAAGATTTCATCATGCAGGGCGGGGTGGACACGGATTTCATTCTGTGGCGGCCGGATGACGGCATTGGCCGCAGCATTCGGAACGGCTTAAATTTCACCGAGCGCGGGTTTGGCATCCGGGGGGCGGTTGGAGTGCCGGACCGCGGGAATACCGCGGCGTCGCAACTGAAGCCGGGCGATTTCGACTGGGACAACATTTTCGGCAAACTCGGCACGCGTTGGTTTCATACGGGCGGCATTTTCGCGGCATTGTCGGAAAAGACGGCGGCATTGACGATTGAGGCGGTCAAGGCGGCTAAAAAGCACGGAACCATTGTCAGCTACGATTTGAATTACCGTCCATCGCTGTGGAAATCCATCGGGGGGCTGAAGAAGGCGCAGGAGGTCAACCAGGAGGTTGCCAAATACGTGGACGTGATGATTGGCAACGAGGAAGACTTTACCGCGAGCCTGGGTTTTGAGGTGGAGGGCGCGGACCAAAACTTGAGCAAGATTGAGACGGACGCCTTCAAGGCGATGATTGAGAAGGCGGTGAAGGCGTATCCGAATTTCAAGGGAGCCGCGACGACGTTGCGCCGGGTGATTACGGCCACGAGGAACGACTGGAGCGCGATTCTCTGGCACGATGGCAAGATTCATGAGAGCCGCAAATATCCGGAGCTGGAAATTCTCGATCGGGTTGGGGGAGGCGACAGTTTTGCGAGCGGCTTGCAATTTGGATTTCTGGAATTCAACGATGCGCAAAAGGCGGTGGATTACGGGGCGGCGCACGGCGCATTGGCCTCGACCACGCCTGGGGACACGAGCATGGCCACGCGCAAAGAAGTGGAAAAGACGATGGGCGGCGGCAGTGCCCGCGTTCAACGCTAATCTATGAAAACACCAGCGGAACTTTTTTCACTCAATGGCAAGGTCGCTGTGGTCATTGGCGGGACTGGTGTGCTCTGCGGCGAGATCGCCGAAGGGCTGGCCGGGGCGGGGGGGACGGTTGCCCTTGTCGGCCGGGACGCCGCCAAGGCACAAAAGCGGCTGGAGAGCATCGCCAAAGGCGGCGGGAGAGCGGCGTTTTTCCCCTGTGACACGACCTCCAAGTCGGGTTTGGAAAAGTTGCTGGCGGACGTGCTGGCGAAGTTTGGCCGCGTGGATATTTTGGTCAATGGCGCGGGAGTGAATTCGGCGACGCCATTTTTTGACATTACCGGGGAGGAATTCGACAAGATCGTGACGGTGAATTTGAAAGGTTTGCTGCTGGCATGCCAGGTATTTGGCAAACACCTGGTTGAGCAAAAATCCGGCAGCATCATCAACGTCGGCTCGGCGTCGGGCCTTGCGCCGCTGTCAAGGGTATTCACCTATTCGGCATCGAAAGCGGCCATTCATAACCTGTCAAAGAACCTGGCCCGCGAATGGGCCACGTCGGGTGTGCGCGTGAATGTGCTGGTGCCGGGCTTTTTTCCGGCGGAACAAAACCGCAAAGTGCTCAATCCGGAGCGTGTCGCGCAAATCATGGGGAAGACTCCGATGAAACGGTTTGGCGAGGCGCATGAATTGGCGGGCGCGGCGCTGTTGCTGGCGTCGGAAGCCGGCAGTTTCATCACCGGGGCGGAGATCGTGGTGGACGGCGGGTTTAACGCGATGACCATTTGAGGTTATGAAATTCTGTGACAAGGACTTTTTATTGTCGAACGGCGTGGCCCGCGAGTTGTATCACGGCACGGGGTGCAAACAACCGATCATTGATTTTCATTGTCATCTTTCGCCGCAGGCCCTGGCGGAGAACCGGAACTTTGAAAATATCCACGAACCATGGCTGGGCGGCGATCATTACAAATGGCGCGCGATGCGCGCGAACGGCATTCCTGAAAAACTGATCACCGGCGACGAAACGTCCGCGCGCGAAAAATTCCAGGCATGGGCAATCACCGTTCCGAAGACTCTGCGCAATCCGCTTTTTCACTGGACGCATCTGGAATTGCAGCGCTATTTCGGCATCGAACGATTGCTGGAGGAAAGCACGGCGCAGGAAATCTGGGATGAGACGAGGCGCCTGCTGGCGCAACCGGGCTATTCGGTCCGCGGCCTGGTCGAGCGAATGAATGTTCAAGTCATTTGCACGACGGATGACCCGACCGATTCGCTCGAATACCACCAAGCGATCAAGAAGTCCGGGTGGAAGGTGAAAGTGTTCCCGGCGTTTCGCCCGGACAACGCCCTGCGCGTCAACCAGCCGGAACGATTTAAAAAATGGGTGAAGCAGTTGGGGGAGGCATCGGGCACGAGCGCCGGCACATTCAAGGGTTTTCTCAAAGCATTGAAACAGCGGCATGACTTCTTCCATGCGAACGGCAGCCGCCTGTCGGACCACGGCATGAATCAAATGCCCGGGCTTGATTGCACGGAGGAGAAGGCCGCGGCGATTTTTTTAGCGGCGCTCAAGGGCAAAACGGCGTCACCGGAGAACGCGGACCGGTTCGCTTCCTTTATGATGGAATTTTTCGGCGTGCTCGATGCGGACAAAGGCTGGGTGAAGCAACTGCATCTGGGCGCGTTGCGGGACCCGAATTCGCGGGTGGCGGCCCGGCTCGGCGCGGACACCGGCTGCGACACGATTGGAGATTTCGGGCAGGCAAATTCCCTGGCACGTTACCTGGACCGACTCGACCGCATGGGCAAATTGCCGAAGATGATTCTGTATAATCTGAACCCGGCGGACAATTATTTGTTCGCCGGAATGCCGGGGAGTTTCCAAGACGGGTCGATGGCGGGCAAGTTGCAATACGGGGCGTCGTGGTGGTTTCTGGACCAGGAACACGGCATCCGGGCGCAGCTTGACGCGCTCTCCGATTTGGGATTATTGAGCCTGTTTGTGGGAATGTTGACCGATTCGCGGTCGCTGCTTTCCTATCCCCGGCACGAATATTTTCGCCGCATCCTGTGTGACGCGCTGGGGAGCGACGTGGAGACGGGCCGCCTGCCGGACCGCCGCGAATGGTTGACAGATCTCGTCAAAGATGTCTGCCACCGGAACGCGAAGAAGTATTTTCAATTTCCGGGGTGAGATTACAAATCGGTAATGGGTTGATGCCGCGGCACCAGCGCTTTCATGATGGCCCAGGCGATCAAGTAGCTGAAGCCGCACAGGCAGAACATGATGAGATAAACGGTTGGCGATGAGGCTTTAAAGTGATCGGTTAACCAGCCGGGCAACAGTTGCACGAGTACTCCACCGATCCCGCCGGCGGTGGTGCCGATACCGGTGACACTGGCCACGGTTTTCTTGGGAAACATGTCAGACACGGTGGTAAACAGGTTTGCGGACCATGCCTGATGCGCGGTTGCGCCGATGCAAATCATCGCCACGGCGAGGACGGCGGCCATGCCGCCGAACCGGTTCACATTGCCGAAAAATTGTGTCAGCAAAACGGCGAGCGGAAAGACGGCGATGATGAGCATCGTGGTCATGCGGGCCTGATAAACCTCCATGCCCCGTTTAATCAGCGTCATGGGGATGCTGCCGCCGTAGATGCTGCCGACGATTGCGACGCCATAAACGATGAAGGTGGGCAGCATAATTTGGTGCTTGTTCATGTGAAACTGCTTGAACAAATAATCCGGCAACCAGAACAGATAAAACCACCAGATGCCATCCGTCATAAATTTGCCAACGAAGAAAGCCCAGAGCTGGCGATAGCGGAACAATTTCCACCAGGACACTTTTGCCGTCTGGTCGCCGATTTGCCGGTCAACGGCGGATTCATCGTCAACATGGATGTAATCGTATTCGATTTTTGAGAGGCGGGTCTGTTTGTTCGGCGGGTTATAAAGCCAGAACCAGAAAATCAGCCAGAGGAATCCCGACGCGCCGGTGAGGATAAAGGCCATTTTCCAACCCAGTTCATTGCCGAAATGGATCAGGCACCAAGGCACAAAAATGGCGGCAACCATCGCCCCGCCGTTGGAGCCGGCATTGAAGATGGCGGTGGCCAGAGCGCGTTCGCGTTTGGGGAACCATTCGGCGACAGTTTTAATGGAGGCGGGGAAGTTTCCGGCTTCGCCGGCGGCGAACAGACTGCGGATGGCAATATGCGCGGTGATGAGGCTGCCGACAAACGCGTTGGCAATTCCGAAAACGGACCAGGTGATCAGCGAGAGCGCCAGCCCAAGTTTGGTCCCGATTTTGTCAATGATCCACCCCGCGATCAAGGTGAAGCCGGCGTAAACGCCCGTGAAGAAGGCGGTCAAGTGGCCAAAGTCCGTGGTGGACCAGCCGAAACCGCCTTGCGCCGTGGGCGCGCAGAAGATGTAATCTTTCAAATAGCCGATGACCTGGCGGTCCATGTAATTGACAGTGGTGGAGAAGAACAGCAATCCGCAAATGACCCAGCGATAGTTGCGAAACGTCGAAGCGTTTTGATTTTCGGGAATCATGGCCGGACAGCAATAGCGAAAAGGGTGGCGGTGTTCAAGCGTTGAAATCCAACTTTACAAAAGGGGGAGGCTTTGCCAAGCTAGGGTAATATGAAAAGAATCTTAATGTTTTTACCGATATTGATGCTGGCGGGTTGCGCGACGCAGTTCACCCGATTGACGCCGCTGGAGCAGCCGCGCAGCGCGAACAATTTCTATCCTGTGGAAGTGCAATTCAATTCCACAGAGCAATCGCTGCGGTGGGACAGCATCAAGGCCTATGTGCTGGTGGATGGCAACCTGTATCCGATGCATCGAGTGCCGATGATTGACAATCGTTGGGAGGGGTTTGTTTCGGTCCAGCCCGGCTCGGATGAAGTGGATTTCCGTTTCAAATTTGATTATCTCGTCAACGCGTTTGGTTCGACCCCGCAGCCAGGCAGCGCCTACTCGCCGCTTTATAAAATGAAGATCATCGGCCAGCAATAACTGGCGGTCATTGTCTGGGTCGAAGCAGGATGGCCTTTTTATCTGTGCCGTCCACTTCCACGCTGTGGGTTTCCACGTCGGGATCGTCCTTGAGGGCCTGATGGACCACGCGGCGGTCAAAGGCGTTAAGCGGCTCCAACTCCACGGCGTCTCCCCAGCGGCGGACCTTGTCGGCTGCTTCCTTGGCTTTTTTCACGAGCGCCTCGCGGGCCTGGGTGCGATAACCGCCGACGTCCACCATCACCTTGGGGGCCTCGGGGGATTGCTGAAAGAGCAGGCGGTTGGTCAGGTATTGCAAATCGGCAAGCGTTTGGCCCTGGCGGCCAATCAATCGTCCGGCGTCATCGGTCTTTACGTCCAGCAAAACGCCTTCGTCCATTTTATGTTCCTCGACGGTTGCTTGAAAGCCGAGCGAGGCGAGGATTCTTTCGAGAACTTCTTTCGGTTGCGCCATAGGGTTATTTTTTCGATTTTGGCCGTGGCGTCAATGCCGGAACGGTCGTCGGGTCTTTTAAATTTCGCGTTATTTTCGTCTGCACAACTCCCAGGAGGGTACTGACCGTCATGTAAAGGGCCATGCCGGATGAATAATTGTAGAGGAAGACCAGGAAGATCGCCGGCATCCAGCGCATCATTTTTTGCTGTGAGGGGTCCATGCCCGGCGAGGGCGGGGTGAGATGCGCCTGCCAGACCATCACGCCGACCATCAGCAAGGGCAGGAGGTTTAAGGGAAAGTTCAGGCCTGGAATCATGAAGAGGGTGTCGGGCTTGGTGAGGTCTGCCACCCAAAGAAAATGGGCGCCGCGCAATTCGATGGCGCTGCGGATCATGGTGAGGAATCCAAAAAAGACGGGCATTTGGATGAGGGCTGGGAAACAGCCGCTCATGGGATTGACGCGGTGTTTTTTCCAAAGTTCCATTTGTTTCTGCGCGAATTTTTGCTGGTCGTCCTTGTATTTTTCCTTCAGCGCTTTTATTTCCGGCGCGAGGGCCTGCATTTTCTTTGCGGACCGGACGCTCATGGCCGTGAACGGCCAGAAAAGCAGCCGCAAGGTGACGGTGATGACGACTATCGTCCAGCCGTAGCCGATTTTCAGGGAATCGTGCAGCCAATTCATCCAAAGCAACAGGAGCTTGGCAAAGAACGTGCCGACGCCCCAGAAGCTGAGGTAACCGGTGCCGAAATTCATGGCATCGTCGGCGTGATTCTGGAATTGCACCGCGAGATTGGCGAGTGCCCGGTATTCTTTTGGTCCGGCATAAAAGGTGATTTCACGGTCAAAACTGGAGTTGGCGGTGAGGGTCTGGGCCGGATAAATGAAGGCACACTGGATGCCGCGGGGCAAGGGCGCGCCCGCCATTTCCTCCACATTGGTGAATTGCGGCAGCGTCACCGGGTCCGCCACGAATTCTTCCGCGGGGACCTTGGGCATGGCCAGCAGGGTAAAGAACTGGTTATAGGCCGCTCCCCAGACGACATCGTTGGTTCCGGCCAGGAATTCCGACTTGGGAACGCGCGGAAAGATAAACAGCATGGTCGTGCTGGGATTAAAATAGGAGAGATTGATGGGAGCGCTCTTCACTCCGTTATACCACATGGCGCCGCCATAATAGCCGAACATGGTGTCGTCCGGTCCCATCGGGGTGGCGGTGCCGACGATGACTTCCTGCGCCGGAAGCGCCAACGGTTTGGCGGTGGTATTTAGCAATCGGATGCTGGCGTCCACCAGATAATTGGAACTCAGGCGGAACTCCTTGACGATGCGCAGGCCGTCCGGCAAAAGTTTTTCAGCGCGGACGCTGTTGCCGACTTGCGTGACGGTGAAATTGCCGTCACCGACCAGGTTGGTGTCGCCCAAAATCGCCAGCACGGGCAGCGGCGCGCCGGTATTGAGGGAAGCGACGGCGGCGTTGGTACTGATGGTTTTCCAGCGCGGAGAAATTGTTTCGGGATAGTCCAACAAATCAACGCGCTTCAAACCGCCGCCACGCGAGGTGAAGGTATAACGCGCGGTGGCATTGGAAATGACGACAAGATTCTCGGGGATGTTCGTATCGAAAATCCGCGGAACAAGGGGCGCGGGCGCCACCGGTGTTTCCGTCGGGACGGGCGATTGCGCGGTGGCCGTCTGGTTGGTGGCGAGAAATTGCTCGTGCTGCTGCGCTTCCCGCTGTTGTTCAAAGATCCAGACAATCAGCGCGGCCACGCAGATTGAAACAATGATGATTCCAGTTTTATCCATTAAATCTCGGCGGCGTTCGGCGCCGCCATTTTTCCATCGGACCCGGGTGCCGGGTCATGTCCGCAGCTGGCAAAGGGATGGCACCGGCAGATGCGTTTTGCGGCGAGCCAGGTTCCGGCGATGGGGCCACGCGCGCGGATGGCGTCCATGGCGTAGTTCGAGCACGTGGGAGTGAAGCGGCAGCCGCCGGTGGGGCCGAACAAAAAGATCCGTGCCGGCGAGATGAACAATTGATAGGCGCGGATCAGGGCGATCATCGCCGCAATGACCCATGAGGAAATCAAAATGATCAACGAGCGGCGCGCCCCGCCTGGCGAAGCCGCCGCCGGCGCGCGCCGGGCGATTTTGACATTCGTCATGGGGAAATCCTTTGTCACGTGGCCGGTGGGATTCGAAAATCAGCGTTTTTTCTGAGGCCGGCGCGATTCAATGCCGTGAGCAAATCCTTTTCGACGTCGGCAAATTTTTTGCCGACGATGGAATTGCGGGCGACGAGGACCAATTCGACGGGTTGGGCGAACTCGTGCTGGTGGAGGCGGAAGCATTCGCGCAGGAGGCGGCGGGCGCGGGTGCGCTGGATGGCGCCGCCGATTTTTTTGGCGGTGACGACGCCGAGTTTTGGCCGGGCGCCGTCGGGCAGGCGGTTCCAATTGGCGATGAGGCAGCCCTGGGCGAGGCGTTGGCCGTGTTGCCGCACGCGCGCGAAATCGCGGTTTTGCGCGAGCCGCGAGCGGCGGTTGAAGCGCAGGCGTTTCGGCGATTCGGCGGTCATGCGCGGATCAAACGGGGGTGAGGCGTTTGCGGCCGAGGCGGCGGCGGTTTCGGAGGATGACGCGTCCGCCCCGGGTGGCTTTGCGGGCGCGGAACCCGTGCTGTCGTTTGCGGCGGATTTTCGATGGTTGATATTGACGTTTCATAGTTAAATTCGCTTGCGCTCCCGCGCCAAACGAGCAGCGGAGAATACCAGTGAAACAGAGGGTGTCAAGGCGGGTTTGGGTAGCGCTCGACAGCCGGGGCATTGATTGTTAGCGTTCTCCCATGAATTTTCTCGTCACGGGCGGCGCGGGCTTCATCGGTTCGCATGTTTGCGAACGTTTATTGCGGGACGGCCATAACGTTTGGGCCTTTGACGATCTCAAC
>DATJSQ010000227.1:0-17157 GCA_035503995.1 Verrucomicrobiia bacterium | reverse complement strand
TGGACGCCAACGCGGCGGTCGGTTTCAAGGCGTTGATTCAAACGCTGGCGCGCGAGGGAAAGACCATCGTTTATAGCTCGCATATTTTGGACGTGGTCGAGCGGGTCTGTCATCGGGTCATCATCATTGACAAGGGCAGGCTGCTGTTGGATGGAAAACCGGACGAGTTGGTCGCGGCCCACCATAGCGGCACGCTCGAAAAATTGTTCACCCAACTGACCGGCGGCGAGGAACTGGAACGCCGCGCCGAGGATTTTGCCAAAACGTTTCGTGCATGACCGTCTCCGTCGCCAAGCCGCCCTTGCTCCCCTCGCGCCTCATCGCGCCCACGCCCCGGCAGGCCCTGCGACGGCTCTTCCTGACACTGTTTCTGCGCGGACGCGGCGCCCGCGGATTGAACCGAAGCACCGCGCCGAAATCCGTTGGCGAAAAACTCGCGTTGACGCTGGCCATCTATGCGGCCGTTGGCTGCGTCGCGCTGACGATGATCCGCCAGCCGGTCTTTGCGCTCGCCGTTTATCTGCACGCCATGACCTTCGCCTTTCCGGCCATGTTCGTCGCGTCCTCGGCCGGCGAAATCCTCTTCAACAAGGAGGAAGCGGACATTTTGCTGCACCGTCCCATTGACCCCCGGACCATGCTTTGGGCAAAAATCCGCGTGTTGGTGGAGGTTTCGCTCTGGATTGCGGGCGCGTTCAATCTGGCCGGCTTTTTCGCCGGTTTCGCCTCGCCGGACGGCGGCTGGCGTTTCCCCGTTGCCCACGCTGTTTCGACCGTCCTGGAAGCCCTGTTTTGCACCGGCTGCGTCGTTCTGGTTTATCAACTCTGCCTCCGCTGGTTCGGACGCGAACGCCTGGAAGGCTTGATGACCACTGCGCAAGTTCTCGTCTCCATCGCCGCCGTTATGACCGCGCAAATCCTGCCGCGGTTCACCATGCAGATCAATCATGTGCTGACCGCCAGCGAAAGTTCACGCTGGATTGCCTTGTTGCCGCCGGCGTGGTTTGCGGGATTCGACGACGCCTTCGCCGGCAGCGGCTTGGCCACATCCTGGCTGTTGGCCGCGCTGGCTGTCGGCGTCACCGCGGCCGTGCTCTGGCTGGCCTTCGGAAAATTGGCGCAGAATTACGAAAGGGGACTGCAATTGCTCAATGAAACCGCGCGAAAGCCAAAACGGCAGGGACGCCGCTGGCTCGATTGGCTCATCGCCGCCCCGCCCCTGTGCTGGTGGCTGCGCCATCCGGTGGAACGCGCGTCATTTCGTTTGACCGCCGCTTATCTGCTTCGCGACCGTGATGTGAAACTGCGGATTTATCCGGGCATCGCGCCCATGCTCATCATCCCGTTTATATTTTTGCTTCAAGGGCGCGGCGGTTTGGGCGGCAGTTTTGGCGTGGCGTTTGCCGGAGGTTATCTCGGCCTGATTCCGTTGTTGAGCCTGGGAATGCTTCAATACTCGCAGCAATGGCAGGCCGCCGACATTTTCCGCGTGGCGCCCATTCCCGGACCCGCTCCCTTGTGCCACGGCGCGCGCCGGGCGGTGCTTTGCCTGTTGACGTTGCCAATGCTCGCCCTTTTCGTGATTATTGTCTGGCTGATTCACGGCGGCGGCGCCCAATTATGCCTGCTGCTCCCCGGAATTGTCGCGTTGCCCGTTTATGCGCTGGTGCCCGCGGCGCTGGGCCGGTCGGTACCGCTGTCCGTGCCGACGGAAGAGGCGAAGTCCGCCGGGCGCGGCCTGAACATGGTCCTGGTGATGTTTTTGGCCATCGGTTTGTCTGGCCTGGCGTCCTTCGCCTGGGACCATGGTCGGTTTTGGGATTTGTTGGCGGTGGAAATCCCTGTAGCGGCCGGAGCTTATTTTATCATGCGCCGGATGCTGAACCGCATGCGCTGGAAATCGGCGGAATGAGATGTCCCCGGGTGATGATCCTGTCGTGTTTTCCCTTGGTTTTGACTGACGGCTGATATCCCCTTGCTGTTCCTCTCCGCTCCGATTCCGATGGGAAGGGAAATGGCCAGGGTGAGGTAAAGGTTTGGATTCACGGGACCTCTACAAATGTAAATAATTCGCTTGACATCCTCTACGAATGTAGAGAATATCCCGGCATGTCCAGCCCCAAAGTCGAACTCACCGAAGCCGAATGGCCCGTTCTTAAGGCCGTATGGGAAGCCGAACCCTGCACCGCGCCCGTCGTCCGCAAGAAATTGTTCCCCCTCACCGGCTGGACCTACTCCACCGTCCGCACCCTCATGGACCGGATGGCGGCCAAAGGCATTCTCAAGGCGAAAAAAGAAGGCAAGTTGACCATCTACGGTTCCGCCGTCACCCGCGCGGAGGCCCAACGGAGCGAATTGCTGTATGCGCTGAAGCACGCCTTCAACGGCGCGCTCACGCCCATGGTCCAGTGCCTTCTGGAAACGGGCGATCTGGACGCGGACGAATTGGCCGAACTGGAAACGCTTATCAGGGAAAAAAGGAAGTCGGCAAAAAAATAATCACAAACTCATTTTTATGAATTCCAACATCGAATCCCTGAACGAATGGGGCGGGCGGTTTTTGGAATTTGCCTGGCCCATGCTTTGGCAGTCCAGCCTGCTCATCGCTTTCGTCTTCGCCCTGGATTTATTGTCGGCCCGGAAAATCCGGGCCGCCGTCCGATATGCGCTCTGGCTGACGGTGCTGGTAAAACTGCTGTTACCGCCGACGCTGGCATTGCCGACTGGCGCCGCATGGTGGTTGTGCGGACCGAAGCCCCAGGCGCCAGTCATCAAAAGCTATGCCGTCACTTACGGCGCTGCCGCCCAGCCTCCCGACGTTTCACAATCCGTGCCGCTCGTCGCGCCGAAGCCGGCATTGAAAAGGGCCGGTCAGACATTGCTGGCTTCCGTGACGGTGAGCGCCGGGTTATTGATGTGGTTGGCATTTCGCTGGTGGCGGGTGACCCGAACGGTCGGGTGCGTCGCTGCCTCGGAACGGTTCGCCGGGGAACTCGCCGCCGCGCGGCGATTGGCGGGGGTGCGTTCAACCGTGCGGTTGAAGCTCGCCGAAGGGCGAATGTCGCCGGCGGTATGCGGATTGATCCGCCCGATAATTTTGCTCCCGCGAACTTTGGCCGACACTCTTTCTTCCGGCCAATTGCGTGCGGTGCTGCTGCACGAACTGTTTCATCTCCGGCGAAAAGACGTCTGGGTGAATTGCGCGCAGGCTTTATTGCAGATTGTATATTGGTGGCATCCAGTGTTGTGGCTCGCCAATTCCCGAATCCGCCGCGTGCGCGAAGAGGCGGTGGACGACGCCGTGATGCTGGCCCTGCGCCACGAGCGGGACGTTTACGCCCCCACCCTTCTGGAAGTGGCGCGGCACGCGCTGCGCCGTCCGCTCCTCAGCCTGGGCCTCGTCGGCATCATGGAATCGCGGAGCGCCCTCCGCCGGCGGATCGAGCGCCTGGTGAGTTTCCGCGCGCCGCGCAAAACCGGGCTGACGTTTTTATCGCTCGCGGGAATTTTTGCTTTCAGCGCCGTGGCTTTGCCGATGGGACAGGCGCCAGCGACAGCGCCTGATTCGTTTTCTCCAGATGCGGCGGCCGTTGAAAAGACGTTGACGGTCAAAGTGGATCCGGCAGTGCTTATCCGAAACGTGAAGGCGCAAGCGGATTGGACCGTGGGAACTGCCACCAACGATTACACGGAAATCCTGTTGCACATTCTGTCGCGCGAAGGGGTGAATTGCAATCCGCCTCATGGTATCGCCTTTAATACCAGGACGGGTGAAATGACGATGCAAAATGTGCCCGACCAATTGGAGGCCTTTCGGGAGGTGATCGAACAACTCAATCGCGCTGACGGAAAATGCGAGCTGCCTTTGCGCAATTCGCCAATTCATCGGCAGAGCATTTTAATCAAAACGCGGTTCATTTGGATGCGATCCGGGGATTTTCAAAGATTGATCCAGGGGTTGCAGGCTTACCGCGGCCGGCAGTGGAACACTCCCTGGTGGTCGGTGGCCCCGGATAAAATCGGAGAATTTAATCAGACGGTGAACTTGCTCGGTTTGAAACCAATTGTGGCGCCGCGAGCGGTGACGCTTTCCGGCATGGAGGCGGAGTTTTATGTCGGCACCATGACGAATGGAGTGAAAAACGGGGTGGACATTTGTTGCGAGCCAGTGGTAATTGATGGAGGAGTTCAACTGGCTTTCAAGACCGAAGTCGTTGGCAACCCGGAGGGCAGGAACCAAATTCTGGTGGGGACAAACCGTTATCAAGTTCATGGCATGGTGGCCGCGGAAGACCGCGGTGCAATTGTGATTCGCGCGGAAAATCCCGATGGCTCGCCAACCAATCTGGTGATGGTCATTGGCCTCCAGGTCGTGACGAATGGTGAATCTCTTCCATTTCAAAAGAAACTCAGCAACGGCACTGTTGAGGGCGTTGCGCAGGGCGCGGATCGATTTCCTCCGCAAATCGAAATCCACATGAAAGCGAGGTTCATTGAAGTGCCCAAAGACAGCATCGTTGCCCTGACAAGCCAGGTGCATCAACTCACGGGGATTTTGGCCGATAAGAATATGAAAACAATTCTACGAGCATTGGAATCACGCCCCGGTGTCACGGAGTTGGCCGAGCCGAACGTTCTCACCATTAGCGGCCGGCAAACAGAACTGCGCGCAACCCAAATTCAGCAGATCTTGACCAATTATGACCTCCAGGAAATCAGCAATAAGACTGCTGTCGTCGCGCAAACTGGAAAAATTGAGACTGGCCCGGTTGTGGATCTTGTTCCCGTGCTTTTATCCGACGGATATACGGTTGATTTAAAGGCCGCGGCCTCACTGACGAGGTTTTTAGGCTATGATGAGCCCACCAATCAGTTGTATGCCTATGACAAGGCTGGCGAAAAAATACGTTTGCCGACAGTTTTGCCGGCCTTGTGTGTTCAAAAAGCCAGTGCGGAATTGAAAATCGCCGATGGCCAAACCGTTGTCCTGAAATTACAAAAGCAATTTTATGAAAGTGGAACCGAATTAAGCGCCGAGCCGGAATATTTTATGAAAGATAAAACCGGGGCCGACGAAGAAGACAAGGAAGTGCTCGTGTTTATCACCGTGACGCTGGTTGATTCGGCGGGAAATCGCATTCACACGGACGACGTGAACACATTGATGCTTCCGTAATGGCGATTTTCCAGCATCGTCTCGCGACAATGATTTGACGCTTATCGTTCGCAATCCAATCGTGCCGAAGGCACAACCGGAAGTTTGCCAGCCACAATGTAGATGGAAACCCGGCGAAAAGAATTTCCCGTCCCGGCAGGAATGTGGAAGGACCGCAATACAGGCCGCGCCCATCGTCAGGCGAATTTTTTTTACGGAAATGCTTGCCATCGCCATTGAATTCGACAAAATGACTCCAGCGGAGAGTGCTCGACCCTCCGCTGCTTGGACGCTACATCGGTTCCTCACGACCAAGATAGATGTTTATGAGCTGTGTCATTGCTGTTGTCGTGGGAGCCGCTTCGAATCAGGCGGAACTCCTTTACGTTTGGGACAAGGCGACGCCGGAAGGCAAGGCGATCATCGTCTGCCTCATCATTTTCTCCATCGTCGCCTGGTCCACCATGTTCTATAAGGCCACACAGATGCGCCGCGCCCGCAAGCTCAATTATTATTTCAACGAGGAATTCCGTTCGCAAAAATCGGTCCTGGAGATTTTCGACCGCAAGCTGAAGGTCGAAGGCTGCCCGCTCTACGAGGTATATCAGGCCGGTTGCACGAATTTGGACGCGCGGCTCCGCGGTCCGGGTGGCGAAAGGCGCAAACAAAGCATCTCGCTCAAAAACATGGAACACGTGAAACGCTCAATTGAGAACGTCGTGGCGCAGGAATCGCTGGAACTCGAATCGGGTTTGATTCTGCTGGCGATTGCCGTGAGCGGCGCGCCGTTCCTGGGCCTCCTGGGGACGGTGTGGGGCGTGATGAGCACCTTTGCGGGGATTGCGCAGCAAGGCGCGGCCACGATGGCCGCGATGGCCCCGGGCGTTTCCGCCGCCTTAATCACCACGGTGGCCGGACTGCTGGTGGCGATTCCCTCGATGTTCGGCTACAATTGGCTGGTGCATAACTTGCGCGCATTCACGGTGGGCTTGGACAATTTCGCGCAGGAACTGGTTTCCAAAATGGAATCGGAATTTTTGCAGGATGAATAATTGACATGCGACGATTTTCACAACGAAGTCATCTGGTGACGTTGAGTGAAATCAACATCACGCCGCTGTTGGACCTGGCGTTCGTGCTGTTGATCATTTTCGTCATCACCACGCCGCTGTTGGAAAAGGGGCTGGATTTGAAACTGCCCAGGGCCAACGGCACGCCGGACAAAACCATCAATCCCCACAATATCCGCACTGTGGAAATCAGCGAAACGGGCGTTTATATGCTCGACAGAAGGCGGATGAGCCTGGGGCAATTGACGCAGCAGTTGGCCGCGGACTATCGGGAAAACCCGAACATTATCGTTTATATCCGCGCGGATGGAGATGGGCCTTACCGGAATGTCGCGGCGGTCATGGACGGCTGCCAGCGCAACGGGATCACCCACTATTCCCTCCGAACCGCTCCCGTCCAACCATGAATCGCCTGCAAAAAAAATGTGTCATCGCCACGGCGGGTCTTCACCTGTTGCTGCTGGCCATTTTGGTGTTTGGCCCGGCATTTTTTAATCGGGAACCGAAGAACGATAATTTGCCGGTGCTCGATGTGATTCCGGCCAATTTGATTGACGCCGCGTTCATGAGCGGGGTTAAGGCGGCCGCGCCGCCACCGCCGCAGCCGGTGACCGTTTCCCAACCACCGCCACCGCAGCCGGTCCAACCCGTGCCGAAGCCCGTGCAACCGGCCCCGGCGCCAAAGCCGACGTTTGAAAATGAATTGAAAAAGTTTTTCACGCCCGCGCCAAAGCCCGAGCCTGTCCAACCCGCGCCGCAGGCGGACGAAAGCCAGCCGCACAAAATTGTCGTCAATACGCAATTGGTGACGCGCGCCGCGCCGCGGTATTTCCGGCCGGAGAATACGCGGAACGACGCCAAGGCGCTTAACCAGGCAATCACCAGCTTGAGCCAAGATTTATCTTCGGCGACAAAAATTGACATGCCGGGCACCAGCAGCGTGGCCTATGCCAATTATGCCGCGGTGGTGAAAAGCGTGTACGAGCAGGCATGGATTCCACCCGATAACACGGCCAGCGATGAAGCCAATACCAAGGTCAGCGTGACAATTGCCAGCGACGGCACGGTCATCTCCGCGCTAATCATTGCCCCGTCCGGTGACGCCAATACCGACGATTCCGTGCAGAGAACCTTGGACCGCGTCACGTTTATCGCGCCGTTCCCGGAGGGAACGACGGCAAAACCGCGCAATTATATCATCAACTTCAACCTCAAAGCCAAACGGATGCTCGAATGAAAAATCATGCCTTTTTGAATATTTATTTGCCGGTTTTTTTATTGGCCGTTGCGATTCAATGTTCGCGCGGCCAGCAGGAAATCAACATTCAAAACGAAATCAATGTCGTCGGTATGACTAAACCGATTCCGGTCGCGCTGGCGGGCTTCAGCGGCGAGACCGAGCGTGTTCTGAAATTCGACCTTTATGTCCAGGGCTTCAGTTTTGTCTCACCGGACGCAGCGCAATATACAATCAGCGGAAGCAATTCCGGAAATGTCATCGGGTATGTCACGGATAATTTTGCGAAGAAGAACCTCCTCTCACGCAGTTACGTTGGCTCGAGCTTGCGCCGCCAGGCCCATGCGTTTGCCGATGACATCGTGAAAACCATCACCGGTCAAAATGGAATCGCGCAAACCAAAATCGCCTTCAAAGCCCAAAGGCCCAACGGCAACGGCGAAATCTACGTCTCCGATTACGACGGTTACAATGCGGAGCCGGTGACGTCAGACGACGCCATTGTAGCCGCCCCGGCGTGGGTCCCGGACCGGTTGGCCCTGTATTACACGTCCTATAAGCTCGGCAACCCGGACATTTTTTATCACAACCTAAGCACGGGCGAACGACGGGTGTTCGCGGGATTTTCCGGCTTGAACGACAAGGCGGCGCCGTCGCCAAATGGCTCGCGGGTGGCGATGATTTTGAGCCGCAGCGGCTGGCCGGAAGTATGGACCTGCAACTCCGACGGTTCGAGTTTCAAGCGGATGACCTCGGACATCGAAGATTCCTCGCCGTGCTGGTCGCCGGACGGCCAATGGATTCTATTCGCGACCAAGATTAACGGGCGGCGCACGTTGGCCAAGGTGCCGGCCGAGGGCGGGCCGGTCCAGCGCGTGCCGACGCCCGGAGCGCTGAATCCCACGGAGCCGGACTGGTCGCCGAATGGCAAATGGATCGCGTTCACATCGCAAATGGGTGAATTCGATATTTGCGTCATGCCAGCCGACGGCAGCGCGCCGCCGATCGTCCTGGTGCGAGGGCAGGCCCCGTCATGGTCCCCCAATTCCAGGACGCTGATTTACAGCCACGGCATTGATTACGAGCAAGTGTTGTCTGTGCTTGACGTATTCACCAAACAATACAAGGATATTAGCCGAATTTCGGGAAGCGATTCCGAGCCGGCATGGCAGCAATAAACTGAATTTGTAACGAAAAATCAACCCGAGACAAAAATATGAAAATAAATAAAACTATTTACGCGCTGGCGTTCACCCTGGCGATTACCCTCGCCTCCACCGGCTGCCGCCATCAACCGGTTGGCATCACTCACATTCCCAGCACAACGCCCCCACCCGTGCCGGAAGAAAGCAATTTGAACACGATGCCAATGCCGCCAAATGGACAAGTTGGCGAAAACCAGATGCCCCCGGGAACTATTCCAACCGCAAATGGCTGGGACCTCAGCCAGTATAACCAAGACCGCGACGCGCTGGCGGCCGACACGATTCATTTTGCCTTTGACAGCGCGGTGATTCGTGACGATGACCAGCCGAAGCTACAGGCTGTAGCCGAGGCCATGGCTGCCGACCCGAACGCCAAACTCCTCATCGAAGGCAATTGCGACGAGCGCGGCACCGAGGAATATAATCGCTCGCTCGGCGAACGCCGCTCACTGGCCGCGCGTGAAGCATTGTCTAAATTGGGCGTGGACCCGATGCGCGTCCGCACCATCAGTTACGGCAAGGACAAACCGGTGGATCCCGGCCATGACGAACAGGCCTGGGCGCAAAACCGCCGTGACGATTTCGTGCTGTTGCATCCAAAAGCCGCAATGTAACCTTGTTTCGTAGGAGACGACGTTAGGAGTCTCTAAATGAATTTTTGGTTCGCGGGAGCGATAAAAGTCTCTCATGCGGTGCCAGCGTCGTGATTTTTTAGCGCTTTACTATTTTTGGGAACGGGCGTAATGTTACTAAGGCTCAATAAAAGTTAAGAAAATTAAGAGTTATGAATACAATGCTTGCAGCATTTGGCTTTGGTGCCACGGAAATCATTGTGATTTGCGCGGCGGTATTGGTTTTGTTCGGCGCGAAGAAAATTCCGGAATTTATGAAGGGCCTGGGCACGGGCGTGAAGGAATTCAAGAAGGCCACCCGGGAAGTGACCGAGGAAATTCAAAACGCCGCTGAAGACAAGCCGGCGCAGCAAAATAAGATCGCTGCCAGCCAGCCAGCCCAAACCGTTCCCCAAGCAGCCAATCCGCCCAAAGCCTGACGGCGAAATCAATCCCGCATGGCCGCCGATCCTGTTGATAAGGAAGACGAGTCCGAAGGCGGGCCGGTCAAAAGCTTTCTCGAACATCTCGAAGATTTTCGCTGGGTCCTTATCAAGAGCCTCGTGACGCTCGGCTTGGCGATGTTGGTCTGCCTCGCAGGCGGAAATTACGTCGTCAAAATCCTTCGATGGCCGCTAACGCACGCGCCGATGCATTTTGGCGGCACCAATCAAATTGCCATAGTCAGTTTCGGCACCAATCACCTCGGCAATTTTCAGCTTTCTCCGGAGCAGCAGAAAATGGCGGACCTCGGCACCAACCGGTTTGTCTCCGTGGAAATCGAGCCAATAACGCTGGGCACCAATCAAATTCTCGGCTGGCGCGTCACGAATGACGCCCAGGCGATTGCCGCGGCCCAGCGGATGGACGTTAATTTGATCAATTTAAGCCCTGCGGCCGGCTTTTTTGTGGCGTTTCAGGTGGCGTTTTACGCGGGAATTGTATTGGCAGGGCCTTTCATCTTTTATTTTGTGGCATCCTTTGTCTTTCCCGCCTTGAAATTCCGGGAGCGCAAATACGTCTATCGGGCGGTTTTGATTGGCGGCGGCCTTTTCGTCGCGGGCGTGTCCTTTTGCTACTTTGTGCTCATGCCGCTGGCGCTGGCGGCGTCGCAGATGTATTCCAACTGGCTCGGTTTCGGCGCTTTCCAATGGCAGGCGGAGGATTACATCAGTTTTGTCTGCCGATTCATGCTGGGAATGGGAATCGGCTTTGAACTGCCGGTGGTCCTTTTGACCCTGGTCAAGCTGGGGATTTTGAGTTATCGGAGCCTGCGAGGGATGTGGCGTTACATGGTCGTTATTAACCTCATCCTGGGTGCGCTCCTTACGTCGCCCGAGGTCTTTACGCAAATTACCATGGCAATTCCCCTTTATTTGCTGTATGAAGCCACCGTTTGGGTCGCGTGGTATTGGGACCAACCGGACCGGAACAAGGCGCGGCGCACGCTTTGGCTCGGCTTGGCCATCCTTCTGGCGTTGGCCACCTTACTTTGGATGGCTTGGGAATATGCCTGGCCAAGAATGCACTGGCGGTGGGGCCTCTCGTAGCACCTGCGTCGCCCCGGCGCCGTGCCGGCGCCTTTTCCCGGGGCCCCCTCCTCCCATTGCCGTTTGACCAGTAGCGGCCGCCCCCTGATTTTCAATTTTCATTTTCCCCAAAAACGCGCTTTACAAAATCAAAAATCCGGGTAGGCTCCTCTTAACGATTAAGATTATGCGAAGCGCCACTGTCTTTCTTTCCGTTCTTTCCATCGCCGCCATGTTCACAGCCGGCTGCGCCGGGCCGGAAGAAAAATTCGGCCTGGGCATGGACAACACCTTTGAAGTCGTCCGCATGGGTGAAATGCGGCGGAGCATCGAACAAACCGCCATCTTCGATTCCCCCGGCGAAGGTTATACCGTCGGATTTATCCGCGGCTTGAACCGCTCGCTGGCGCGGACCGGAATGGGCGTTTATGAATTAGTCACCGCGCCGATTCCGCCCTACGGCCCCGTCTTCACCAATTACTTCGCGCCCTGGCCGGTTTATCCGGACAGCTACAAGCCCCGCTTGATTTCCGACAGCACGTTCGACACCGACACGTTTATGGGCTTCCCCGACGGCGACGCCGCGCCGTGGTTCCCCGGCAGCCGTTTCAATGTGTTTAACAATTGATTTGGATGGTTGAACCGTTAAGGCGTTGGAGCGCCGGAATTTCGCTCCAACGCCTTGTTTATTGATGCGCCATCGTGCCGCTGAATAAAAAATCACCCTGCAAGGTCAACCTGCTGCTTAACATCCTCGGACGGCGCGGCGACGGGTTCCACGAACTCGAAACCATCATGCAACCGGTGAATCTCTGCGATGAACTCGCGTTCGAGCGCTGCGAAACCGGAATCCGCCTGTCATGTAGCGAGAAAACCCTGCCCACCGATTCCCGCAATCTGGTTTTTCGCGCGGCGGAAAAATTTTTCGCGGCCGCGAAGATTTCCAACGGCGTCAAAATCCATTTGCGGAAGAAAATCCCGCTGGCGGCCGGGCTGGGCGGCGGCAGCGGCAATGCGGCCGCCACATTGCTGGCGCTCAATGAATTGTTTGATGCGCCGCTCGCGTCGGAAAACCTTCAGGAAATCGCCGCCGCGCTCGGTTCGGACGTTCCTTTCTTTCTGCAAGGCAAGCCGGCGTTGGCCTTGGGCCGCGGCGAAAAAATCCGGCCGCTTGACGAATTTCCGGCCTTGGACGGCAAGGCGTTTCTGCTGATTCATCCCGGCTTCGGCATCTCCACGCCATGGGCCTATCAAAATCTGGCGCGGTTCCCCGAAGCGCTGAATGGACGGCCCGGGCGGGCGGGTGAGTTGATTGCAAAACTGCGCGCCAATGATTGGCCTGGCGCCGCCGGCGGCTTTTTCAATTCGCTTGAAGCACCCGCGTTTGAAAAATTCCCCGTTCTGAAGCTCTATCAGGAATTTTTCGCGGCAAACGGCGCGCTGGCCACGCTGATGTCCGGCAGCGGTTCCACAACGTTTGCCATTGCCGAAAACACGACGGCGGCCGAATCACTCGCCGAAAAATTCAAATCGAGATTCGGTCAAAACGGATGGATGGGAATCGTCGCGTTGACAAGGGCTTTGAACTAACTCCCTGCCGTGGCGTGGCAACGGCAGTCAAGTCCGTTTCAGCTTTGCCAGCACAAACGCCATCATTTCACCGGCTGCGGGAATTTTAAGGGCCAGCGCGGCGCCCCAATAGATGACTCCCGCGGCGATGGCCGGCACAAAGACGGCGCCAATCCTCAATGGAATGGTCGCGTGACCCAGTGCGTCTTCCCAATATCGCCAGCCGAACCATGCCGCAATTCCCGAGAGAACAGCAATCCCAACCAGCCACCGCAAATCTTTCCCCAACGCGCCCATTTCCAGTTTGCCCAATTTTTTCCTCAACGCGAACAGCAGCAAAAGGACGTTGCAACCGGAGGTAACGGTATTGGCAATTCCAAGGCCCCCTTGCCGCAATTGAACCACAAGCAGGGACGACAATATCAGATTCAGGACCAGGCAGGCGATGCTGATCATCATCGGCGTCTTGGTGTCGCCCAAGGCGTAAAAGGCGCGTGCCAGGATGTTGACGCTGGAAAAGGCCGCCAGTCCCGGCGCCAAACAGGCCAGCGCGAACGTGGTTTCCCGCGTCGCGTGCGCCCCGAAATCCCCCCCTTGAAAAAGCAGGCGCACAATCGGTTCGGCCAGCGCCAGCAGCAGGACGCTCGCAATCAGGTTGGCAAACAGCATCGTCCCCAGACCGCTGCCCAAAGTGACGCGAAAACCGTCGTAATCCTTTTCCACCGCCAGGGCGCTCAATGTCGTCAGAAGATAGGTCGCCAGAGAAATGCCGAACATTCCCTGCGGCAATTCCATCAGCCTCACCGCATAGTTGAACGAGGCGTTAATCGTCGGATCAATGTAAAATGCTATGACCTGCACGAGGGTGACGTTAATTTGAAAGGCGGCCACGCCGATGGCGCCGGGAATCATTTTGACGATGACGCGGCGCACCGTTTCGTCGTGCCAGGGCGGCACCCATTGAAAACGAAAGCCGTCATGCCACAGCGTGGGCAATTGAAATGCCGCCTGCGCGACTCCTGCGGCCAGGACGCCGTAGGCCAGGGCGAAAATTTGCACGGGCAATCTTTGATCTTTTGGCAGGGCCAGGCCGAACTTTGGCGCCAGCCAAAGCACCGACGCGATCATCACCACGTTGAGCATGGTCGCACCCATGGCGGGAATGAAAAAATGACCGCGCGCGTTGAGCATGCCCATGAACCCCGCCGCCAGGCAAACCAGCAGCACGTAGGGAAACATCACGCGCAGCAGCCGCAACATAAGTTCGGTTTTGTCGGCGAAGTGATGGCCCGCCAGCGCAAGCGAAATCCCCAGCATGGAAAGCGCGATGATGACCGAGGCCGAAATGACGAGGCCCGAAATGACGGCATTGGCCGCGCGCCACATTTCACGTTCACCGTGCGTTTTTTCCTTTTCCTTGAAAATCGGAATGAACGCCGCCGTCAACGCTCCTTCGCCGAGCAACCGCCGGAACAGATTCGGAACGAGAAAGGCAAAAACGAATGCGCCCGCCACCCAACTGACGCCCATGAACCGGGAATAAACCATCTCGCGCACCATGCCCAATACGCGGCTGGTAAGCGTGGCGGTGGCCATGGCGCCGGAGGATTTGAGCATCTGTGACATCGCGCCAAACTAAAGTCCGGAGCCTGAAGTCTAAAGGATAAAGTGGTGAAATCCTGCTCATCCTCTCTCTTTCAGATTCCTGACACGAGCCTATAACAGCTTCCTCCAAAATGTCCGTCGCGTGCCGGATTCGCCGCGGTTTGCCCCCGTCGCTGCGCGATGGCGGGCCGGGCCGATCCGCTGTCCGCAAACCTGCGGGGAGTGAATTCAAATTGGCATTCGCCCCTGGGCAATCTATGCTGCGCGGGTGAGCATCCTCGAAGAACTCAGGTGGCGCGGCCTCGTCGCCGATTGCACCGATGCGGTGGAACTGGAAAAGAAAACCTCCGCGCCGATCACGCTTTACTGCGGTTTTGATCCCACCGCGGACAGTCTCCACGTCGGGAGTCTGGTCCCACTCCTGACCTTGCGGCGATTTCAGTTGATCGGGCATTTTCCCATCGCCGTCGCCGGGGGCGCGACGGGTTCGATTGGCGATCCCAGCGGCAAAACGCAGGAGCGGCAATTGCTCACGCGGGAATTATTGAATCGCAATATCGCCGGCGTGAAAGTGCAACTGGCCAGGCTGCTGGATTTCGACACCAAAACAAATCCGGCCCAATTGGTGGACAACGCCGCCTGGACGCGGGACGTTCTGTTCCTGGATTTTCTGCGGGACATCGGAAAATATTTTTCCGTCAACCAGATGGTGGCCAAGGAGAGCATCCGGGCGCGGATGGAAGACCGCGAGACGGGCATCAGCTACACCGAATTCAGCTACATGCTCTTGCAGGCGTTCGATTTCATGGTGTTGGCCCGGGACCACAACTGCGACTTGCAAATCGGCGGCAGCGACCAGTGGGGCAACATCACCGCCGGCATCGATCTGTGCCGGAAAAAGTTGGCGAGGACCGTTTTTGGCCTCACCCTGCCCCTCATCACCAACGCCGACGGGACAAAATTCGGCAAGACCGAGGCGGGCGCGGTCTGGCTGGATCCGAAGCGCACCAGCGTTTACCGCTTTTACCAGTTTTGGATCAATACCGCCGACCGCGACGTGGTCCGTTATTTGAAATTCTTCACGTTCCTGTCGCGGGAGGAAATCGAAACTTTGGAGAAAGGGCACACGGAAAATCCCGGCGCGCGCGAGGCGCATAAGGCGCTGGCGAAATCCGTGACCGACTTGATTCACGGCCCGAGCGCCACGCAGGAAGCCATGCGCGCCAGCGAGATTTTGTTCGGCGGCGATTTGAAAGGCATTTCCGAGACCACCTTCAATGAAATTGTCGGTGAGGCGCCGACAAAACAAATTGAGAAACAGAAATTGAATGGTGCGGGAATGCCGCTGGTCGAACTGCTGGTCTCCGCGGGCCTGTCCCCGTCCAAAGGCCAGGCGCGAAAGGACATCGAGGGCGGCGGGGTGAACATCAACAACGTCAGGGAAACGCGTTTTCAGCGGCCAGTGACAATAAATGATTTGATGTTTGGCAGGCATTTGCTGTTGCGGAAGGGCAAAAAAAATTATGTCGTGATAACGGCGGTCGGGCCAAACGAGAAGTTGGAAGATCGGGGATAGAAGATGGAGGAACGCGGAGGGCAAAAAGCGAAAGCGGAAAAAGCGAGATGATCGGGAGGTTAAGAGGGATGTCTTTCCCGCATAACTAAAAAGATACACCACAATTGTAAGTTTTTCCGACAAAAAATTTTCGAAAAATCTGAAAAAAAGTTTGGCAATTTTAGGGGCATGGGTGAATATGAAGTGCCGGGTTCACACAGGTAGTGGCCCTGCGAATGAGAACATGATTAACAGGCAGTTTCATAAGATGGTTCGTCGGTCGAGTCGTATCATTTGGCAGTCGCGCTGGCGTATTTTGCCGGTCGCATTTTCACTCGCGTTTGCCACGGCAACATTGGCGGCAGACCCGTCTGCCGCGGGTTCCTCGGCGCTCGTCACGCTGTCGGCGGGCGCGACGGTGGCCAAAATCCAGGAGGCCTTGGATTCGTTGCCCGCAGCCGGCGGCGAAGTGGATTTGCCGGCTGGGAAAATTGTCGTGACGCGACCGATTATGTTGAACCGCAACGGCCTGGCCCTCCGCGGCGCCGGCGATACCACCGTTTTATTTCTTGCGGACGATGCCAATTGCCCGGTGATTATCATGGGCGAACCCGTGAACGATCCCCGGCATGTGAGCCATTTGCGGGTGAGCGGCCTGTTCATTGATGGCAACCGCGCGCATCAGCAGCGTGAGACATGGCGGCTGGAAGGCGAAGGCTCCGAAATCCGAAATAACGGCATTACGGTGCAGAACGTCAGTGATTCCGTTATCGAAAATGTGACAACGGCGCGTTGCCGTTCGGGGGGATTGGTGACCACGCTCAATACGCGGCGGCTCTTGGTGCGGAATTTGAATTCCTTCGACAACGAATTCGACGGCCTCGCCTGCTTTATGACGGCCAATTGCACCTTTTCACGCCTTAACCTGCACGACAATGCCGACGGGGCCGGCATTTCGCTCGACGGCAATTTCGGCCATAACGTCATTGACACCGCAGTGCTCTCGAACAATGACCTGGGCATTTTCATGCGTTGGAGCCACGATAACCAGTTTCGCAATATTTCCATCCGGGGCAGCCATACTTACGGGGTGTTCATGGCGGAAAATGTCGGGGAAAGCAGCGTGGGGCGGTCGCAGACCGATTGCGTTGACAATTCCTTCGAGAACATCAGCGGCAATCAATGCGGCGAGGCGCTCTTCCGTGTCAATGACGTCACCTGCACGAACAACGTGGCCACCGGGGTGAAATACCCCAACGTTCGCGGCGAACTTTCGCTGGCCCTGCCCGGATTGTTGTTGCTGAAATAAAATCTTCTTCAATTTTCTCCGCAAGTCTGCGACTCTGGCTCTCCTTTTATGGCCAAGATCAAACAGACGAAGAGCGGACCCATTTCACAATTTATCCGGCGTCATTACCGGCACTTTAACGCGGCTGCGTTGGTGGATGCGGCGGATGCCTACGTGAAGCACCTGGACGAAGGGGGACGGATGATGATTTGCCTCGCCGGCGCAATGAGCACCGCCGAACTGGGGCTTTCGCTCGCGGAGATGATCCGGCGCGACAAGGTGCATCTCATCACCTGCACGGGCGCGAATCTGGAGGAGGACGTGTTCAACCTG
>DATJSQ010000226.1:0-7080 GCA_035503995.1 Verrucomicrobiia bacterium | reverse complement strand
GGCATTTCCCCCGTCCCTGCCGGGACGGATGCAAACTGTTTTGCCTTTCCAGACACTCCGTGTCTGGCTAATTTCCAGTGTCGCTCCGCGACACGCCAAAGGCACGTTAGATGTTTTACCCATTATAAACGTCGAGGAACCAGTGAGGGTTTCAAGGGAATGTTTTTCTTTTATTTTCAATCTCCCCAATCGCCCAACGCGCGTGTTCGGCAATCAACGGCTCGGTATCATGGGACGCTTTTTCCAAAGCGGGCAGGGCGGAGGCGTTGCCGGTATTGCCCAGCGCCACGCAGACATTCCGCAAGAATCCGCGGCGTTTCGTCCGCAATATCGGGGAGCCGGTGAAACGCGTTTTGAAATTCTTATCATCCAGGGAGAGCAACTCGATCAGCTCCGGCTGTTCCAAATCCTTTCGCGCGTGCGATTTCATCAGACTGCCCTCGCGCGCGAAACGGTTCCAGGGGCAAACGGCCAGGCAGTCGTCGCACCCGTAAATGCGATTGCCGATGGCGCGGCGGAATTCCATGGGAATTGCGCCCTTCAGTTCAATTGTCAAATACGAGATACAACGGCGGGCGTCCAATTCGAAAGGCGCGGTAATGGCGTGGGTGGGGCAGGCCGCGATGCAGCGGGCGCATTTGCCGCAATGGTTTTTTTCCGGTGGGTCGGGCGCCAGTTCGAGCGTCGTCAAAATTTCCGCGAGAAAAATCCAGTTGCCGAACCGGCGGCTGATGAGGTTGGTGTGTTTGCCGACGAACCCCACGCCGGCGCGCCGGGCGAAATCGCGTTCCAAAATCGGGCCGGTGTCCACATACCAGAGCGAGCGGGTATCCGCGCCCTTCAACTCATTAATGAATTGCGCGAGTAATTTCAATCGCGCGCCCAGAATGTCGTGGTAATCGTCAAACCGCGCATAGCGGGCGATCACGCCGTGGCCGTCGCGAATCTGACTTCCTCCTTCCCTGGCGTAACTGGCCGCCAGGCTGATAACGCTTTTGGCGCCCGTTAAAACTTTTCGCGGGTCAACTCTCTTTTCCACGTTTCGTTCCAGCCAGGACATTTCGCCGAAGTTTTTACCCGCGAGCCATTTTTTGAGTTGTGGCGCGCTTTCCGGCGGCTCAATCGAAGTAAAGCGGCACTCGTCAAATCCCAATTCCATTGCGCGCTGGCGGATTGGCTCATTCATCAGGACGCGGATTCAAGCCGGAATTGATGGACGACCTGCTGCGCCACCTCGCGCAACGACCGTAATTCCGTATTCAGCAAGACGTCGGCTTGTTTGTAACATGGCTCGCGAACGGCGAGAAGTTCGGCGATTTTTTTCTGCGGATTGGGATCGTGGAGGAGGGGGCGATGGGTCTGGTTTCTGACGCGTTCCCAGATTTTTTCCGGCGACGCCCAAAGGCAGACGACGAGGGCGTGGGTCTTGAGGGCGGCGAGATTGGCGGGGTTGACCGGCAGGCCGCCGCCGGCGGAAATCACCGTCCTGGTTTTGGCGGCAAGTTCAGCGACAATTTTCTCCTCCAACGCGCGGAATGCCGGCTCGCCGTCGCGCGAAAAAATCTCCGCAATTGTTTTGCCCGTGGCGGCCTGGATCATCTCATCCGTATCGAGATAATTGAAGTGAAGTTGTTCGGCTGCCAGCCTTCCGACGGAAGTCTTGCCCGTGCCCATAAAACCGATCAGCGCGATGTTGACGATGCGGCGGTTGCGTTGCACAAAGCCAGTTTCGAGCTTCAAATCGCCGGTTTCAAGTTTTCAATTTTCAGCATTCGACAATTTGGGATTAGCGAATAAATTGGCTGCGTGAAACTGCCGCCATTGATTTTGGCCTCGGCATCGCCGCGCCGCGCGGAAATGCTCCAGCAAATGAAGTTGGAGTTTGAAATTGTCCCGAGCGACGCGCCGGAGATTATTGACGATTATTTGTCTCCGCTCGAGCTTTGCCAGTTGAATGCCCACCGCAAGGCGCGGGCGGTGGCCAAGAAAATTCCCGATGCCCTGGTCCTCGCCGCGGACACCCTGGTTTTCGTGGACCATCAGATTTTCGGAAAGCCGGCGGATCTGGGGCAGGCTAAAAAAATGCTGCTCCAATTGCAGGGGCGGACGCACCAGGTGGTCACCGGAGTGAGCCTGATTCATCTGCGACCGCATCATGAGCGGATTTTTGCGGCCAGCACCGACGTGGTGTTTCGCGCGCTGACGCCGGAGCTAATTGACGAATACCTGGCGAAGGTCAATCCCCTGGACAAGGCGGGGGCCTACGCCATTCAGGAGCATGGGGAGTTTGTCATCTCCGAAATTTCGGGTTCCTTCAGCAACGTCGTCGGCTTGCCCATGGAACAATTGCAATCAGAATTGGAATCATGGCCGGCGGATTAAATCGAGAGGAGGAAGTTTACCAAGAGCTGTGGGAAGAGGCTGAGGCGGCCTTCGACAGGGGAGCACCGCGCCTTGATCCGTTCTTGAAAAACAGGGCAGGGGACAAGCGGAGGGGAATTACATTGATAGCCCGGCCCGATTCGCGGGTTTGCCTGAAGGTCAAAAAAGTTTTGGATGAAATTGCGACGGCGGCGCCATCTCAGCATTTTTATCATTCGTCAGAGTTTCACCTCACCGTATTATCGGTCATTCCCGGCTCGGAACGTTGGCAGATCTGTGCAAGAAGACTGCCGGAGTATTTGGCGCTGTTGGATACGGTACTGGACAAGCGTCGGGCATTTTCGCTGGCATTCCGCGGCGTAACGGCCTCACCGGATGCGATCATGGTTCAAGGCTTTCCGATCGGTGGCGCCTTGTCGAAGTTGCGAGGCGATTTACGCGATGCCCTTTCGCAAAACCGTCTGGCCAACAATCTGGACCGCCGTTATAAGCTCGTCGCGGCACACCTGACCGTTGTCCGTCTCTCCAATCCCCAGCCTGACTGGCAAGCCCTCAAGATGTTGCTGAAGGCGCACCGCCGCACCGACTTTGGCAAAACGCGCGTCCGTTCGTTGCAACTGGTTGAGGGCGATTGGTATGCGTCGTCTGATTCCGTCCGCATCCTTCACGAATATCCATTGTGCTGAATGACAGGAAAAAAGGGTGTGAGACAAATTTCTTCAACCGTTTGGTTTTGTTCGTTTTTTACGGCGGATATGGATGTCAGTCGGGGGGTGATTCCAGCCGTCCTTTCAGGACTTCTGTCCCACCGGGGATCGGGTCCCGGCATTGAGATGCCGGGCTATTTCCAATTATCCCTAACGGGATAAATTCTCTCCTGTGAAGCGAGATCGTCCCAAGCCTCACCCTAAACGGCAGCCAAAGGTTGAATCTTGCCGCAAACGGTTCTATTCCTATAATTTCCCGGTGCTCGACATCAAGTTAATCCGTGAAAAACCCGATTACGTGCGGCAGCGTCTGGCGACTCGTGGGGCAGGGGATGAGGCCAAAATTGATGAATTGCTCAAATTGGATGAACAGCGCCGGAAAATCCTCGCGGAAGTGGAATCGCTCAAAGCCCAACGCAACCGTGTCTCCAAGGAAATCGGCGCGCTGATGGGACAAAAAAAAACGGCCGAAGCCGGGGAAAAAAAAGCTGAAACCAAAAGCCTGGGTGACAAAATCGCGGTCCTGGACAGGGAAATTGCGCAGACCGAAACCGCCCTCGGCGCATTGATGCTGCATCTGCCCAACCTGCCGCATGAATCTGTCAAAATTGGAAAATCGGCGGAGGACAATCCCGTCATTCGCCTCCACGGCGAAAAAAAGAATTTAGACTTCAAGGCCAGGACCCACGTCGAACTCTGTGAAACTCTCAAGCTGGTGGATTTCGCGCGCGGAGCGAAGCTCTCCGGCAGCGGATTTTTGCTTTACACCCATTGGGGCGCCCGGCTGGAGCGGGCGATGATTCAATTTCTACTTGATCTGCACGTCGGCCACGGTTACACGGAGGTTTCGCCGCCGTTCATGGTCGGCCCGCACTGCCTGGAAGGGGTGGGCCAGTTTCCGAAGTTCCGGGACCAGTATTATGGTGTGGCCGAAGGCGATGACCGGGAGAAATTAGGCAAACTCTATCTGGTTCCAACCGCCGAAACGCCCGTAGCCAATATTCATCGCGAGGAGATTTTGCCGGGAAAAAATCTGCCGGTCTATTATTGCGCCTATACGCCGTGCTTTCGCGGTGAAGCCGGCGCCGCGGGCGTGGGCACTCGCGGCATGATTCGCGTCCACCAGTTCGACAAGGTGGAATTGATTAAAATCGTCCAGCCGGAAAACGGCTATGACGAGCTGGAGAAGATGGTCACGGACGCGGAAAGGGTCCTGCAATTGCTCGGCCTGCACTATCGCGTGATTTTGCTTTGCACGGGCGATATGGGCTTTCCCAGCGCCAAGACCTATGACCTGGAGGTCTGGGCGCCGGGGCAGGGGAGCTATCTCGAAGTTTCGAGCTGTTCCAACTGCGAGGAGTTTCAGGCGCGCCGGATGAATTTACGTTTCAAAACCGAGGGCGGCGAGAATAAATTCCCGCATATTCTTAACGGAAGCGGCACGGCGCTGGCGCGATTGTTTGTGGCGCTGGTTGAAACGCACCAGCAGGCGGACGGGAGCGTGCTGGTGCCGGGGCCGCTGCAGCCGTATTTGAAAACCGACCGCATTGCCTGAAAACATGAGACGAACCGGCCGCCCGATTGATCATTCTGGATGAAAATTCTCCTGGCCAGCAGTGAAGTGCATCCCTATTCCAAAACGGGCGGTCTTGCCGATATGGTCGGCGCCCTGGGCAGGGCATTGGCGCGCGCCGGCCACGAGGTCCGCATTGTCACGCCACTCTACCGCGGAATCGAGCAACGGTTTCCAGCGGTCAAGCGCGTGGACTGGTGGTTTGATCTTCCACTCGGCGCGGGGCGCTGCCAGGCGGAATTGTATTCGCTCGAACCGGAAAAAAATCTGACGGTTTATTTTATCCGCCGGCAGGAATTTTACGACCGGGCGGGCATCTATAATGAGGACGATGCCGGCTACCCGGACAATGCGGAACGCTTCATCTTTTTCTCGAAATGCGTGGTCCATCTCACGCGTTATCTTCCCTGGCGGGCGGAGGTCGTTCATGTTCACGATTGGCAGACGGGGTTCGTGCCGGCGCTGATTTTGCATCAGCAACGAAGTGAAGGGTGGGGGAACCCGCCGCGCTGCTGCCTGACCATCCATAACCTGGCGTATCAGGGAATATTTCCCGCAAGCGTGTTTACGCTGACGAACCTCCCGCCGGAGTTTTTTACGATGGAGACGTCGGAATTTTACGGGCATGTGAATTGCCTCAAGGCTGGAGTTGCGCTGGCCGATTTCATCACCACCGTCAGCCCGCGGTATGCCCGGGAAATCATGACGGAAGAATTCGGCTGCGGATTGGACGGCCTGTTGCGCCAGCGGCAGAATTCGTTTCTCGGAATTCTCAACGGTGTGGACTACAACGAGTGGAACCCGGCGTCCGATCCATTTCTGGCCAAGCCTTATTCCGCGGCGCGGTTGGCGGGAAAAACGGCCAACAAGCTCGCATTGCAAGAAGAGCTTGGCCTGCCGCCGGCCAAGACGACCCCGCTCTTTGCCACAGTGACCCGGCTGGCGGAACAAAAGGGGGTGGACATCCAACTCGGCGCGCTGGAGGAAATGTTGAGCGCAACGATGCAATTTGTGCTCCTGGGGAGCGGCGCCGCGGTGTACGAGCGCGGTTACCATGAGTTGGCGCGGCGGTTCCCCCGCAAAGTCGTGGTCCGCGTGGGCTATAACGAAGCGTTGGCCCACCGCATTGAAGCCGCGTGCGATTTTTATCTCATGCCATCACGTTTCGAGCCGAGCGGCCTGAATCAGATGTACAGCCTGCGTTACGGCGCCATCCCCATTGTCCGCGCCACGGGCGGTTTGGACGACAGTGTGATTGATCTCAAAGAGGACCCCGAGCGCGCCAATGGAATCAAGTTCCGTGAGCTTTCCTCGCGCGCCCTGGCCAAGGCCATTCGCAAGGGCTTGGTCCTTTATCAAACGCCGGAGTTGCTCCGCCGGTTCCGGCGCAACGCCATGAAAGCCGATTTTTCCTGGGAGAAAACCGTGGATGAGTATCTGGATGTTTACAGGGTCAACCCTTCACCACTTGGCGGGCTTCAACGAGGTTTGCAAAGCGCCGCGCCCGCTCGCTGACGGCTTTGCTGGGATGATCGGCGTCCCACGGCGCGTTCCAGAGGACATAGAACTCAAAGTCATTTGCCGGTCGCTTATGGGTCCTCTCAAAGCGAGCCAGACGCACCTGCATGATGGCCCGGGCGGCGCTCAAGGCCTCCTGCTCGTTTCGCGGGTCTCCACCCGGCCATAACGCGGGCAGAATCTGGAAACGGGAAACCTCTCCACGCTGGCCAACGGCACGGTCATTATTGCCGCTTTCAATCATGGACAATGCGTCCCAGCGATTCATCGCGCCAGCGGATGAGGGTAGGGACAGCATTGCCGTCGTTGATACGAAAACCGCGGTTAAAACACTCCTTATCATACTGGCTGGATATTACCTATTTACAAAGATTTGTCAAGTCTTATTAAACATAACAAACATTGTCTAACTTAAATGACAAGGGCATTGAAAAACGCGGCAAATCGCGCAAGTTCAATTTCTGACGGATTTTTGACGTTATCATGTTCATTTTTTGAGCGTTGTGAGTTTCCCACGTCCAAACGGGAAACGCAAGGCGATGAGCGGACAAACACATTCACTTTTGGGAACACTCGCCAACCCATTGATTGATAGGCTGTTCTGTTGGCGTTGATCTGTCTGGGAGAGCTGCCGGGGGTCTTTTCCGCTATGCCCAGATACGGCGCTCATGTTTACTGACGAACTGCTGATTTACGCTGAGGACGGCGCGTGGTTTCGATGCCGCGATGAACGCGGCTGCATTCGCACGTCGTTTCTCGGTCACTGTGATCTCTAAAAGCGGTTTTGTCGTTTACCGAGGTCGTTTCCATTCTTGGGATCACGAAGCAAGGTGTTCAAAGGCTTGAGCAGTCCTGCGTTGGAAGGCTTCGGGCTGCATACGCGCGTGCGTGTCCGAATGA
>DATJSQ010000225.1:0-16260 GCA_035503995.1 Verrucomicrobiia bacterium | reverse complement strand
GCCGCCTACCAGCAAATGCGCGACACCGCGATGCAGGACCGAAATGGTTTGAACGATTACAAGACGCTTGGTTATGTGCCCTCAACGCCGGGGGGAACCGCCACTTCGAAAACATTGGAATATGCCGTTGACGATTGGTCTTTGGCCCAAATGGCCTCGGCCCTCGGCCATCAGGACGATGCCGCCTATTTCTACAAGCGCGCCGCGAATTACTGCAACCTCTTCGACCGCACCACGCAATTCTTCCGCGGACGAAAGGCCGACGGAAGTTGGCGCACGCCTTTCATCCCCAACGGGATGGTCAACGACGAATACACGGAAGCCGATGCGTGGCAATATGCCTTTGCCGTCCAGCAGGACGTGCCCGGGATGATTGCACTCTATGGCGGAGATGATGGTTTTATTCAGAAACTGGACACCTTGTTTACGACCAATTCGACCATCGAGACGGACCTTCCCGATCTCTCCGGCCGGATCGGTCAATATGTCGGAGGCAACGAGCAATCCTGCCATATCGCCTATCTCTATGACTACGCAGGCGCGCCTTACAAAAGCCAATACTGGGTGCGGCAGGCCGTGACGCAATTATACGGAGACACGCCTGCCAGCGAGCCGGGCAATGTGGATTGCGGCGAGATGGCGGCGTGGTACGTCTTCAGCGCGCTCGGTTTCTACCCGGTGAATCCCGGCAGCGGCGTTTTTGCCATCGGCAGCCCGGTGGTCAGCAAAGCCGTCATCCATCTGGACCACAAAAAATATCACGGCCGTACATTCACCGTCGTCGCCAAAAACAATAGCGCCGATAATATCTATGTCGAATCCGTCACGCTGAATGGCAAACCGCTGACCCGGCCTTGGATCACTCGCGACGAAGTCACCTCCGGCGGCACGTTGCGGTTCGTCATGGGCTCCCAACCGAATATTGAATGGGGCAGCGCTCCGGCCAACCGTCCGCCGGCAACGATGCCTGCCAACTTCCAATATCCCCCCCTTCCCCAGCCGGCGTCGGCAACGCAGACCACCATACATTGGACGCTTCCCATCCGGGTTGTCTGCGGCAGCGATGAAGCGATCGGCAATTTCCTTCCCGACCCCGATATGCAGGAAGGAGGCGAAAACACCGCCGATTCGGACATTGATACCAGCGTATCGAATGCCGCGCCCGCCGGTGTTTACCAGTGTGAACGTTATGGAAATGATTTCACCTATTCGTTCCAGGTGCCCAGAGGACGTTATCTGGTGCGGCTCCATTTTGCCGAGGTCTTTGACAATGGCGCGGGAACGCGCCTCGAAAACATTTACATCAACCGCCGGCCCGTGCTGACCAACTTCGATATTTTTGTCGCTGCGGGCGGAATGAACAAGGCCCTCGTCAAGGAATTTCACGGCGTCCGGCCCAATCGCCGCGGTACGATTAACATCCGCGTGGCCGCGACACCTGATAGTCCCGATCAGAATGCCAAAATCAGCGGCATTGAAATCCTGAAAGAAGACGCCTCCGGGGCCGCAACCGGCGCCTCCAAGACGTTCACGTTCACAACAGCGGACGGAAAATGCGCGATAACCGTTGATACGTCCATTGCGCCCGACTTGACTGATTGGGTGCAGCACAAGCTCGCGCCCGTCCTTGCCGGGTGGTATCCCAAAATCGTGGCGCTGCTCCCCAGCGACGGTTTCACCGCCCCGACCAGCTATACCATTACCGTCAAGGACATGGACGGCGTGGCCTACACCAGCGGCACGGACGTTTCCGTCAGTGAACAATGGATTCGGGACCAAATGAACGGTGAAGCGGTCGGCTCGCTCGTGCATGAATCTGTGCATGTCGTTCAGCAATATCATTTCGGGGATGCTCCGAGTTGGCTGGTCGAGGGAATGGCCGATTATGTCCGGTGGTTCAAATACGAACCCCAAAGCCACGGCGCGGACATTGTCTGGATGCGAACGCGGGGAAGGAATTTTTCTCCTCATTACGATGATAGCTATCGCATATCAGCAAATTTTTTAAACTGGGTCACTGAAAAATACGATTCGAACATTGTTACCGAAGTGAACGCCGTGTTGCGCGACGACAAATACACTGACGATTTTTGGAAGGACCATACTGGCAGGACCCTTGAGGATCTCGGCACAGAATGGAGGAATGAGATAGAGGCTCAGTTGAATTCATAATTTATGCGCGTGGATCCTTTGAACTTTTTGCGAACGCTGGTTAACACCCCCAGTCCGTCCGGCCATGAAGTCCGCGGCCAACGGGTCTGGCTGGACTACGTCAAACCGTTCGCAGAAGAAACTTTTTCGGACGCCTACGGCAATTGCGTGGCCGTTTTGAACAAGGGCGGTTCGCCGCGGCTGATGCTCGCCGCACACGCCGACGAAATCGCCATGACGGTGAATTACATTACGGATGAAGGTTTTATTTATGTCCGCAAGGTGGGGGGTGTAAACGCTGCCATCACCAAGGCCCAACGGGTTGCCATTCTTTCGCGCGGCGGCGCCGTCAAAGGCGTGGTGGGTAACATCGCGCCGCATTTGAGCCGTGAGGACGATCACGAACCCAAACCCCCGAAAATTCATGAATTGTTCATTGATATTGGCGCCGCCAGCCGAAAGGAAGCTGAAAAGCTCGTCCGCGTCGGCGATCCAATCACGCTGACGGACGAGTTCGACATGCTCCGAAATGATCTTGCCGTCGCCCGTGCATTCGACAACCGCGTCGGCACATTTGCGGTGGCCGACGCGTTGCGGTTATTGAAAGAATCCGCGTCGAAATTGCGGGCGGAAGTTTGTGCCGTGTCAAATGTACAGGAAGAAGTGGGGTTGCTCGGAGCGCGGCAAATTGCCTATTCACTCAAACCGGATATCGCCTTGGTGGTGGACGTCACCCACGCGACGGATTATCCAACGGTGAACAAATCGCAGCACGGTGATATCAAGATAGGCCGCGGCCCGGCAATAACGCACGGCGGTTGCAATCATCCTGAAGTGGTGGCCCGACTCGAAGCGGTCGCCCTGGCCAGGAAGATTCCGCTGCAACATCAGGCCATGTCGAACGCCAGTGGCACCGATACGGATGCGATATTCTGGACGCGGGGTGGCATTGCCAGCGCCCTGGTGAGCCTGCCCAATCGTTACATGCATTCGCCGGTCGAAGTCGTCAGTTTGAAGGATTTGGAGAGAATCCCGCAACTGCTGGCCGCTTTCGCCCAATCGTTGAAAGCCGGCGAGATTTTTAAAGTCAAAATTTAGCCGAATTTTCTTGAATTGCGCCGCTGTGCCATTTAAACTTCAATGAAGCGGTTAAATTCAATTAATATGAACTGGACGAAACCTGATTTTGAGGAGATCACTCTCTGTATGGAAGTGACTGCTTACGTCAACGACGGCAACTAAGTTCCCGCCTGTAATCGTTGAATAAGCGGGCCGCGCTCACGCGCGGGTTCATTCTTTTATCCGTGCAAATACGCATCCTCGGTTCGGCTGCGGGGGGTGGAGTCCCCCAGTGGAACTGCAATTGTTCCAATTGCCGGGCCGCTCGGAAAGCAGGCCGTTTCCTTTCCCAGTCCTCCGCCGCTGTTTCCGATGTTCACAATCAATGGCTGTTGCTCAACGCCTCGCCCGATCTGTCTTATCAGTTTGCCTCCTTCCCACCGCTTTTCGCGCCCCGGACAAAATTGCGGGGAACCGCCGTTGCTGCGGTAATTCTCACCGATGGGGAAATGGACCACGCCGCCGGTTTGCTTTCGTTGCGCGAACACAACTTCTTGCGGCTGATTTGCACTGGAGCCGTTAAAAATCTGCTGACGAAGTCTTTTCCGTTGCTTCCCACTTTGGAAAAATATTGCCGGGTAAATTATAATACTTTTCCCGTTCAGACGGCCGGAGTCCGGGTTTCCGCGCTTGAGTTGGAGACGCAAAAAGCGCCGCACTACTTCCGGCGTTCCCCAAGCCACGGAACCGTCGTTGGCCTTCGTTTGGAAGGCGTTAAAAGCCGGCGGAGTTTGGTTTATCTTCCAGGCCTGCCCGCGATTTCAAAAGAACTGGATGAATTCGTCGCGCATTGCGACTGCCTGGTTGTGGATGGCACGTTTTGGTCGGACCGCGAAATGATTTCTCCGGGCTTTTCCCGGCGAACGGCGCGCAACATGGGACACGTCCCGATTGGGGGGCCGGACGGAAGCCTGGAATGGTTGCGCGGCCTCGATATTCCGCGTAAAATTTACACCCACATAAACAATTCGAATCCAATTTTGAGAAAAACGTCTCGTGAGCGGAAAATGGTCGAGAAGTCCGGTGTCGAAATTTCCTTCGACGGCATGGATATTCATTTATGAAAAATTCCTCCTGCGCCCCCAATGGACGTTCATGGTCCGAGGACGAATTTATGACACAGCTTCGAGCCGTGGGAAACCAGAGCTATCATGATAAACATCCTTTCCATGTCTTGATGAACGAAGGCAAATTGAATCGTCATCAACTCCAGGGATGGGCGGCCAACCGTTTTTATTATCAAACGCAGATTCCCATCAAAGATGCTGTCATTCTCGCGAACTGTCCCGAACGCGACATCCGGCGCGTCTGGATTCAGCGCATCCTTGATCATGACGGGACTGACGGCGACAGTGGCGGCATCGAAAAATGGCTGCGGCTGGGCGAAGCCGTCGGGCTGGCCCGCCAGGAAATGCTTTCACAAAAACGATTGTTGCCGGGCGTCCGCTATGCGGTGGACGCCTATGTCAATTTTTGCCGCAGCCGGCACTGGGTCATCGCCATGGCCTCATCCCTTACGGAATTGTTCGCGCCGGACCTGATGTCCAAACGGATCGCAGCGTTCCAAAAACATTATCCGTGGGTAAAGGAGGAGGGTTTGCGCTACTTCCGTGGCCGGCTGACGCAAGCGCCGCGCGACGCCGATTTCGCCCTCCGCGTAACCTTGGAGCGCTGTCAAAGCCGCGAGATGCAGGAGCAGGCCGTGGCCGCGCTAAAATTCAAATGCGAACTCCTCTGGGCCGTGCTGGATGCCGTCCACTTTGCCTATGTCTTGACTCCGTCCAAACAACATGCCCCCCATCACCAACGCCGTCAGGCCGCGCCTCGCCAATAAGGCCCGCCTGAAGTGGGATGCCGTGCGCGAAAAGCATTTGTTGCTTTTCCCCGAAGGTGTGCTCGTGCTCAACAACACGGCGCACGACGTGCTCGCCCTTTGCGACGGACAGCGCCATGTTGGCGAAATTGTCAAAACTCTCGCTGAACAATATCAAAGCGACGCGATTGAGGGAGACGTGAAGGATATTTTGGGGAGACTTCTGGAAAAAAAACTTGTCACAACGGACGACTGAGGATGGAAACACTCCGCCCATTTTCCTTGCTTTGCGAACTTACGTACCGTTGTCCGCTGCAGTGCCCCTATTGCAGCAATCCGTTGAATTTCGCGCTCCATTCTGCCGAACTGAATACAGATGAATGGATGCGCATTTTGACCGAGGCCGTTGCATTGGGAGTGGTCCAATCGCATTTTTCAGGCGGCGAACCCTTGCTGCGGGCGGACGCCCCTCTAATCATCAGCCATGCCCGACGGTTGGGACTTTACACTAATTTGAGCACGGGAGGCACTTTGTTGACCGAAAGACTTGCCGATGAACTGCGGGTGGCCGGCCTGGACAGTATGCAAATCAGCATTCAGGATGCGGACGCCATCCACTCGGATTTGATGGCCGGCGGCGCGCCCTCTTTTGATAAAAAAATTCGCGCGGCGCAACTGGCGCGGGATTGCGGATTTGCCTTGACCCTGAATATCGTGTTGCAGCGCCGGAATATTGGACGCATCGAGGACATCATCGGGCTGGCCGAACAACTTGGCGCGGAACGGCTTGAACTCGCCAATACGCAATTCAACGGCTGGGCCTTGAAAAATCGAGCGGCGCTTTTGCCCTCCCGCGCCCAGGTGGAACACGCCGCGCGCACCGCGCAGGCCGCGCGCCAACGGCTCAAGGGACAAATGGAGATTCTCTACGTTTTGCCCGATTATTTCGAGCCATATCCCAAAGCGTGTCTTCACGGCTGGGGACGAATGTTTATGACCGTTGCTCCCGATGGCATGGTATTGCCCTGTCAAACGGCGCGTGAAATTTCCGGATTGGAGTTTGAAAACGCGCGCCAGTCTCCTCTCAAAAAAATTTGGTTTGAATCCGAAACGTTTTGCAAATTTCGCGGAACAGACTGGCTGCCTGAACCCTGCCAGTCGTGTCCGCGCCGGGAAATGGACTTTGGCGGCTGCCGCTGCCAGGCATTTCTATTGACTGGAAACGCGGGTGCGACCGATCCCGTATGCTCGCTCGCTCCCACGCATCATCTCATTGCTGACGCCCTGACCGAAGGCGCATCCGAAATCAACCGCCGTCTTGTTTACCGCAATGCCGTCGAATCATTGCGGCTTGCGAGCATTTGATACCCGTGGCAATGACCTGTAATCCGGTCGCCGCGGCTCATCCATGATAAATCGCGCCATAGTGGGTATAGGGGAGTTGTCACGGAGTGACCTTCTCCAGATCACTCTTGCGCCGCCCTGGCAGGCTGCCTTCGTGCCTCACGTGAATCTTATGGCAAATACAAGCGATAGAAGGCTGCCGGCACGGAAGCCGGAACTGTTACCTGAAATGTTCCGTTTGTTGCGACGCGAGCATTCGGCACGTTCACCCAGTTGCCGGAAATCAGGTTGGTCGAGGTTTGCAGGGTGTAGTCCAGGAACGCATTGGTGGGCCAGGAAATCAGGGTGGCGGATCCCGATAGGTTGATGGTCAATGCCGGCGGCGGGAGCAGGCCATAAACATCCACGTGGCCGGAGAACGTGGCCACATAGACCTTGCCGTTGGCGACCGTGGGCGGAACGAACTTCGCAAGATTGCCCAAAGCATCGCGCGCCGGAACCATGTCCGAATTCCAGAGTTCGTTTGTGACATCCCGGGCATCATAAGCGTGCAGTGTGCCGGCCACGACCGCCTGGTTTGCGTCGGACGTGGTATTGACCGTGGCCCACACAATTGCCGTGCCGGCGTTGGTGCTGTTGGCGGAAACAGACAAGATGCCTCCTGGCGAGCCTGAGCCGCCAACGGTGGCGGCCTCGGCGTAGGGAGTGGTATCGAACAGGCCATTGGTAAACTGATATTGGCGCAATTGGTCGCCGGAATCAGGCCAGATGTAAATAAAAGAGCCATTGGCGCCAGTCCACCAGACCGGAGCGCCGTGGATTTCGCTGCTGTCGAGGGACCAGGTTTCAACCACGTTGGTGTCGGCGTTGCCATCGCTCACCCCGCCCATATCGTCGCGGTTGACTAGATAGAGCACACCGGCCTTGCCGCCGCTAATGCCGAGCGTGGTCCCGGGAATCAGCAGCATCCCGGCACACCCGAGATCGAGATCGTTCTGGTTGAGATAACTCCAGTTATACGGAATGAAATAACTGTCCACGTTCATTGTGCCATTGGTGGGAGTGAGCTTAAGGAAGCTCTCGCCATAGTCGTTGGCGGCGTCCGCTGTTGTGCCATTGCCAACGGTAATATAAACATTTCCATTCGTGTCCACCGCCGGCGCCTGGCCGCTCGCCCAAATGCCGGCTTCAGAACCATTCGGCGAATCGTTCCAAACGATCGCTTGCTCCAAATTCGTCTCGTTGTAACCAATCACCCATCCATGATACGGCGTGTTATCACAGTGCGATGCCCACGTGATATAGACGATCCCATTGGCCAGCGCGAGTCCGGGCCGTGGATTTTCACGCAGCGGATCGAAATCAACCTCGGTGCCGCCATCGCCCGTGCCAGGGTACGTTGCGGTGATCACCACCGGACTGTTCGGACGTTCTGCCCCGGTGGCAACATCCAGCGCGTGCAACCGTTGAACAAAGGTGGTCGTTCCGCCTGATATCTCCTTCGTGCGGACCACGACGTACATCGTTCCGCTCGCCGGGTCAATTACCGGCGTGCCGACGATACCGAAGTTGCCGCTGAAATCCATATAATCGCCCCCGCATGCGCCGATGGCGCTTTCATCAGCGTTGTCGGGAGCAATGATGTTGGGTGGCGAGATGAAGCTGTCCTGCCAGTAGGGCAGTGTGACGGACGGGTCATCGGCATCAAATGCATAAATGCTGTCATTGACCGTGGCCACAATTAGAAGGTTGCGCGAGCCGCGGCCCAAAATATTGACATTGGTCATCACCAACGGTTGCGCGTAAATTTGGTCGTCCACCGGCCGGGTATAGAGCAGGCCAAATTGGTTTGTGTTGACATTGGAGGTGTTCAGCAGCACTTCTTTGAAATTGTCGCCGGACCGGTTGTCGTCATTGTGCTGTGTCAGCACGGCCACGAACGGCCAGGGAGAATTTGTCGCGACCGTGGCGAACATCAGGGACGGCGTGGCCCAGGCCGTCCCGGCGGCGTTCACGGCCTCCGCGGTGAAATAATAACTGGAGTTCGTTGCCAGACCTGAAATCGTTTGCGCAAAAGCTCCGCCTTGATCTCCCAGGGCAATACTGTTCGACCATGCCGCGGGATTCGTTCCGCCATCCGTGCTCCCGTAATATATCGTGACGGCGGGCGTTTGGCCTCCGCTGCTCACGACATCGCCGTTCACCGTGGCGATGGTTCCTTGAACGTTAGAGGCCGGCAGATTCGACACCACGGCAACCGCGAGTTGCGGTGTGGTAAACGATCGTGAAGGGGAGGCCCAAACCGTGCCGCCGGAATTCACCGCCTGCGCGCTAAAATAATAAGTAGTGCCTGGAGACAAGGATGAAACCGTTTGGGAAAATACGCCCCCTTGATAGCCGATCGCGACGCTGTTTGCCCAGTTTGCCGCAACCGTGCCGCCATTCGTCGGGCCGTAAAACAGGGTGACGGCTGGAGTTTCGTCGCCCGTGCTCGTCACCTGGCCGTTGAGCGTTGCGGTCAACGCCGTAATATCTGTCGCCGGCGAATTCGTCACCATTGGAGGGGATACCGCCGAGCTCGGCAGGCCGCTTACCGCGTAAATGCCGGTGGATAATGTTGAAGCGGGCATTCCAAATGTCAGCTTGGAAAGCGGCTTGTTGCTGCTGCCTAACATAAACAACGGAATGGTGGTTTGATAAAACCGCGGGTTGCCGGACGATCCGCCATCGGCCGCACCCGATGTGAGATTGATACGGTCAACCCCCTGCAAAGCCACCGTGTAAGTAGCTGTATTAACATTATTAAACCAATCGGGCGCGTAATAATTCGTGGTAAACGTGCTGCCGTCGTCGAAAGTCAGGAGCACCGTCGCCGTGCCAGCAGTGGTGCCGTTGCCGGAGTTGGCCGCAATCGCGATGCGACTGTATTTGGCCGGCGTCGGGAGCGTCAGTGTGCCGGTGGAAATCCCCCCGTTGTACAGCACGAGTATATTGCTCGCCGTATAAGGCTGAAATTGAAAAACCGTGCCGTCCACAGGATTGGTGAAGCTCCCTGACACCGGCAAGCCATAGGAGTAACCGGGCAAACCACTTTGGTAAAACGCCGTGCCCTCGCCCTGGTTGAATTCCATCGCATAATTTGTGTAAGGCGGACCGGACGCGGTATTCGGAACAACGACATCGCGAATGAAGCCGGTGACGGTAACCGGGGTCATATTGGTTGATGAAAACGCGGTTGCCGCAAAAAAACAAATGGCGACCGCAATGCAATTGGCGTATCTTTTCATGGTATTTTCGCCTGCCTACGGCTTATTCTCGCACCTCTTCCAGGCGTTGAAAACAAAAAAAGCGCTTTTTTTTGGAAGGGGCGCATCTCAGACCGTGGAGGCTTCTCAAAAACTGAGATGCCCCCCGACACGACGAACGGATCACAATCGGATTGCGACGGCAGCCCCTCCGGGCTATCATGAAAGACCATGTTTTTGCGCGATATCTTGCGCTTCGCGGCGCTGGCGGTGGGATTGCTCCTTTCCTTTATTCATGCCGCCTTTGGCGGTCTTGCTCCCATGGCGCTGACGAGCGGCAGTTACAACCAGAAAATGGTGGTGCCGGCCACGGCGCCCGAGCCGGTTGTGCCCGGAGGGTACACCACGGCTACGATGGATAGCGGCGCTGCCAATACTGACACCACTTGGTATGAAGAAAATTACAACGTCACCAACGCCGCCTCCGGTCTGCCGCATCCCGGCACGACCTTCACAAGCGCGAGCCTGCCGAACCATCAATATACCATGCCGCCCAGTTACACGGCCAACAACGCGCTGATGCTGGATGCGGTTCTGACCAATGGCGCCTTCACTTTGACAACACCCGTGGCGTACGCCGGGCTTTCCTTCCTCGAAAGTGGCGGCAACAACGGCGTTTCCTTTAACTACACGGTTCATCATCAGGATGGCACGGAGGAAACCGGCGGCACCAACATTCCGGATTGGTTTAACGGCGCGAATCCGGCGTGGACCGCCAATGGCCGTGTGAACGCCGACACCTTCGCCTTTAGCAACGTCAACGGCAATGACCCCCGCCTTTACTCGCTGGACATTCCGCTCACCAATACCGCCAGCCCGGTCACAAGCGTCGGTTTTTCTTACACGTCCGGCGGCGGCCATGGCGCAATCATGGCCGTCAGCGGATTGAACGGAACGTCCTATACTCCAATTTCGGTGACCGGATACAACGAGGACATTGTCGTGGAAGCCGCGGCGGGCAAACCGGGTGAATTGAACGGCGGGACGACCGCCACGATGGACAGCGGCACAAATAACACGGACTCGACCTTCTACGAATTGGGTTATGTTCCCCAGGCGCCTGATACCGGGTTGCCCCATGCCGGCTCCGTGATCACCAACCTTTCGGCGCCCGACCACCTATACCAGATGCCGCCAAGTTATACCGCGAACGACGCGATCCTGATTGACTCCAATCTCCCCGCCGCGACCATCGTTCCGGCGACTCCTGCGAAATACGGCGGCCTGTCGTTTCTTACCGCCTGCGGCAACGGGCCGGCCACGTTGAATTGCATTGTCCATTATGCGAGCGGAACCACCCAAACCAATTCCATCACCGTGCCGGACTGGTTTTATAACTCTCCGGTGGCATTCGTCGCGAACGGCCGGGTCTATGTCAATAATAGCATGGTTGACGATCTGAACGCCGGCAGCCCGGACCTTTATGCCGTGGATATTCCCTTGACCGATGTGTATAGTCCGGTGACCAACATTTCACTGCATTTTCTCACCGGCGCCGCAAACGCAAATGTGGCCGTTTTTGCGGTGAGCGGCGGGTCGTCGGTCCTCCCCCTGGAAGGCGACGACTTCAACGCCAATACCGGGGCCGCCATCCAGGTTCTCCAACAATGGTATAACGGCAGCGGTCTTTACAACTCCACCGGTTGGTGGAACGCCGCCAATTGCATCGAAGCCGTCATCGAAGACATCATCGCCAACAACGACCTTCAGTACCTCGAAACTTTGACCAACACCTTTAATTTAAACTCCGGCGGCGATTTTCTGGATGATTATTATGACGATAATGGATGGTGGGCCGATTCCTGGATTCACGCCTATGACGTTTCGGGGAATACGAATTATTTAAACATGGCAAAAATCATTTTTAGTGACATGACCAACGGCTGGGACACGACCAACACCGTGTGTCCCGGTGGACTCTGGTGGAACACTACTCACACCTATAAAAACGCCATCCCGAATGAACTGTTTCTATTGACCGCCATCCGCCTCCATCAAAGAACCCCCGGCGACGGCGGTCTTCTCAGTTATTTCTATTGGGCGACCAATGAATGGGCATGGTTCAAATCCAGCGGGCTGATTAATTCACAGGACCTTGTCAATGACGGCCTGAACGGCTGCGACAACAATGGCGAAACCACCTGGACTTACAACCAGGGCGTCATCCTCGGCGGTTTGACCGATCTGTATAAAGTGACGGGTGACACCAATTATCTTACCCAGGCCACGGCCATCGCCAGTGCGGCCATCGCTACTCTGGTCCAAGGAGGTGGAATCTTGTACGAACCTTGTGGAACAAATTGCGGCGGCGATGGAACCCAGTTCAAAGGCATTTTCCAACGAAATCTGGCTTATCTTTATGATGTCACCCGCAATCCCGCCTTTTACTATTTTCTCCATAATAACGCCCATACCGTTTGGTTTAACGACCGCAATGTGTTCAATCAACTCGGGAACCTCTGGGACGGACCCTTTGACACCGATGATGCGTCCCGGCAAAGCTCGGCGTTAATGGCGGTGGACGCGCTCGCCGAACCAATCACAGCCGCGCTCTCGTTTTGCAAAGGCTCCGACGACCCGGCCTTCAGCCATCCCATCGGCGGGCCGTCCGGCACCCTGGCCTGGAGCGCCACGCCCGACAATGCTATCACCGAGACAAACCTGCAAGAGGGCCCTTCCATTTCCTACCTTCCCACGGGTCCGCATGCCGTCCATTTCCAGCTTGCCGTCAACGCATTGAGCGATTCCACTTCCAACCTGGTCGCCCTGGAAGTCATTGAGGACAATGACGGCACGCTCCTCGCCGGCGCGAACGTCCCATGGAATGCATTCGTTCGAACCAATTCTTCCCAGGATTTCTTTCTGTTGTTCACCAATGCCGTGGCCGCCGATCCGTTGGAGTTTCGCGTCTTTTGGTACAATATCCCCAATCCTCCTGTGTTTACCATTACCGACGTTTCAATTGACGGCTTGATGAACTGGACCGCCGCAAATTTGACCCATGCTGTCGGGCGGTTGGACGGGCTGAATGGCTGGGAAGCTGATCCCGTTCGGGACCCGAATCCCGGGTATCTGTCAATGGGCCCGGGCGTGGGCGGCCTTGCCCCGGGCGATTACGTGGCCCAGTTCGAGTTGAAGGTGGACAATTTTAATTGGGACAATTCACCTGTGGCGCAAATTTCGGTTGTGGACGTGGATGACAACCTCACGGTGGCCTCGCAAACCATCACCCGCGGCCAATTTCCCAATACACTTTACCAGGAGTTTTCTTTGAATTTCAACGCTTTGGCGGGCAAGCACTATGATTTTCGGACTTATTGGAATCCAAGTTATTCAGCGGCCCCGCCGCGACTGACCCAGCGGAGCGTCATGTTGAAGCCCGGGCCAATACCTTTCTTCACTTCCTTAAAGCCGAACGGCGGCCAGGTATTTCTGAATTTCATTGGCGTGCCCGGTCAGACCTATACCGTGCAGACAACGCCTGCATTGACGAATCCGCAGTGGACTCCCGTCGGAAGCATAACCGTGCCGGCATATCTGGGCAGCGCCCAATTCAACGTCCCCGTCCAGGCCACCAGCCAATTTTACAGGTTGAGCTATCCGTAACACCCGGTAAAAGAACCGGCTACATTTTTTGCAAATACTTCGTTACCGCTTCTGCCCGGCATCGGACATGAAGCTTTTCGTAGATTCGCCGGAGATGGGCACGAACGGTGTCGTAACCAATATCGAGCTTGGGGGCGATTTCTTTGTTGGTCAGGCCTTTGGCGACCAAGGCCAAAATCTCCGTTTCACGTTGGGAAAGCTCGACGAGTGATTCGGCGGCGGGTTTTTGAAAGGTTTCGACGACCATACGGGCGATTTCCCCCGTCATGGGAGCGCCGCCGGAACACACTTCAGAAATTGCCTTTATCAGCTCTTCGGGCGTTGAGCGTTTCAAGAGATATCCGCTGGCGCCGGCCCTCAGAGCTTGAAAGAGCAACTCCCGGTCCCGATAAACCGTTACGACGACCACTTGAAGCGACGGCATCAAGCTTTTCAGGCGCGCGGTGCAAGCGATGCCGGATTCTCCGGGCAATCGGATGTCCATAAGGACGACATCCGGTTTAAGCAGGGGCACCTGTTTTAGGGCGGTTTCGGCGTCTCCACAGGTGCCTACACAACGGTAGCCAGGCGCGGAGTCCACCCATTCCTGAAGAGACCTGCGAATGTTTGGATTGTCTTCCACGATCGCAACGGTTGTAGCCATATAACTGTCTTTAACGATTCAAATCGTGTCCTTGCTTCAGCGCAATTAAAAATTGCTCATAAGCGGAGCAGGGCGAAATTCGCTTCTGATGCTGGATTGGCACGGTTCCATGATGTTGACACGGGTCGGATGGAATCTCCAGCCGAAACTGACCAGCTCCATTTTTATCTGGCGCAAGGTGATTTCCGGGCGCTGGATCATTTACACGCCAGAAAGTCCGGACCGTCGCGTAATATTCGAGGTGACCAAGCCGACGGCCCTTTGGTTGAACCGGTTTTGAGCCAGAATCACGGAAGCGAGCCGGAGTGGGTTCGTTTTTAAAATGATGCCTGTCAAAAATCGAGGTTAATTTAATCATAACTAATTAATTAATAATTATTTGTGTGAAATACGCGCCGCCACTAAAAATGGGTTCGTTTGGTAAATTTCATCTTTATGCTTTCGCTGAAATCTCCATAGTCAGCGGGGCGGGAATGTTTTCGCCCATGCGTCGGCGTTGCAGGCGCTCCAACTGGTTCATGGCGCGGAACAACTGCCGTTCCAAAGCCGTTTCGTAGCGCAGAATTTTATCCAGGACTTCCGCGGACGGCAGCGTGTCCGCCGACTGGCGCGCCTGCTCCTCCGCGTCCTCACGTTTCTCACGCTGATTCAATAAATGCTCACTTTGTTTGATTTGTCGGCCCAGGAAATTTAAAACCTCCTCCTTATGACGGGCGCGCAACGCCTCCGGCTCCAATTTTTCGGGATTGGCCAAAAACGATGCGCGCAACTCGTCCAATTTTTTGAGGCTGAAATCGAGCTGGTCCCGCAAAGACGCTTTCAGCAGGTTTCATAATCGGTTGTTGATTTTGAATTGCAGGCCGGTTGCATCGGGGGCGTGATGCGAAACGGTCCGCGTTTACGGAGAGACTATCTCACATCTTTGAAAAAATTGGAAGGAAAAGTTATGGGCGCTTTACGAGCAAGTTCTTCACAAGCTCTTTGTCCGATTACCGCCGCTCCAGCCGACGCCGTCTGTCCGACCGCCGTCAATGCGCCGAGCAATCCCAGTGCAAGAGAGGCGATCCCGATTCGAAGAATTTTTTTATACATATTTTTGTTTTGGTTGAAGGCAGGCGCGCCAGAGGAACTAACGCGCCCGCCCGTTGGTTATTTGCCGTTCATCGGACGTGATGACACCACACCCCGAAACTTTCGGCGCGTTACCCGCTAATGGAATCCGTGGATTGTTGTAGCGGCAGACATCCCTGTCTGCCGTAAAGCCGGGCACCCTTGCCCGGCGGAAAGACCGTCAAAAAAAATCGAAACCCGCGTCCCCTCAAGAAAGCGTGCTCCGATGTCCCGATTAAACCCCCGTTAACCCCCGCCTGTCGAGCCCTCAGATTGACGAATGACGAGCGGCATTGACCGGTGGGCGCCGTCCCAAGTTCGCGGCCACCCGTAAATCGTAAATCGTAAATCGAAAATTCTCCCCGTAAACCGCAAATCGTAAATTACTCGGCTTCTCTCTTGAAAATCAGAATCACCTGCGGCGGCGCCGCCCCCGAATCCGCCGCCATCCCGCAAAGCTGGTAGTCCATGGACGCCTCCGAAGCGCACATCTCGCTGATCTCCTTCTTATCATCCAGCAACGTCAGCACATCATACTCCCATTTCGTATCCGCCGCCCCCGTCGCTCCCGTCCCTCCCGTCCCTCCCGTCCCTTCCTTCCCCCCTCCCATCCCCACCATAAGGATCAGCACCCCCAACATCACCACCACCACCGCCAGTAATATATTGGTCGTTTTCATTTTGGTCCTTTTCAATTGTTGATTTTCCGAATGTTCGCTGAAGCGGGAACAAATTTTTTGAAACGTGTCGAATACGTTCGGCCGGGGCACGTTTGTTCCCCGCGATTTCATCGGCGGCCAATTTGATTTTCCGGGCCACAGGGCCGCGTTTCCACGGCAATCTGGGTTTGCCCCGTCTGCATTTCACAATCCCAATATGATCCACGAATTTTGCGGTTGGACATGTAAAAGAACGGGGACCCATTTGGGCTGGCGGACAGAACTTTTTTTATTCGGTTCCAACTTGCCGGAAACGATAATGGTTATGGCGCACGTAAGAACCCAAATTGGGAAATCCCAGTTAAATAAGGTTCCTCGACGTTTATAATGGGTAAAACATCTAACGTGCCTTTGGCGTGTCGCGGAGCGACACTGGAAATTAGCCAGACACGGAGTGTCTGGAAAGGCAAAACAGTTTGCATCCGTCCCGGCAGGGACGGGGGAAATGCC
>DATJSQ010000224.1:0-4827 GCA_035503995.1 Verrucomicrobiia bacterium | reverse complement strand
GCCAAGCCGCCGAGCTTCAAGACAAAATCGCGTTACTACACGATGAACTTGACCGGCTTGTTGGAGCAGTCGCCACACCAACCGCCGCAACAAGAAGAAGGCGGAAGATGAGTACAGCCGGAAGAACGAGGATTGCCGCGGCACAATGAGCACGGTGGGCGAAAGTGAATGCCAAAACATTTTCAGTGAAGAAGGCCAAACGAAGGTGAGTGCGGCGGCGAGGGTCAAGGCCGTAGGCGGTTAGTGGCCGTGCTGGAGATTCCGCCGGTGGATTCGCCGGAAAGCAACTGTGAAAATGTCTATTTACAGCGACATTAATAAGGGGAAATTAAAATGACGATTTCAGAATGGATTGTGACCGTTTTGCTAATCGGTGTTTTTATTTGGGCAATACTGATTAGAATTAGGGACTGATTTCAAATCAACAGGGCGAGGAAACGAGGAAAATGATTGGTTTCCTGTATTCCCCCACTATACCGCGGGTGTTACTTCCTAACATCGGTTGCGTGACCCCCTCAACACCACGCAAAATCATGTACGATAAGTTTACACCGCCTCGCGCCGCGTTACGTGTCATACGTTCATCTGCTGTTTGCTCCTAAAATAAAGCCAACACCCGATGCCTTCAACCAAAACGGCGTAAATCCAATGTGTCACCATGAATTGCCTAAAACGCCTTGGGTTTTGGTTTTTATGAACAGGTAAGGAATAAAGATACCATCTATTAAAAGGGCCGGAATAACTGAAGACCGCATCGGACCTGAAAAACCGGACTGGCATGTGGGTAACGCCACTGAATTCGTCATAGCCGGCGTGTGCCAGCAAATAGACGCCAACGGCAATCAGAACGTAAGATAATATTCTCATCTGACGCTTAACAATCCAAAGTTGAACCACGCCGACCGGCAAGCGCCTCCGCAGGCTCGATGATCGTCGTATAACACAAATCGTTCATAATTCAAGGGGAAGTGGCCGGCGGCGACGCAGCGATGTTAGGGAGACGGCTTGACTCGTCGTGGAACAGCGATGGTAACATCGTAGACCCGTCGCCCGAACGGGTCAATCTCATATCCGTTTCAAAATCATCCATTATTTTGAGAACTTCTTTAGCATCCGGCGGGTCACAATTCTCGCAAAAACTGGAGAATCCAAGAACATCAAAAATGCCAAAGATGCAGTTCATCGGTATTATTCCCTTTTCCACAACATCTCGCCCATGCTGTCCCGTAGCGGTTTCAACTCCGGTTCATCCACGGCCAATTTTTGAACGGTTTTTTTGTCAATTGCAATGGCCTTTTTCAGCCACCGTTCCGCCTCCTCAAGTTCGCCAAGTTGGGAGCAGTAGCACGCGAGGTTGTAGGGAAACAGGAATTCACCGGGAAATTTGGGCTCGGCTTCGAGGAGGATTCTTTCGCAGGCGGAATGCCACCACCGGGTTTTCGGCGCGTGGCGTAGGCAAAAGAAATCCAGACAGAAGCTGTTTCAGGCAATATTTTTGTCAGTGTGCTGGAAACTTCCGCACCCATGTCCCATTTTTCTGTCTCACAATAAATATGACATCGCAACAACAGAACGGCGGGGTGTGCCCGCGCTTCCGGTGAGATTTCCTCCAATTCGGTGCAAGCGGATGCATAGTCGCCCAAGCCAATCCAGCCCTCTGCGGCTCGCAGATGACGAAGGTCGGACGGTTCCAAGGCTAATCGGTTCACGTTGATTTGCCTTTGAGCAATTTGGCTAACATTAGGGAACGATAGCCGGTGCCATCACGATTTCAAGCATGTCAATACCGACAGACGAGCCATTTTATTCCCCTGAAACCTTCGTTCCGTGTCAAATTTTGAAGCAACAAAAAAAGGCACCCTGAAACCAGAGTGCCTTTGAAAATCAGAGCCGTTTTACTTCGTCCCCAGGATTGCATCCTTGGCAGCTTTCGCCACCCGGAATTTCACAACCTTCTTCGCTTTGATCTGGATTGTTTCACCAGTCGCAGGATTTCGGCCGACACGGGCCTTGCGATTAACCAACACGAGTTTACCAAGTCCCGGAATAGTGAATGAGTCCTTGGCGTGCTTGTAAGCCAGCAAAGCAAGATGTTCAAGAATTGCGACAGCTTGCGTTTTGGTAATTTCGTTTTTTTCAGCGATTGCAGATGCGATTTGAGATTTGGTCAGAGCTTTTGCCATAATTTAATCAATGTGTTTTATGTGAATTGTTGTCGTCGTTGAGCGACGGATTGAAGCGGTTCAGGGCATCGAAAGCAAGCAAATAGTCGTTTTGGGAATGTCCAAATGTCTTGAAACCCGCCGTCCGAACCCCGAAACTGACGCTGTGTCTGAGGAAGCCACCTTTCAAAAATCGAACTTCCGGATCATCGGGCTGGCCGTGGTAATTTTTGCCCTCGACCAGATTGCGAAGTGGCGTCTGCTTCGGTCCCTGGGCGAAATTCCCGGCAACGAGCGGGTCATCATTCCCGGGTTCTTCAAGTTTGTCCACTGGGGAAACACGGGCGCGGCCTGGAGTTTATTCAATGGGAACAACGGGGCGCTGGCGCTGGTGGCGTTGCTTGCATTGGTGGCGCTGTTTCTGACCCGCCATCATTTCGATTCGCACACGTTGATGGGCCAGATCGCCTTCGGCCTGATTTTTGGCGGTATTGCCGGCAACCTGGCCGACCGTCTGTTTCGCGGCGAAGTGGTGGACTTCATCCGGTTTTATATGGAGCAGCGGGATGGCGGTGAAATTGGTTTTCCCGCCTTCAACATTGCCGACAGCGCAATCTGCACCGGCGTGGGCTTGATCTTCCTCATCACCTGGAGAAATGAGCATCGTCCGCCAAAGGCCGCTTCGTGATCTCATCACGCACAGAAATTTTCACGGTTGAACAATCGCAGCCCGGTGAGCGGTTCGATTTCTTTTTGCGCAAAAGATTTCCGGTCGTCTCGCGCGGCGCGTTGCAGCGGCTCATCGAGCAGGGCCACATCCGCGTCAACGGCCAGATCGTCAAGGCCACACATTCGCCGCGCGCCGGAGAGCAAATTGAGGTCCATTGGCCTGAACCAAAATCCGCGGAGGCGCAGCCGGAGGAAATGCCGCTGGATATTTTGTTCGAGGACGCGTCGTTGCTCGTGCTCAACAAGCCCGCCGGGCTCGTTGTGCATCCCGCCGCCGGGCATGAAGAGCATACGCTCGTCAACGCGCTGCTCCATCATTGTCAAGGCTCGTTAAGCGGAATCGGCGGCGTGGCACGGCCGGGCATCGTCCATCGCCTGGACAAGGAGACCACCGGCTGTCTCGTCGTCGCGAAAGACGATGCGACGCATCTGGCCCTGCAGAAACAATTCTCCGAACGGCGGGTGGAAAAAATTTACAACGCCATTGTCTGCGGCGAATTGGCCCGCGAGAGCGGCGAAATCCACGCTCCCATCGCCCGGCATCCGTCGCATCGCAAGCGCATGGTGGTGCGCGATGACCATACCAGCCGCGCTGCGCGCACCAGCTATCGTGTGATTGAACGGTTCAGCGCCGCCACGTTTGTCGAGGCGCAGATTCACACGGGGCGGACGCATCAAATTCGCGTGCATTTTCAGCACGTGGGTTACCCGCTCGTTGGCGACATGGTCTATGGCGCAAAGCAGACCAAAACGTTGACCGAGGCAACCGGCTACAAGCCCCCCCGCATTTTATTACATGCGCGAGAGCTTTCCTTCGTTCATCCCGGCATGGAAAGACCGATGAGTTTTGAAGCGCCCCTGCCGGAGGATTTTCGCGAGGCGCTGAAATTTTTCCATAATTCCCTGAAGAATTGAAATCCGCAAAGGAGCCTTGCATTTGCCCTTGTCAAAATGCCGGCCAGCCCCTCATTTCCAGCGGTTTTTTGGAATTTCCGGCAATTTCCCGTCGGCATGGCCGATGCTTGAATTTTTCCATGAGCAAACGAGAAGTGCATCCTCATGGCCGAATCCTGCGGAAGACCATCCAGCGGCCGGCCGGGCAGCCGGCACGATATCTGACGGTGGAGTTTCACCAGGAAGAGCGGGAGGAGCATACGCAGGGAAAATTTGTCCCCGCGGCCATGAATCTTTCTCTCGCCGCAAAGGACCGCCGGAAACGGCGCGCCCCGGAGGCGCCCCACCGCGCCGCCGGAAGAATCCGGTTGCGCGCGCCAGGCACTCTTCAAACCGACAACAGCAACATCAGACGCAAACCAGCGGCCCGCGGACGCGCGAAAGATTTTACGTCGTGATACCGGATTCAACCACAGAGATCCCGCAAAAATCCTGGAAGATATTTTGTGATCTGCTGAAGGAATGGCATCGCGGCGCAATCAGCCTTTTCTGGACACAGCCCAACGGCATTGTGCGCGACATTTTCGACGATTTGCCATTGCAAACGGTTTTTTTTCAAAAGCAGGATAAATGCAATGATGTGATCACCATCGAAGCCGGCCAGTGGGATGAACGCCCCCAACAATATCGAATCGTTGATCCCATCCGCGTGGTTTTGAAGCGGAACGACGAGAGCGGGCGCTACAAACAACTGGAGATTCTCTCGGAAACCGGCAAAACGGAAGTCAGCTTCACCCCTGGCATTGATGCGGCCATGCTGGAAAAAATCGCCGCGTCGGGCGACCGTCCTCGGGCGCGGGTCTCATAAGGCGGCGGCCCCCGCTCATTTCCGCACGCCGAGTTTTTTTTCCAGTTCCGCCACGCGCCTGAGCAATTCGGGCAATAGCTGGACCGCAATCATCTGCCGCTTGGCCTGTTTGTCCGGCTGAGCCGGCGTGCCCAGCCATTTTTCGCCGTGGGGAATGTTGTGCATCACGCCGGC
>DATJSQ010000223.1:0-5062 GCA_035503995.1 Verrucomicrobiia bacterium | reverse complement strand
GCGAAAGACGAACATTTTGTTTGCCATCCATCTGCCTTCCGGGGCGCTGACATTTCCGGCGCAGCCACTCACCATTCCCGCCGATGCCAGCTTCTTTTGGCCCTTCAATTTTGACCTGGGCAAGAGCGTGACGCTGGACTGGGCGACCGCGCAACCACTCTCGGCCATTGATGTCGGTGACACGCGGACAGTTTTTTTTGCCGAAACGAAAGGTGTTCCGGCGCAATTTGCGTTCGACAGCAGCCTCAACATAACGGTGATTTCCGGCAAGACCACCCGCGACAATGGGCAGATCATCGTCAGTCATGCGCATCCCGGCGCCAGCGCCGCCGTGCAAATTCAAACAGATGACGGCACGGTGCAAATCGTGCTGTTGAGCGACGCACAATCGCTCGGGTTTTGGAAGGACGGTTGGCAGGGACGCGACCGGGTTTTTCTGACGGGCGCCGGACTGGCGGCCGACGGGGACGAATTGCGGCTGACTTCGACCGATCGCGCCGCCCTTAACGTAGCCGTTTATCCCGCACCGGCGGCAATCACTTTGGATGGCAGGAAACTTCGCGGCAAAAGCAGGGGAATATTCACCGCGTTCACGCGTCTTGAGCCGGAAAAGGAATCGTTTCATGTCGCATTGGAACCGATTCAACCGGCTGGCCCGCCTCGCGTAATCCCGATGGGCAATATCCGGGACGCCGTCGCCGCCGCACCGGACGACGCGGATTTTAAGCAGGCGGCGATTTGGCGCATCAAATTGCCAGGCAACTTCGATTTGACTACCGACCCGCTTTTGCGCCTGTCGTACGTCGGCGATGTCGCGAGGGTCACCCTGAATGGGAAATTACTCACGGACAATTTTTACAATGGCACCATATTTGAAGTGGGTTTGCGCCGCTATGCGCCGGAAATTCTAACCGGCGATTTACAGGTTGAAATTCTTCCCTTGAGGAAGGACGCGCCGATTATGCTGGCCAAACAAGCCCGACCTGATTTTGGCAATAAAGAAAGCATTGCGGCGCTGGACCGGGTCGAAATTGTCCCTCGTTACCAGGTCGAACTGACCGCACGGTGATACCGTGGCCGGCGAATCGGTGTGCGGTCCATCGGCCGCGTGATGAATATTTGTGAAATAAAAATTCAGATTTATGCCCGTTACCAAGTTCTTTCCGCTTTATGCTTCGATGCTGACCTTACTGGCGCTGGCGTGTGGTTGCGCGTCGTTTCACGCGTCAAGCCCGGCCGCGCCTTTGCTTCTCCATGTCGCCGGCACAAATATTTTAAACAGCAGAGGCGAACTGGTTTTGCTGCGCGGTGTCAACGCGGCGAGCATGGAGTTCACAAGTAACGGGGAGGGGCGCATTCTCAAAACCGTCGGCGTGGCGATTCACGATTGGCGCGCGAATATCATCCGTCTGCCGCTCTCGCAAGACCGATGGTTTGGCAGGACGCCGGCGCAACGCGACGGCGGAACATCCTATCGCAGTTTAGTCCGCCAAATCGTGGAGCTTTGCGAGACGAACAAATGTTACATTCTTTTGGATCTCCATTGGTCGGATTGTGGCGAGTGGGGCGCCAATATTGGCCAGCATTCCATGCCCGACTCGAACAGCGTGGCCTTCTGGAAAAGTGTTGGGCCCATCTATGCAAACAATCCCGCCGTGCTGTTCGATTTATATAACGAGCCGCATGACGTTTCCTGGGATGTCTGGCAGCGCGGGGGTTGGATTACGGACACACCTGGCAACCGATCTTTCTCCGGCACGCCCAAAAGTTACGAGGCCATCGGAATGCAAACAATGCTCGATACCGTGCGCGCCACCGGAGCCAAGAATATCGTCGTGGCGGGCGGGCTGGATTGGGCTTACGATTTTTCCGGCATCCTTGATGGTCGGCAACTTTCCGATCCGCATGGGAACGGCGTTATCTACGCGAATCATTGCTACGACATCAAGGGTGACAGCGTGGATGCCTGGGTCGCCAAAATGGAAAACGCGTCCGCGAGATTTCCGGTCATTGTGAGCGAATTTGGCGGCAGGGCGGGCCCCAGCCGCGTTGATCCGGCCGACAATTGGCTGCTGCACGTCCTGCAGGCGCTCAACAGCCATCGCTGGTCCTGGATAGCATGGGATTTGCACCCGAGGGCGGGGCCGGATTTGATCACCGATTGGAATTACACGCCGTCGCCGCAATTCGGCGTTTATGTGAAACAGGCATTGGCCGAAACACCGGCCGCAAGATAGAGCGATGGATTCACCATGGGGCGGCGCTGTGACAGCAAGGTCCGAGCCTTCGGGGGCTTTGCATTAACGCCTTCCCTTGAAGGAATCTGCTGTGGGTCGCCCGCGGTCGCTACGCTGTCGCGTGGCAGGCGACCCGCGATCCAAAGACGGAATCGGCGGTTACTATTCCGCGGTTTTCTTTTTTGTGTACGTATGGGTTGCGTGCCCGTAATAGGCATCGGCGCATTCCATCAGGGTTTCCGAAAGGGTGGGGTGGGGATGGATGGACAGTGCAATATCCGCGACCGTGGCGCCCATTTCCATTGCCAGCACCGCTTCCGAAATCAACTCGCCCGCGCCCGCGCCGCAAATTCCCACGCCCAGCACCCGGTCTGTTTCCGGATCCACAATCATTTTGGTCAGGCCGTCCGTCCGATCAAATGACAACGCGCGGCCCGATGCCGTCCATGGAAATTTCGCCACCTCATATTTAAGCCCCTTATCTTTGGCCTCACCCTCGGTCAAACCGCACCAGGCCAGTTCGGGATCGGTGAAGACCACGGCGGGAATCACGCTGTCAAAAACATCGTTCTCGCCGCAAATGACCTCGACGGCAATGCGGGCCTCCTTGTGCGCCTTGTGCGCCAGCAAAACGCCGCCGGCAATATCGCCAATCGCGTAAATGCTCGGGTCGTCGGTTTGCTGTTGCGAATTGACTTTCACGAAGCCGCGCTCGTCCAACTGAATTTTGGTGTTTTCCAGGCCCAGGTCGGTGCTGTTGGGCACGCGGCCGACGGCCACCAGTACGCGGTCGTAAAGTTCCTCCAATTTCTGGCCGCCGGATTCGATGGCCACTTTGATTTGTTTTCCAACGGTCGCCATCTTGGTGACCTTCGCCTTGAGCCGGATTTCCTTGAATATTTTTTTGGCGTTGGCAACCACCGGACGCGCCAAATCCTGGTCCGCGCCGGTTAAAATGTTGTCGAGGGCCTCCACGACCACGACTTTGCTGCCCAGCGCGCCATAAACAAATCCCAATTCCATGCCGATGTAGCCGCCGCCGACGATGAGCAGATTTTCGGGAACATCCGCCATTTCGAGGGCTTCGGTGGACGTCATGATCCGCGGATTGCCGAGGTCAAAGGCCTTTGGCATCGCCGCCAGCGAACCGACGGCGAGGATCGCCTTGTCATACTCGATGAACTGCTGGCCCTGGTCCGTTTCCACGCGCAATTTATTCGAGGCTTCAAAATAGCCCCGGCCCTGCATCACCTGCACTCCGCGCATCTTGGCGAGCGTCGCCACCCCGCCGCTCAATTTTGTCAGAATTGATTCCTTCCAGGCGCGCAATTTGTCCAACTCGACCGTGGGTTCGGCGAAGGTGATGCCCCGATGCGCTGATTCGCGCGAGCTCATGATTTGATGGGTCGCATAAAGCAGGGCCTTTGAGGGAATGCATCCGCGGTTCAGACACACGCCGCCCAGGCGCGTTTCACGTTCAACCAGAATTACCTTTTTGCCCAAATCGGCCGCATAAAAAGCCGCCGCGTAGCCGCCGGGTCCGGCGCCGACAACCACGATTTCAGTTTTGATGGGATCCATAATTATATCTTCGTTCTTATCCTTGTCCTCGTCCTCGGACTCTTGCAATGAGTACGGCGACGATTACATCATATTTTCGCGGCCTCTTCGCTGAAATTCTCCATTGTTTTCACCAAATCCACCATAAACCGCGCCGCATTGGCGCCGTCGAGGACGCGATGGTCGTAACTCAGGGCCAGCGGAGTCATCATCCGCGCTTCAACTTTCCCATCGCGGACGACCGGCTTCATCGCGCCGCGGCCCAGGCCGAGGATCGCGACTTCCGGCTTATTGACAATCGGCGTAAAGTGCCCGCCGCCGATTGCGCCCTGATTGGAGATGGTGAACGAGCCACCCTTCATATCGTCGCCGGAAATTTTCCTATCACGGGTCTTTTGCGCGAGTTGTTCCAGTTCCTTTGCCAATTCCAAAACGGATTTCTTGTCCACGTCGCGAATCACCGGGACCATCAAGCCTTGCTCGGTGTCCACCGCAATGCCCAGATGGAAATACTCCTTGATGACAATTTCGTTTGCCACTTCATCCAGGCTCGAATTGAAAATCGGATGCTTTTTGAGCGTCTCGACGACCGCCTTCAAAATCAGCGGTGTCAGCGTGAGCTTCACGCCTTTTTCCTCGTAAGCGGACCCGAATTTTTTCCGGAGTTCATTCAATGTGGTGAAATCCACCTCGTCAAATTGCGTGACCCGCGCCACCGAACTCCAGCTTTCCGTCATACGCCTTGCTATCACGTGGCGCAGCGGCGTCATCGTCTTTTTCGTCACCGGACCCCACTGTGAAAAATCCACCTGGTCGGCAATGGTCGGGCGCATGGCCACGGAGCCACTGGCGGATTTTGCCTTCGCCGCCAGGGCAATGAGCCGCTGAATGTAATTCCGCAGGTCGCTGACAATGATTCGTCCGCCGGCCTGGCTGCCGTGGACCTTTCGCAAATCAATTCCCAATTCCCGCGCCATTTTGCGCACGGAGGGGGACGCCACCGGCTCGGCGGTTTGGACTTCTTCGTCGTCTGGAGCTTCCGGTTCAACTTCGGGTTCCGGTTGGGCTTTGGCCGCCGCTTTCTTTTCCGGCGCCTTCGGAGTGGCCGCCGCCGCGCCGCTTTCGGTGACGGAAATCAATCTTTGGCCGATGCCGACGCGGTCGCCACCTTTGACATAAATTGCCGCGACGGTGCCCGCCGCGGTGGACGGGATCGCCGCCACGGCTTTCTCATTTTCCAATTCCAGAATGGCCTGACCTTTGGC
>DATJSQ010000222.1:0-4557 GCA_035503995.1 Verrucomicrobiia bacterium | reverse complement strand
CCAGAATGCCTTTCTTGAAACTGAATTCCTTGATGGATTTCTTTTTTTGTTCCTCGGGCATTTGCGATTCTTTGGTATATCCCGCCAGCGCCGCGATGGTGATGCCGACCATGCAGACGCCCACGCCCGCGAGAGTGACTTGCCCCGAGGTGGATTCGGCAACGGCGATAATGCTGGCGCTGTTGGCAAAGACAAAGAAATTGGGCGTGAGGGCCTTGAAAATCGGCGGGACCAGCGTGCCGAAAGCGGCGCAGTAGCCCAAGGCCACGCCTGTGCCCAGGGACAATCCCAGGTAGCGCATCGTCAGGCCGTAGGTGAGGCCGCCCAAGCCCCATAAGACGCCGAAGAAATACGTCCACCCGAGCGTACTCCAACTCTGCTGTGCCAACACGCCGAACAAATCATTGGTCATGATATACGCCAGGACCCACGGGCAGATAATCCACGAAAAAATGCCGCCGACCAGCCAATAGGTTTCCCAGGACCATTTTCTGACGCCTTTGTATGGCACATAAAAACTGCCGGACGCCAGCCCGCCGCACCAGTGCAGAAAAACGCCAAAAAAAGGATTCGGTGTCATGATATTATTACATTCCAGGTTTCATTGACGTTGGCCGCATTTCCAATTCATTTTTTCTCGAAAAAATCGTGGCATCGCCTGACGCTTTCGCCCATGAAATGGAATTCCGCGGAATTCTGCGAAAAACGTGTTTATGAAACAATCACCATTTCTGGCTATGGGGGACGACCGGGGGTGGGAAAAATTCTTCCCGTTCTTTGATGCTGAATGCGCAATGAAAATAGGAGCTTACGTATGACATGCCCCTTATTCAATCGTCCCTTCGGGACTTAGGCAAATCCCGAATGCGGTCCCGGCGTTGAAATTGAAACGCCGGGCTATTGCCGGATGTACCTGACGGGACAACAGGGACGTTCCAACAGCGTTGAAGCATCAATATTTATACTGACATCCATATCCGCGGTAAAAAAACGAACGAAAGCAAAGGGTTGAAGAAATTTGTCTCACACCCGTAACGGTTCGCTCCCTAATATGCAAAGCATCGTGAAGGCGGCCAGCGTGTTCCGGCCCCAGCGCAAATTATTGTCCAACACAAATAATCAGGCTTCCATTCTGCAAGCCGGGACTGGACGCACTTACCGTGATCCGGCCTGAAGGGGCGTTGGCCTTGAGGTACGCCACGCATGTGCCCCGGAAGGCGCGACGCTGGTCGGATTGAAAAGGCTCATGACTGGAATTGTCGGCGCTGTCCACCGCGGCAATGACGCCGGGCGCAGTTGCCGTAAATGAGATTAAATTGTCCGCATCGGGAACCATCACGCCATTCTGGTCCACCACCTCGGCCCGCACAAACGCGACTGAGTTCCAGTCGTTCGCGATTTCCTTGCAATCAGCCGCAAGGACAATTCTTGCGGGCGGGCCGGCGGTGCGCAGGACCTCCGTGGCCAGGGCCGTGCCGCCGTTTCGCGCGACGGCTTTGAGGGCGCCCGGAACATAATCCACCTGCCAAACACGCGGCGAGGCATCGGCATGAATCTCCTGCGCGCCCAAGGATTTACCGTTCAGAAATAATTCAACCATTTTGCAATTGGAATAGACTTCGACATTTTCCTGATGCGGATTGGGATTCTTCGGCGTCCAATCCGGAAACAAGACGGGGCGGCTGTCCAAGGGGGTAAAGCCGGGGTCATTGGTAATCTGCTCGACAGGCGCGACCCGGCGGACCATGAACACCATGGGCTGGTCAGACCACCAACTCGCGTATTCGTATCCAATGGGCTTTATGCCGGTGGTGCGGTCCAACAGCCCCGAACCGGCGGCGATGACGGGCCAGCGGCGGGACTCTCCAAGATAATCAATTCCGCTCCAAAGAAATTGACCCGAATACGCCGGATGGTCCCGCAAAGCCACCCACGAGTCGCGCGCGGGGTGGTTTTCGGTGCCAATGATTTTGCGCGACGGCTTTTGATCGTGGGCCGCAAGGATTTCATTTTCCCGATAGTTTTGTCCGATAACATCGAGCATGTCCGCCAGGCCGTCGTCGTAATCGTGGCTGCGGTTGGGGCGCAGCAAGGCTTGGGTTACGGGGCGCGTGGGATCGGTGGTGTGGGCCACTTCGAGCAGCCCTTTGAGGATGCCCTTGGCCAAATCCGCGTGGGGCGTGTCGTGAATTTCGTTGCCGACGCTGTAAAGGATGATGCCGGGATGGTTCCGGTCACGCAAGATACTGTCGCGCTCATCGGTCTTCGACCATGTCCTGAAATACAGATGATAGTCGTAGGGATTTTTTCCCACCGTCCAGCAATCGAAAAATTCGTCCAGGACCAGGAACCCCATCCGGTCGCATAAATCGAGGAATTCGGGCGCGGGCGGATTATGCGCGGTGCGGATGGCATTGACGCCCAGCGATTTCAGGGTCTTGAGCCGTTCCTGCCAAACGCCCAGGGGAATCGCCGTACCAAACGCGCTCCCCTCCTCGTGCAAACAAACGCCTTTGATTTTGAAATTCCTTCCGTTGAGCCAAAAACCCGTGGCGGCATCAAAATGGAATTCCCGGATGCCAAATGACACTGTCTCGTCATCGAAAACCGCCGGGGGCACGCCGGAATCCGCGCCGCAAACTTTCACTCGCGCCTGATAAAGAGACGGATTCTGAATATCCCAAAGCCGGGGATTGCCAAGGGGAATGTCCTCGTCGAATTGCGCGGCGCCGGAGTTGGCGATGGTTTGCGCCGGCGTTTGGGCAGTCGCGACCACTTTGCCGTCCGGGCCGACGAGAGCAATGTTCAGAAAGATTTGCCGCGGGGCGATGTCATCGTTGGTGACCACCACTTGCGCGTGGACCGTCGCGAGCGTCGCGTTGACCTGCGGTGTGGAAATAAAAGTTTGCCATTGCGGAATATAAACCGGCGAGGTTTCGACGAGTCGCACGTGCCGGTAAATTCCCGCGCCGGCATACCAGCGGGACGCCGGCTGCCGCGACGTGTCGGCGCGCACGGCCAGGACGTTATCGCCGCCGAAATTCAGGTGGCCGGTCAACTCGTAGCTGAAACTGACGTAGCCATAGGGGCGATGGCCGAGGTGAAAGCCATTAATCCACACGTCGCTATTGGCCATGACGCCGTCGAACTCGATGAACGCGCGCCGATCCGAATCTTCGGGCGGGAGGTTGAAATGTTTTCGATACCAGGCGACGCCGGACGGCAGGAATGCGCCGGCGCCGCCGGCCAAATTGGTTTGGGCATACGGGCCCGCGATGCTCCAATCGTTTGGCACATCCAATTGCCGCCAGTCGCTGTCATTGAACGGCGTTTGTTCGGCGCCGGACGGATCGGCTTGCACGAAACGCCAATCGGAATCGAATGACAAGGTTGTGCGGACGTCCGTTGCGCGCAAAGAGGCGGGGCACAAAAGCGCAAGACCAAAACATACAAATATGAAATGTCGTTTCATGGGATCATTATTTTTTGGAAAGCAAAGGCGCGCTGCCGTTCAGTTCCAGCCGCAGATAATCATACATGATTCCACTGGTCAGGCCGCCCGCGGGTATGGTCAGCTTGAGAACGTTCGTTCCGGCTATCATCAAGGAAGCATCAAAGGAAACGTCATGCTCGCTCCAGGAGCCTTCGATGCCGTCGCGATTGATGGTGGCATTATAGACCAGGTTGGTCACCAGGCCGGCCGGGTGGTCGTTGACGCTGACCGCCAGGCTGCGGGCGCCGACGCCGCAAAGGGCCAGGCGCAAAATCGCGGCGCCCGCCGGCGCTTGCGGCAGGTCAAACGTGATGGTCCAGGTGGTGGCGCGCGCCCTCCCCATCGCGTTCGTATCCGATAAATCCTCATCATGCGGCACCTGCTCAAAAAACCAGTCCTTGCGGAAATCACTCTTGCCGATGACGTAATTCACGTCGTTCGGGAACAACTTCGGATATTGAACATACCAGCCCCAATGATAGTAATCATCGCCCTTGAAAAACTCCTCCGCCGTGCGGTTCGGAATACCGATGTCCCAGAGCTGCCGTCCGTAGCGGACCGGTTGCCAGGCCAAGTTTCCGAGGCGCAATGTTCCGCCGGCAGTGACCGTGACGTTCGTCAAAACATATTCGCCCAGGACGCCGTCGGCGATGGCATGGAGGGTGTATCGCCCGGGACGCACATTGGGAATGCTGAACGTTCCATCCGCGCGGCCCCGCGCCCAAAATTCATAATCTCTCGCGTCATTCTGCCAGTCCACAATTTGCGGGCTGCGGGGAAAGCCAAAGCGGCGGAAACTGTTCTGGCTTTGCCGTCTCCGCGCTTCGGCGACGCTTGTCGTCCGGGGAGCGCCATCCTCGTCATTCGACGCCACGGAAGTCTGGTCGCCATTGGTATCATTCTCGCCGATGAAATTGAAATTTCTGAAGCGGAAAGGCACCCGCGGCGCCACATAATCCGGCGCCGCCAACCCGACCAAAACATTGCTGTCCTGCATCTCCGGGAACTGCGAATCGTTCAAGACCAGGCGTCCGTCCACGATGCCGCGCTCGTTCCGGTGAGGA
>DATJSQ010000221.1:0-15848 GCA_035503995.1 Verrucomicrobiia bacterium | reverse complement strand
GTATTGAAATGATTCAGCCGTTCGCAAATCCCGGCGATACGCTCATCCTGCGCGCGAATCTCCACGCCGATCGCGCCCTGGCCAACGCAGGGCAGCATCGTGTCCAAATCCAGGACCGTGGCGAGCAGACCGTCCGGCACGGCGTCGCCGGCGAGCTTGCCATCAGGCAGGATTTTAAAATTTAACCGTGTGATTCCGGCGAGCGCCAGGACGGTTGCATCCAGTTCTCCCAGCTCGGAGATTTTTCGGAGGCGGGTGGGGACGTTGCCGCGGATTTCGACGATTTTCAAATCGGGCCGGGCCGCGAGCAATTGGACTTTGCGGCGCACGGCGCTGGTGGCAATGGCCGCGCCATTGGGAAAATCCCCGAGGGAAAGTTTCGGCGCAAATCCCCGCAAATCATTTTGGCCCGGGGACCATTCCTTTGAGTTTTGAATTTCGAATTTTAGGTCATTAAGAAACCGGGCGTCGCGATAGATCAAGACATCGCGGACGTCGGCGCGTTTGGGAGTGGCGGCGAGGGCGAGGCCGGCGGGAATTTCGGTGGGCAAATCTTTGAGGCTATGGACGGCGAGGTCGGCCTTGTTTTTAAGGAGCGCCACTTCCAGCTCTTTGGTGAACAAGCCTTTCGGCAAGCCGCCTTCCACGAGGGAGGATTTTTGCATTTTATCGCCCGTGGTTTTGATGATTTTCAATTCAAAACGCAGGCGCGGAAAAGCGGCGCGGCATTGTCCAATGATAAAATCAGCCTGTGCCAGCGCGAGGGCGCTGCCGCGCGTGGCAATAACGATGGGTTGTTCAACAGCCATTTTGAACACAGATGAAACAATTTTGAGGCCGGCGGCAACATCGAAATTCCGGAACAGGGATGAATTCGGGCGCTGGCAGATGATGGGAATTTCAGAAAACGAATTTCATTGAACATTCTCCCGCTACGTGGAACATTATTGCCGAAGGACGGCGATTGGCGCTGCGGTTGGGATTAAAAAAACGTTAATTTTTAAAACGGCGCCAGGGCGGTCCGGTCAAAGGTCGGCATCATGTTCGAAAATTTAGGCTATCTGGAGACACTCTATTCGCGCTACCAAAGCGACCCGGAATCGGTTGCGGCGGAATGGCGCGATTACTTTGGTGGAAATCATTTTGGAAACGGCCAGGGGAATGGCAACGGAAATGGGAAGGGGAATGGCGAAGTCGCGGCGCAAACACCGCTGGTTCTCGCCGGGCGCGCCGCGCGCAACTCCAATCTCGACCAAAAACTTCATCAGATGATCCGCAACTACCGCGTGCGGGGGCACCGGATTGCGGCGATTGACCCGCTGGGCGCGCCGCGGCCCGTTCCGCCGGAGTTGAAGCTTGAATATTATAATTTTTCGGAAAGTGAATTGGACCAGTTGGTGCAGGTGCCGACCCTGCATTTCGACACGCCGCTGACGATCCGCGAGATTTACGAGCGCCTGCGGAAAACCTACTGCGGCTCGATTGGCGCGCAGTTCATGCATATTGACGACACGGTGACGCGCCAATGGCTTCAGCGCCGGATGGAGAGCACGGAAAACCATCTGCAACTGACACGGAAGGAACAGGTGCGCATTTTTACCCGGCTGACCGATGCGGTGGTCTTTGAAGAATTTCTGCAGAAAAAATTTCTCGGAGCGAAAACTTTTTCACTCGAAGGCTGCGAAACCCTCATCCCGCTGCTGGACCTGGCCATTGAAAAGGCCGGCAGCCAGGGCATCCGCGACATTGTCCTGGGCATGGCGCATCGTGGACGGTTGAATGTGCTGGCGAATATCGCCGGGAAGAACCCGTGCGAAATTTTCCGGGAATTTGCGGACGCCGAGCCCGAGATGTGGCAGGGCCGGGGCGACGTGAAATATCATCAGGGTCACAGCGGCCAGTGGCTTACTGCGGAGGGGCAACAAATCCATCTCTCGCTCTGTTTTAATCCAAGCCACCTGGAATTCATCAACCCGGTGGCTTTGGGCCGGACGCGCGCGCGTCAGGACCGATTTGGCGACCGCGAACGGAAACAGGTTTTGAGCCTGCTGATTCACGGCGACGCCTCGTTTGCCGGCGAGGGCATCGTGCAGGAATCGCTCAATTTAAGCCGATTAGCCGGATATTCGGTGGGCGGAACCCTGCACGTGGTCATCAACAACCAGATCGGCTTCACCACGCTGCCGCAGGAATACCGGTCATCCGTGTATTCCACGAGCGTGGCGCGGATGTTGCGCGCGCCGATTTTTCACGTCAACGGCGAGGACCCCGAGGCGGTGGCGCAAGTCGTCCGGCTGTCGCTTGATTTTCAACGCGAATTCCGCAACGACGTATTTATTGACATGTATGGCTACCGGCGGCGCGGCCACAATGAGACCGACGAACCCTCCTTTACTCAACCGGTGTTATACCGGCAAATCGAGAAGCGGACGGGCGTCCATGAACATTACCGCGACCATTTACTCAAGCTCAACGGCATCACCGCGGAGGAAGCCGCGCAAATTTCGCGCAAACGGCATGATAAACTCGAAAAATTGCTGGAGGTGGCGCGGAAAGGAAAATGTGAAGTCACCCCCAAAAAATGCGGCGTCTGGCAGGGGTACACCGGCGGTGTGGAACCGCGGGACGAGGTCGAGACGGCGCTGGCGCCCGAAAAGATTTCGGAACTGCTGCAAAAACTGACGGAAACACCGAAGGATTTTCATTTGCATCCCAAGTTGCAGAAAAACGGACAAATGCGCCGGGAAATGGCCGATGGGAAACAGCCGCTGGATTGGGCCGCGGCGGAATTGCTTGCGCTCGGCTCGCTGGCGGAGGGAGGCTTTCGCATCCGGCTGGCCGGTGAAGATTCGGCGCGCGGCACCTTCAGTCATCGCCACGCCGTGTTTCACGATTACGAGACAGGCAAGCCGTTCTGTCCGCTGCAGCATTTGTCCGCGCAGCAGGCGCCGGTGGAGATTATCAACAGCCCGTTGTGCGAAGCCGGCGCGCTCGGCTTTGAATATGGTTACAGCCTGGATTGTCCCGATGGCTTGATTTTGTGGGAGGCGCAGTTTGGGGATTTCGTGAACGTGGCGCAGGTCATTTTGGACCAGTTCATCTGCAGCGCGGAAGACAAATGGAAGCGTCTGTCGGGACTCGTTCTGTTGTTGCCGCACGGTTTTGAGGGCATGGGGCCGGAACATTCCAGCGCCCGTCTCGAGCGCTTTTTGGAATTGGCCGCCGAAGATAACATCCAAATCGCGCAGCCGACCACGCCCGCGCAATTTTTCCATTTGCTCCGCCGGCAGGCGCTTCGCAAATGGCGCAAGCCACTCGTGGTGCTCACGCCGAAAAGTTTGTTGCGCCATCCGAAAGTCAATTCGCCGCGCGAACAGTTTGCGACCGGATATTTTAAACGCATTTTGCCGGATACAATGCCGGCCCAAAATGTAAAGCGCGTGCTGCTTTGCAGCGGGAAAATTTATTACGAACTGCTTGCCTATCGCGAAGAGAAAAAACGTGACGACGTGGCCATCATCCGGCTGGAACAATTGTATCCGCTGCGCGACGAGCTTCTGGAGAGCACCTTTGAGCCGTTTGCGGAAAAGACGCCGGTATTGTGGGTGCAGGAAGAGCCGCAGAACATGGGCGCCTGGAGATTCCTGCACGAGAAGTTCGGCAAGCATCTCTTTGCCCGCTGGCCCTTCGCCGTCGTCGCCCGGCCTGAGTCAGCGAGTCCCGCCACCGGTTCCTCCGGCGCGCATAAATTGGAGCAGCAACGGCTGATTCGCCGCGCGTTTGGCGACGGCGAAAACGCGCCAGCTCGGGAAGTGAAACAGACCGCGTCGGCATCAAAATCCAAGGAAGCGAAGATATGAGGGGCGTTTTCAGCGCATTGATCCTGGGAATTATTTTGGGCGCCCTGGGATATTGGTATCTTCAAAGGAAAGCGGAGGAACATCCGGCAGCGGAGCAACGGTATCAACAAGCCGCCGCGGCAGCGGGCAGCAACGCGGCCGCCGCCGCCAGGAACGCTTCCGATGCCTTGAGGGCCAAATTGGACACGCTGGATTTGCACGCCGACGAAATTCGAAGTGAAATGGAGCACACCGGCGAGGTCGTCCGCCGCAAGGCCCACGACATCGGCGCCCAGGCGGTGACGGCTGCATCCGACGCGCGGGCGGTCGCCGAAATCAAAGCCAAGTACGCGATGGACCCCTCGCTGTCGGTTTGGAAGATTTCCGTCTCATGCAACCAGGGCCACGTCAAGCTTTCGGGAACGGTTTCGTCGCCCGATGACATCGGCAAGGCGGTGGCGCTGGCGCTGGAGGCCGACGGAGTTCGCGACGTGACTTCCACGATTCAGGTAAAACCAAACACATAAAATTCATGGCAGTTGATTTGATAATTCCCGGCGTAGGCGAGTCCATCACTGAAGTGCAAATCGCCGAATGGCTGAAGAAGGAGGGTGACGAAGTCAAAAAAGACGAAAGCGTCGCGGTGATAGATTCAGAAAAGACGACCTTGGAATTGCCATCGCCGGAAAACGGACGGCTGAAAATCCTTCGTCAAGCCGGCGAAACCGTACCCGTGGGCGAAGTCGTTGGACGAATTGAAGCCGACGGAGAGGCGGCCAAGGCCGAAGGTGGTCGAAAGGGGGAAAAGGCGCCGCCAAAGGCAACTCAACAGCCGGTTTCCGATCTAGGAACGGTAAAACGGCCGGAGAAGGTCGCGGCAAAGGATGAAAGGCGGAAGGAGCCGGCGGTCATCGAGGCCGAAAAAGATGTTGAATCCGGACGCGCGGCCGCGGGAACACCGGTGGCGGGCGAAATCGAAACGAAAAATTTGGCGCCACTCGAACGGGCGAATGCCCCGCGTCCTGCCGCTGCTTCTGCAACGGATGCCAATCCTATTCCCGCTAGCGCGTCTGGCGGTGAAAGGGTTGTGCCGATGACCATGCTGCGCCGGACGGCGGCGAAACGGCTCGTCGAAGCCAAACAACAAATGGCCATGCTGACGACGTTCAACGAGGCCGACATGAGCGCGGTGCAACATTTGCGAAAGGAAGTGCAGGAGAAATTCGAGAAACGTCACGGGGTCAAACTTGGTTTCATGTCCTTGTTTGTCAAAGCGGTGGCGGGCGCCCTCAAGGAATTTTCCCAACTCAACGCTGAAATCCGTGGCAATGACATCGTCTATCACGAGCGTTACGACATCGGGGTGGCAATTGCCAGCGATCGGGGACTGGTCGTTCCGGTCCTGCGCAGCGCTGACAAAATGGATTTCGCTGAAATTGAAAAGAGCATCGGCGATTTTGCCAAACGCGCGCGCGATGGGAAATTGAAACCGCAGGAACTTGAAGACGGCACCTTCACCATCACCAACGGCGGGGTATTCGGCTCCCTGCTTTCGACGCCGATTATCAATCCGCCACAGACGGGAATCCTGGGGATGCATTCAATTCAGGAGCGCCCGGTAGCCGTGAACGGGCAGGTGGTCATCCGCCCAATGATGTATATCGCGCTGACCTACGATCACCGATTGGTGGACGGACGTGAAGCGGTCCTTTTTTTGCGCCAGGTCAAGGACGCAGTGGAATCGCCGGCGCGAATTTTGATGGAAATTTAGGCGTGTTTCTTTCCATGTAACTGGATGGTTTGAGTATGATGACGGTGCTCTAAATCGGGACACTCGCCAAATTTCCCTGGCAAACCGTGTTCCTTGCCCCTTTTACCCGCGAAAACCCTTCGCAAATTGCATTGGAAACACGGGGTTTTTTGCACATTGCAGGCAAATTTCTGCCCGCCAACGCTCGGTTCGATATGGCACGGGTCTGGCTTAGAGCCTGTAAAATGTTTTAATCATGAGTGCAAAACGATTGGCTATCGCCATGGGCGCCGCTGCTTTGTCGGTCCTGACGGTACTGGCGCAGGATGATAATACCCCTCCTCCCAACAATCCGCCGGCGTATCCACCTGAAAGCCCGCCGCCCGCTTATCAGTCGCCCCCGCATCAACAACTGTTCCAAGCCAACGAGCTGCTGCTGGATTTGTTCGGCACGGCGTCGGTGAATGAGCAAATCCTCGAGAACATTTCCGGCCAGCGCGTGACTCGCAACGGCCGGCTCGGCGCGGGCGGCGGCCTGACCTATTACATGACCCGGAACGCCGGCATCGGCGGCGACGTTTATACGGAAAACACGGAGCATAGTCTTATTAACAACTCGTCCGGCAACCTTTATTTGCGGTTGCCATTTGATGGCGTGCATCTGGCCCCGTACATTTATGGCGGCGGCGGCTACCAATGGGAACCCGGTGACGCCTGGTTTGGGCAGTTCGGCGCGGGCCTGGATATTCGCGTCACTCATCATTGGGGGCTTTTTCTGGATGCGCGCTACGTCATGCCCTCGCGTCATGAAGATAATTTTGGCGTTGGACGCGCCGGCATCCGGCTGGTCTTTTGATTATGGTCCGCAAATTGCCTTCGAGAGTATTCCGGCGCTTTTCGCGCCAACGCAATCCAGCCACGGGCGGGTGGCGAAACTTGGGAACGTTTGAATCGCGCGGGGCGGCCGAACGCCACGAGCGCGCCGTGCAATTTTTCAACCGCCATTAATTTCATGCGGCGGGCAGCAGCAAAAGGGAAGTTCTGGTCGGCCGATGTGACGCGCCGCAGCGACGCGATGGATCTCGAAAAAAACATTTTCAAATCGGGCGATCCCCGGCGGATCGCGGCCTCGGTAAAACATTCCGCCGAAACCAGCCGCCGCCGCAAAGGCACGCCGTTTCAATCGGCGATGTCCATGCTGAATTTCTATGCAAATCGCGCGGGAAAAAACCTCCCCGCAAAACAAAAATCGGTGATAAGCCGCGCAAAGGACGAATTGCGAAAAGAATTTGGACGAAAATGAGGCTGACTTTTGACGACAAACCTTTTCCGACGACCACGATGATGCTGGTGGCGGAAGCCTTTGGATGGATACCGCGCCGGCGAGGGGGTTTGACTTCGAGGCCGTCCAACGGGCTTTAATCTCCCGCCGGCATCCCAAGTGGCGGCGTTTTTGGCCATTGGCTTTCTCTGTTTCAAAAAGTGTGAACATTTTTCCCGCGACAATGTCTTTTAATTGTCGTAAAAAAGATCCATTATTCGGAGAAAGTTGCGTTTGAAAGACTACCGGTTCTCAATCGTATCCGCCGTTTTTTTATGTTTGGCGATGATGGTTTCGGTCGCGCGCGCCGCCAGTTTTACCGCGTCGCTCGACCGCGACTCCATATCTTTGGGCGAAACGGCGACCTTGTCGCTGTCCTTTGAAGGGGCGCAACCCAAAAATGTGCCCACACCGGATGTTCCGGGCCTGGAATTTGTCAATTCCGGCACGTCGCAGAATGTCAGCTTTATCAACGGAGCGATGAGCTCGACAGTGACCGTGAGCTATTCGGTGACACCGGAACGGACGGGAAGATTTGTCATTCCGGCGATGACCGCCGACGTCAACGGCCAGCGAATCAGCAGCCAGCCGATTGAGTTGACGGTGCTCCAGGCCAACGCGCCGCCCGCCGCGGCCGTCAATTCCGGAAGCGAAGTCGCGTTTATGAAACTCATATTGCCGCGACGAAAGGTCTATTCGGGTGAGACGCTTGTGGCGGAGCTGCAAATTTTTCTCCGGGACGACGTGCAGAATTTTGGCAATTTCCAAATGAACTCAACGATCGCGGACGGTTTTGTGATCGGAAAAAGCGCGGAAGGCACGCGGTTTCGCACCCAGGTTGGGAGCCGCGCTTATACGGTGATTCCGCTTTCGCTGGCTCTCACCGTGACGCGCGCGGGTGATTTAAGTTTGGGACCATTCTCCGCGAGCATGGTGGTGGTATTGCCGTCGCAAAACCAGGGCGGGGATCCGTTCTTTTCCCAATTTTTCAACCAGGGCGAACAAAAACAATTGACGGTCGCCACCGAACAGGTGTCGGCCGAATCGCTGCCGTTGCCGGACCGGAATGTGCCGGCGAATTTCAATGGCGCGATTGGCGATTACACCATGACGGTGACCGCCGGGCCGACGGATGTGACGGTCGGCGATCCCGTGACGGTGCAGGTGCAAATTGCCGGGCGTGGTTCCCTGGATTCCATCAAGCTGCCGGCCCAGACCGGCTGGAATGATTTCAAAATCATTTCACCCACATCGAAAACCGATTTCTCCGACGCGCTGGGACTGGAAGGAACAAAGACATTCGATGAAATAGTGATGCCGGAGAGCGCAAACATTCACGCGCTGCCGGCATTTTCATTTTCGTTTTTCAATCCGGATGACGGCCAATATCACATCCTTACGCATCCTTCGGAGCAGTTGATCGTTCGTGCCGGCGGAGCCACGCCGATGCCCACAATGATTGCAGCCGCCAGGAATTCCGGGCCGGAAAATCCGACACCGCAGGACATTTTGCCAATCAAGGAAAAATTGGGAACGCTCGCGCAAGTCCCGGCGCCCTGGGTCGCCAGCCCCGCTTTTATCGCCGTTCAGACGGTGCCGGTACTGGCCTTTCTGGGCGCGCTGGCATGGCGCAAACGCACGGACCGCCTGGCGAACAACCCCCGTTTGCGCCGGCAACGCGCGGTTGCGCATCTCATCGAGATTGGAATCGGGGATTTGAGATCCTATGCCGCCGAGAACAATTCGGAACTGTTTTTCACGACCCTTTTTCGTCTGTTGCAGGAACAATTGGGCGAACGGCTGGATTGTCCCGCGAGTTCAATCACCGAGGCGGCAACGGACGATCTGGCCGCTTGCGGCGCGCCGGAGAGCCTGCTCAATGATCTGCGCGAACTGTTTCAACAGTGCAATCAAGCTCGTTACGCGCCGGTGCGCGACCCGGGGGAACTGAACTCGGCGGCGGCGAAATTTGAAAAACTGATCGCCCAATTGCAGGCCTTGAAAATATGAAGAGCCGCCTTTCCATCCTGTTCGCTTTCCTTTGCGCCGGACAAATTCTGGCGGCCGATTTCGCATCCGATTTTTCAGCGGCCAACGAACTTTACGCCAAAGGCGATTTCGCCGGCGCCGCCGCCGGTTACGAAAAAATCCTCCATTCCGGCATGGTATCGCCGGCGCTCTTGTTCAATTACGGCAATGCGGAGTATAAATCCGGGAATTTGGGAAAAGCCATCGCCGCGTTCCGGCAGGCGGAATTGCTCGCGCCGCGCGATTCGGAAATCCGCGCCAATCTGGGTTTCGTCCGCAACCAAGTCCAGGCGCCCCCGGTCCAGGAAAGCCGGTGGCGCGATGCGCTCGGCCAATTAACGCTCAATGAATGGACCTGCCTTGCGGCCATGGCGCTGTGGCTCACGTTTCTCTCCCTGGCCGCCCGGCAATTCCGTCCGGCGCTGGCCCCAAAACTTCGGAGTGCCACCGTCTTTTTGGGCGTCCTCACAGTTTTTTTTGGCGCGGCAACAGGAGTCCAGGCCGTCGGACATTTTTCACAACGAAGCGCTGTGGTAATTTCGGATAATGCCACGGCGCGGAGCGGTCCATTTGACGACGCGCAAAATGCTTTTACGGTGCATGATGGCGCCGAGCTTCCGGTTTTGGACCATTACGGCGCGTGGGTACAGGTCGCCGACGGCCCCGGCCGCATCGGCTGGTTGTCGGTCAAACAGGTGAAACTTCTACCAGGCGCCTAGGTAAAATTGTTGAACGCGGTTAAAACTTAGTTGTCGGAAAACACAATGAACACAGGCATTTCTGCAATCAATGAAGCGGTCAAGGAAGCGGGAGCTTTTACGCATCCGCTGTTCAATGAACTCGGCAAGGTCATTATCGGACAGAACTATCTCACCGAGCGGCTGGTTGTTGGCCTGCTGGCCAACGGACACGTGCTGCTTGAAGGCGTTCCCGGGCTGGCCAAAACCCTCGCCGTAAAATCACTGGCCAACACCATGCGCGTGAAATTCTCGCGTCTGCAATTCACCCCGGATATGCTTCCCGCCGACGTCATTGGGACGCAGATTTACAATCCGCAATCCGGCGGCTTCACCACGCGCAAGGGGCCGGTGTTCGCTAATCTGATACTCGCGGACGAAATCAATCGCGCGCCCGCCAAGGTTCAAAGCGCCTTGCTTGAGGCGATGCAGGAGCGGCAGGTCACCATTGGCGATCAGACCTTCAAGCTGGACGAGCCGTTCCTGGTGCTGGCCACGCAAAATCCCATCGAGCAGGAAGGCACTTATCCCCTGCCCGAGGCGCAGGTGGACCGGTTCATGTTGAAATTGAAAATCGGCTATCCGAATCGCGACGAGGAGCGGCAGATTCTCGACGTTATGGCGAAGACCTCCGGCACACCGGTGGCGGGCGCGGTGGTGGATCCCAAAGATGTTCTCAAGGCCCGCGAAGTGATCAACGACATCTATGTGGACGACAAGGTGAAGGATTACATCGTGGACCTCGTCTGTGCCACGCGAGACCCGGACCATTACAAGATCGCCGTAAAGGACTTCATCCAACTCGGCGCCTCGCCGCGCGCGACCATATCGTTGACGCTGGCGGCCAAGGCGTATGCTTTTCTGAAGGGCCGCGGCTACGTGACGCCGCAGGATGTCAAGAGCATTGGGATGGACGTGTTGCGCCACCGCGTGGCCATCACCTACGAAGCCGAGGCTGAGGAAAAAACCAGCGAAACCGTCATCCAGAAAATTTTTGATGAACTGCCCGTGCCGTGATCCCTCGCGAAATTCTTAAAAAAATCCGGCAGATTGAAATCCGGACGAACCGTATCGTGACCGAAACGCTGGCGGGCGCTTACCATTCGGTCTTCAAGGGGCAGGGAATGAATTTCGACGAGGTGCGCGAATACCAGCCCGGCGACGACGTGCGCTCGATTGACTGGAACGTCACCGCGCGGATGAACCACCCTTTTATCAAGAAATTCATCGAGGAGCGCGAACTCACGCTGATGCTGGTGGTGGACGTGAGCGGGTCGGGTCTTTTTGGTTCGCGCGCCCAATCCAAACGCGAACTCGCGGCGGAAATTGCCTCCGTCCTCGCCTTTTCGGCGATCCGCAACAACGACAAAGTAGGGGTGATACTTTTCACCGACGAGGTGGAAAAATTCATTCCGCCGCGCAAAGGGCGCAGCCACGTGCTGCGGGTCATTCGCGAGGTGTTGTACTTTGAACCGAAGCGCCGCGGCACCGATTTGAACAAGGCCCTGGAATTTCTGATGCGCGTGCAGCCGCACAAGGCCGTGACGGTGGTCGTGTCGGATTTTCTCACGATTGAAGGCGGGGGCATCCTGCCCAAAGACACCCAAACCATGCTGCGCCAAACCAATCGCAAACACGACGTGGTGGCGGTGCAAATCACGGACCGTTATGAATTGGAATTGCCGGCCCTCGGCCGCCTGACTTTGGAGGACGCCGAAACCGGTGAGGTTTTGGAAGTGAATACCGGGCGGGCGGGAAGCCGGGACGCTTTTGCGTTGCGCCAGGAACGGCAGCTCGGCGATCTTGCCCGCCAGTTTCGTTCGTCGGGCATTGATTCAATACAGCTTCGCACCGACGAGGCCTACAGCGCCGCCTTGGGACGATTTTTCGAAACCCGGGAGAAACGGAGGATGAGAGGATGACGAACCAAACATCCCTGCCAGCGGTGAGCGACATTCGCGACATCAAGCCGCCGTTGCAAATCACCAACGGATGGGAATTTGTATGGTGGACACTCGCGGTGGTGGCGGCGCTGGCCATTTTGCGCGTCCTCTGGCTGTATTGGCAAAAACGGCGCTCGCAAATTCTCGCCGAGCCACCGGTACCGTCGCATGTCCGCGCCAAACAGGCGTTGGCGCAGGCGCTGGAAATCATCGGCCGGCCGAAGCCGTTTTGCATCCTCGTTTCGGACACCGTGCGGTTTTATCTCGAAGAGCGCTTTGACTTTCGAGCGCCGGAGCGGACGACGGAGGAATTTTTGCGCGAACTGAGCGCCACGGATTTGTTGATGCCGGAACAAAAGGAGAGCCTCGGAAATTTTCTGGAAAGCTGCGACCTGGTGAAGTTCGCCAAATATGAGCCGGGCGAAAACGAACTGCGCGAGTTACACGCCTCGGCCATGCGACTCGTCGAGGAAACCGAGCCAAAGGAAATTCCCGACGCTCAAACGGCCCCGCCCCAACTCGTAACAACGTAAATATTTAAATCGCAAATGGTCGGATCACAAACAATTCGAAAATCGTAAATCGTAAATCGTAAATCACCCGTGGCCTTCAATCATCCATATTTTCTTTTGCTGCTGTTGCTGCTGCCGGTGTTGGCGTGGTTAAAGGGCCGACGCGCCGCGCAACCGGCCTTTTTGTATTCGTCGCTGAAATTGATGGAAGGCTTGACGGCCGCGCGGCGCTCGCGGGCCGGTGGGTTTCTCGCGGCGTTGCGCTGGCTGGCCCTGGCGCTGCTCATCGTGGCGCTGGCGCAGCCGCGCCTGTCCAAGAGCACGATGGAGGTCAAGGCGAGCGGCATTGACATTGTGTGCGCGCTGGATTTGTCCGGCAGCATGTACACGGAGGATTACAGCATCAACGGGCAGGGCATCAGCCGGTTTCACATTGCGCAGGCTGTGCTGGGAAAATTCATCGAAGGGCGGCCCGACGACCGCATTGGCCTGGTGGTCTTTGCCGCGCGCGCATTTATCGCGGCGCCGTTGACCCTGGACCACGATTTTCTATTGGCGAACCTGGACCGGCTGGAAATCGGGACGATCAACTCGGACGCCACGGCCATCGGCGACGGCATCGTCACGGCGCTGAACCGGCTGCGGGATTTGAAGGCGAAGAGCAAAATCATTGTGCTGATGACGGACGGAGGAAACAACTCGGGCAACATTGATCCGATGACGGCAGCGGAGGCGGCCCAAGCGCTGGGTGTCAAGGTTTATACGGTTGGTTTGGGCAACGCGGAACTTGTCCGGGAGATGGGATTGCCGCCCGGGTATTTGCCGGACACCGAGACCCTGCAAAAGATTTCGGACATCACCGGCGGGAAATTTTATCGCGCCAACAACGCGGAGGAACTGACGGCGATTTACAAGGACATTGACAAGCTGGAAAAGACCCAGGCGGTCGTCAACAAATACACGCAATACAAGGAATTATTCGGGTGGTTCATTTTCGGCGGGCTGGCGCTGCTCGTGGTCGAGGCGGGGTTGGGGCAAACACTTTTGAGGAGGTTGCCATGAGGATTTCTCCATTCGCCAATCTGCTTTTGCCTTTCCCAATCGGCATTCGGCAATCCGATTTGGCCATCAACAATCGCCAATCAACAATCGGCAATTAGCTAATGACTTTCGAACATCCCCATCTCCTCTGGTTGTTGCTGGTGATACCGCCGGCCTTGTTCGCGCTTTTCTGGTGGGGAGCGCGGAAGAAACAGCAATTGCTCACGCAGTTCATCCAGACGCGTTTGCTCCCGGCGCTTACGGTTGGCATCTCGCTGAGGCGGCGAAAAATCCGCATGGCGCTGTTTATCATCGGGGTTGCTCTTTTGATTGTGGCGCTGGCCGGGCCGCAACACGGTTACGATTTGCAGGAAGTCCAGCAACGCGGATTGGACATTGTTGTGGCAATTGACACGTCGAAGTCCATGCTCACCAAGGACATTGCGCCGGACCGGCTGGAACGCGCCAAATTGGCCGCGCTCGAACTGATGCAAGACGCCGCCTCCGACCGCCTGGGCTTGGTGGCGTTCGCAGGGGAGGGATTTCTGGAATGCCCATTGACGGTGGATGACACGGCGTTTCAACAAAGCGTCGAGGCGCTTGACGTCAATTCGATTCCGGAAGGCGGCACGGCCATTGCCAGCGCGATTCAAACCGCGGAAAGCGCCTTCAAGGAAAACGACGCCCACAAGGTCATCGTCCTGCTCACCGACGGCGAAGATAATGTCAACGAAGCTGCCGCGCTGGCGGCCGCGCAAAACGCGGCCAAGGACGGCGTGAAAATATTTACGGTCGGGATTGGAACGGCGGCGGGCGGGTTGATTCAAATCACCGACGCGAACGGGAACACCGATTACGTGCGGGACCAAAATGGCGACGTGGTGAAATCGCACCTGAATGAGACTTTGCTGCGGCAAATTGCCGGAGCGACGGGCGGATTTTATCTGCCGCTGCGCGCGGACACGATGGACGTGCTCTACGATCGCGGCCTGGCGCCATTGCCGAAATCGGAAGGGCCGGGGAAATTAATCCGGCAATATCACGAGCAATTTTACTGGCCGTTGACGGCGGCGATTTTGCTTTTGGTGGCGGAACTGCTTTTGCCGGAACGAAAAAAGGAAGCCGCCGTTCGAAATCCACAGAGTCCAAAGTCCAAAGCCGCGGCGCCGGTGGCGGCGGCGCTCATCGGAATGTTATTGCTGCCCCTGGCGTCCAAAGCCTCCCCGGCATCGGCTTTGCGCGAGTATCAATCCGGCAATTTCACGAATGCGCTTGCGGAGTATTCGCAGTTAGCGGAGGTGCGGACGAATGATTTGCGGCTGGTGTTCAACGCCGGCGACGCGGCGTATCGGGCCACGAATTATGATTTGGCGCAGAACCTTTTTTCGCAGGCGGCGCTGTCGCCGGACCTGCGGATGCAGCAACAGGCGTATTACAACCTGGGCAACACGCAGTTTCGGATGGCGGAGGGCGCCAAGGACCTGGACGGACTTCAGGCAGGTCTCGAAACGGCGGAGAAGAGCTACACGCGAGCCGTGGATTTGAACACCAACGACGTGGACGCCGCGTATAATCTGGCGTTCACCAAGAACGTGATTGAGCAGATCAAGGAATTCAGGGCCATGCTGCTGCGGGCGAAGCGGGAAGCGGACACGGCGGTGCGGCAGGCCGAGTTTCACAAGGCCCTGGAAATCATGTTGCCGCTGCAAAAGACGATTGCGGCGAAACAATTCCAGGATTTTACCAAAAAATTGCAGGAAATAGATGAAATTGCGACACCTCATCAGTCTTAACGCGCTGCTCTTGGCCACGCTGGCCGCCGGCGCCCAGACCGCTGACGATTATTTCGACGGCGGCGCGCAACTGTATATTTCCAACAACATCCCGGCGGCATTGGAAAGGACTGAAAACGGCCTGAAGCTGTATCCCGACAATGTAAAGTTGAAGAAGCTGGAGGAATTGTTAAAGCAACAGCAACAATCTCAAAACCAACAAAACCAGCAGAACAAACAGAATCAACAGAATCAACAAAACCAACAGCAGAACCAGCAGAATCAACGGAATCAGCAAAACCAACAAAGCCAGCAAAACCAGTCGCAGCAGAACCAGCAGAACCAATCGCAACAACAACAGGCCCGGAATCAGAATTCGTCCCAGCAAAACCAGCAGCAACAGAATCAACAACAGCAGCAGAACCAGCCGCAGCAAGGGCAGCAACAGAACCAGGCGAACCAGGGTCAAAATGCGCAGCAAGCGCAGGCGCAGGAAAATGCCGGGCAGGAAACGAACGAACAGGCGAATGCGATGACGCCGGAGGACGCCAAACGGTTATTGGACTCGCAACAGGGCGACGAGCAACTCTTGCAACTGACGCCCAAAGGCAATCCGCCGCCGGACCACCCGGTGATCAAGGACTGGTGAGCGGAAAGCGTATTCGGCTCCTTGGCGGGCGACGGACGCAATGCGCTCATCACCGCGTATGCAACCGGGATTTCGCGGCGGGGCGCAATCGCAATAATGACGGACATTTTCCATCGTTCTTTGACAAAATAAAATGAATGCGTGAGAGAGAGATTGGCAGGTTGGCGAAATGAGGCTAAAAAATGCTTGCGGCTCAACCAAAAGGGAGGGCCGCAGTCGCCCCGCTCACGCGAGCGGGGCGCGGATTGAAATATGT
>DATJSQ010000220.1:0-30076 GCA_035503995.1 Verrucomicrobiia bacterium | reverse complement strand
GAACCTTTTCTGATTTCGCACCTGGTCCGTATCGCCATGCTGCAAATCACCCTTCAACCCGTTTATGAAGGCCTCGCAGAACATCAATGGTCAGACGCGCAACTCGCCGAACTGGATTCGGAAATGGCAAAGCTGGATTTTTTGACCGATTACCAGTTGGCCATGCGCGGCGAACGCGGTTGTCAAATCAGCGCGGTCGAATTTATTCAACGGAATCCTCGCCGTTTAAGCGAAATTTGGGGCGGTTCTGACCAGACTCCACTTGGTTTGCTACCACTACTGTTATATTCTTCAATTCCGTCCGGATGGTTTTATCAAAATGAATTACGGGTTTGTCGGTTTTATGAGACCCAATATCTGCCAATTGTGGATGAAACAAATCGAACTGTTTCACCTTCAGCTGTTCGCGCCGCCGATTATGCAATTCGCCGCGAAACACGTCACCTCACTCCTGAGACTTTTTTGTTTCCCTGGCTCTTGCCCGATCTCAGCGCCGCCGTCAAAAAATTTGCTTATGCGCAGGAATCCGTTGATCTGGCCCGCGTCGCCATTGCGCTGGAGCGTTACCGGCTGGCGATGGGCATGTATCCCGAATCACTCGATGCATTGTCGCCTCGGTTCATGGATGAAATTCCGCACGACATCATCGGCGGTGAGCCGCTGCATTACGAACGCACGAACGATGGACAATTTATTTTGTACTCCGTCGGCTGGAATGGACGAGACGACGGCGGCGTGGTTGTGTATAGAAAGGGCGGCAAGGTGGTGGACACCGACCAGGGCGATTGGGTCTGGCGTTATCCTGCAAAATGAGACGCAAAACTTCGAACTTCGATGTTGAATGTCTAGCCGCGCCGTAGCGAGGCGAAGGCGGGTGAATGTTTCCCCATCCTTAATTTATCCGTGTGCATCCGTGTTCATCCGTGGTTAAACTCCTTCCGTGGACATCACAAACCTCAATCCGGACACCGACATCGGCGCGAGTGGCTGGCTGGTCGAGATCGGCGAACACCGGATTTTGCTCGACGCGGGCATGCACCCCAAACGCGAAGGACGCGAGGGACTGCCGATGTTCGGCAAGGCCGGACATTTGGAGGTGGACGCCATCGCCGTTTCCCATTGCCATCACGACCACGTGGGCGCGCTGCCGGTGGCCTGTCGGCGATTCCCCCGCGCGCACGTGCTGATGACGGAGTTGAGTTATTTTCTCGTCGAACGCGTGCTGCACAATTCCGTCAACGTCATGGTGCGCCAGCGCGATGAATTGGGGATCCGCGAATATCCCCTCTATTCGCACGACGAAGTGGATGACATCGCGCCTCAATTCCAGGGCTTCAAATACAACCGGGAAATCGAATGGGCGGCGTTCCAAAAATCTCGCGCCGGCCTGCCCTCGCCGACGCTGGAATTTTTTGACGCCGGACACACCCTCGGCTCGGCGGGCATATTGCTGCGCGCCAAAAAAGAGACGTTGTTTTATACGGGGGACGTTTGCTTCCATGACCAGACAATTCTGCGCGCGGCGCGCTTTGATGGCGTCAAGGCAGATGTGCTGATCATGGAAACGACGCGCGGCAACCGGGAGACGCCCGGGGATTTCAGCCGCGAAAAGGAAATCGGACGGCTGGTGACGGCCATTCACGAGGCGCAATCGCGCAAGGGCTGTATCTTGCTTCCCTCGTTCGCCTTGGGCCGGACGCAGGAAATGCTGGCGCTGCTGGCATTGCTGATGCGCGCGGGCAAGTTGAAGCCGCAGCCGATTTACATCGGCGGCTTGGGCCGCGTCTTCACCGAAATCTACGATTTGGAGGCTCACCGCACCAACCGGCAGCACCTCGACCTGCAACTGAACGAGGCATTGCAATTGATTGTTTTGGAAAAAGGCCAGGCCGAGAAAATGAAGTTGAGCGGCGGAAAACTTTTTGTCATCACCGCCGGGATGATGAGCGAAAACACCGCGGCGCACGATTTGGCCGCGCGCATGATTGGCGACGAGCGGCAGAGCATCTTCTTCGTCGGGTATGCCGACCCGGATTCGCCGGCGGGACGATTGCGTGCGGCGAAACACGGTGAGACATTTGTTTTCAGCCCATCAGCCGGTCGCATGACGCGCCATTGCGAGATGCAGGAGTTTGATTTGACGGCGCATGCCAATCGGGAAGAGCTTTTGGAATTTGTCGGCCGCGTTTCTCCTCGCGCGGTCTTGTTGGGACACGGCGATGACGCGGCGCGCAATTGGTTTGAGGAAAACATCCGCGAGCGCTGGCCGAAAATCAAAATTTTCCAGCCCCATCCGGGAGTGATGATGCACGTCTAGGCCGCGTTCATTGGCCGTTCATGTTGACGATATTGCCCAGGTTGAAGATGGGCAGGTACATGCAGATGACCATGCCGCCGACGATGATGCCGAGAATCACAATCAGAATCGGCTCCAGCAACGACATCAATCCGGACAAGGTGGTTTCAATTTCCTCGTCAAGAAAATCCGACACCCGTTCGAGCATGTTGTCAATATTGCCGGTCTGTTCGCCGGCGCTCAACATGCGGATGACCATGCTGGGGAAGACGGGATGTTTCCCCAGCGCCTGCGAGATGCCTTCGCCACGCTCGATATCACTCGACGCGGTCTTGATGGCTTTTTCCAGCACGGTATTGTCCACCGTTTGCGAGACGATTTGCAATACTTCCAAAATGGGCACGCCGCTCCGAACCAGTGACGCCAGAGTGCGCGTAAAACGCGCCAGGCAGATCTTATGCGCGATCGGGCCGAAAATCGGGAGTTTGATCCGCTTGGTGTCCCAGAAATCGCGTCCTTTCGGCGTCTTGATGAACCGAAACCACATCCAGATCAACACGCCGACAATGGGAATGATAAAAATTAAATACGAGCGGAGGAAATGGCTCAAGTCAATCAGCGCCTGGGTCGGCCCCGGCAGTTTCGCCCCGAACCCGTTATAGACGTCTTCAAACACGGGAATGACTTTGACCAGAAGGAATATGGTGATGCCGATGGCCACGACAATCACGCCGACGGGATACATCATGGCGGATTTGACTTTCTTGCGGATTTTTTCGGTGCTTTCCAGATAAGTCGCCAGGCGCGCCAGGATCTCGGCAAGCAAACCGCCTTTTTCGCCGGCAGCAACCATCGAAATATAAAGCCGGTTGAACGCCTTGGGATGCTTTTGTAACGCCTCGGAGAAACTTTCGCCGCTCTCCACCCGCGTGCAAATGTCCTTTATCGTGTCGCGCATGACTTTGTTCGGCGACTGTTCGCTCAAGGCTTGGAGCGCCTGGACAATGGCGATACCCGCGTCCACCATCGTGGCCAATTGACGGGTGAATATGACCAGGTCGGCGAGCCGCACCTTGCCACCTTTCGTTTTCCCTTTTTTGCCGACGCGCTCCTGAATCGAGAGAACAAGCAGATTACGGTTGAGCAGGGCGGAAATGGCGGCTTGCTCGCTGGCTGCGTCAATCGCATTTCTGATTTCACGCCCGGTCGCCGTTTCTCGCGCGATATATGTGAACGATGGCATTGCCTTTTCTGGCACCAGCATAAAAAGAGCCGCTGAAATTGCAAGAATTTTTAATCGCCAACAGAATTTTAATCGCCAATTGGCTTGAAGATTTATTTTACCGTCTCTTTTTAGTTGGAGCGTGAATCCATGATTGGGACAAAGAGAACAAAATTTGGACAAAAAAACGATATCGGAACCACAGGGCGCCGGAAAACAAAACCGATGGCAACCGAATGTTCACCCGGTCGGCTTCGATTTTTCAGCGATGGCTTCAGAGAATATCGCCAGCACTTCCGCGCGGGAAACCGAGCCAACCAGTTCGTTGTCATCGGGATTATTGACGACCGGCACATTGCGCAATTCACTTTGCAGGACGATGGGCAAAGCGTCCGGCAACCGCTGGTCGGGTGTCAACGTCTTGGGCGGCGGGCGCATCAAATCGTAAGCAATAATGCCGCCAATATCCTGTGTGGAATTGAGATATTCCTTCAAGTCGTGGAGCGCGACAATTCCGACGAGCCTTTTTTTTTGGTTGAGGATCGGCACGAAATTGTTCGACGAGCCGAGGAAACGTTCGGCTATGTCCCGAAGCGAGGCGGTTTCGGGCAGCGGCGGCACGGGCGCGCGCATCACGTCACCGACGCTCTGCTCCATGGCCGCGCCGGTCTGCTGGCTTTCCCCGCCCAGCGAGAGTCCCCGCAGCCGCCGGTGCTCGATGTAAATGGATTCGTTATGCAATTGCCGACTGATAATCACGGAAATCACACAGGCCAGCATCAATGCGGGCATGAACGAATAATCCAATGAAATTTCAAACGCCAGAATGATGGCCAGCAGCGGCGATTTCGTGGTGCCGGCCAGCGTCGCGCCCATGCCCGCCAGCGCGAATGCCCCAATCGGCAGGTCCGCCGCGCCGTGCAATTCATGGACGCCGACGCCGAAGATCGCGCCGATGACCGCGCCCAGGAACAAGGTCGGGGTGAACACGCCGCCCACCGTTCCCGCTCCCACCGCAACAGCGGTCGCAATTAATTTGAGTAGAAATAAACTGCCCAATTGCGGCAGAGCGTCGGGATTATGGGCGTAGGCGCCGCCCAAAATGTCGTTGGTGACATAATAGCCGTTGCCGCAGATGCCGGGAAACTTAATCGCGATCACCCCCACAACCAGGCCGGCAAGGGTGACTTTGACGCAAAGTGGCATCCGGATTTTATCAAGATGCGCGGTGGTGAAGCGAAGGGATTTCAGGAACAATGCCCCCACTCCTCCGCAAACAATCCCCATGGCCAGAAACCACGGCAATTGTGCGGGCGTAATCGGCGGAAATTTCGGCACCTCATACCAGGGTTCAATCCCGAAAAAGGTGCGCGACGTCATCGTGGCCATGACGGATGCGCAAACCAACGGCGCAAAGAGGTTCATGGAAAAATTCCCAAGCACGATTAGAGAGGCGAACACAGCGCCGGTGATCGGCGCGTTATAGACAGATGCAATACCCGCCGAGGCGCCGCAGCCGACCAGCAGCCGGAGCCGATAGGGCGGCCAATTGGCGATTTGCCCAAGTTTCGAGGCAATGGTGGCCGATAATTGCACAATGCCGCCCTCGCGCCCAATGGAAGCACCCGAGACGATGCTCATCAGCGCGGATGCCGTTTTGACGAGTTGCGTGCGCAACGGAAGCCGGCCGTCACCCGCGACGACGGCTTCCAGCATGTCGCTGGTCCCCTGCCGTCCGACAATGCGGAGCCCCCATTGGAGGATTAAGCCGGCTGCCAAGCCACCGATCGTCGGCACAAGCAAGCGCTGCAACGGCGCGAAGGACTGCTCCTCCTTGACTGGATCACCGGGTTGCATCATGCAGATGCGCTGGATCATTTCGCCGGCGTAAAAGAAGAAGACGTTCACCAGGCCGCCAACGACGCCCACGACGGCTGCCAGCAGTAGGTGAAAAGCTTCCTCTTTGGGGACCAGTTTCTCGCGCCATTGGACGGCGCGCTGCCAATGGCGGCGGAAAAAGAGGCGCCCCTTGGCGACGACCGGGCTTTTCATCCGCGGTTTCACACTGGGGAATTTAATGGGCCAAACGCTGTTTGACGAGAGGCGTTTTGCCAAAGCGGACGAGGGCTGCCGCAATTCAAATGGGAAGCGCCAAATGGGCCCGCATCAAATCGGCGTCAGATTGCGGAGTGCGCCAGTCCTCTGGCGCTTTGTAATGAGGCACGTTTTGAAGAGGAGAGATGAAAGTCGCCAAGCCGTAACTATGCGGTTGGGAAGGATGCGCCTGCGCCGCAGATTCTTGCTCAAGGCGAGAAGTGAGCCGCGAGCATATCCGCCAGCGATCTGTAAGCGGCGAACGACGAAACCTTTGCGCAAGTAGATCAAGCAGGAGCGCCTGATCCAATTGCACCGTTACGGCTAACCCCATTCCCTCCCCAAAGAAAAGCGTCGCCGTCCTTAACCCTTCTTTAATCCCGCGATGGCATCTTTCATTTCACTGAAATGGACTTGTGGATTGCCCGAATTGGTGACATGAACAATTTTTCCATCGAGGTCAATGAGAAAACTCACCCGGTTGTCCAGGTTGCGCCCCTCCATTCGCACCCCATAGAGGTCGGCGATCTTTCCTTCCGGATCGGCGATCAAGGGAAAATTCAAATTATAGGTCGCGATGAATTTCTGATGGCTGGCCTCGGTGTCAAAGCTCACGCCGACAACCTGCACGTTGTCCTTCTGCAAATCACCCATGCGATCCCGAAATCCGCAGGCCTCCTTGGTGCAGCCCCCCGTAAAATCCTTCGGATAAAAATACAGCAGCACGATTTTCTTGCCGATAAGTTCGCTGAGATTGAAATTCTTCCCGTCCTGGTTTTTGCCGACAAACGTCGGGGCGGTGTCCCCGACCCGCGGCATGGCGGCAAACACGGCGGTAATGGAGCAAAATGACCAGACGGCAAATACGGACAATATCCTTTTCATGCAAATGAGAATAAGCAACAGGGTCCAAGGTTTCAACCTTTTTTGGCTGGAGAATCCTCTATCGCAGGGTGGGGGAACCACAACGTTTCAGTGTCAGGAGTCCGCCTTTTTTCTCGGACGACGTCGCAATCCGTTTTGAAACCATAACCGCCAGACCATGATCAGCGCTTCGCGCACGATGTGGCGGGATATTTTGGAATGCCCTTCCACCCGGTCGGTGAAAATGATCGGCACTTCGACAATTTTGAATCCATTGCGCCAGAGACGGTGAGTCAGTTCAATCTGGAAGCTGTAGCCATTCGAGCGCACGTCATCCAGTTGGATCGCCTGGAGCGCGCGGCGCCGAAAACACTTGTAGCCGCCCGTCGGATCGGAAAATGGCATCCCGGTGATGATGCGAACATACGCGCCGGCGCTGCGGCTCAACATCAGCCGTTTTAGTGGCCAATTGATGACCCGCACGCCTCCGGAATAGCGCGACCCGAGCACCAGGTCGGCATTCTCATTCCTTGCCGCCTCCAAAAAATTCGGGATTTCCGCCGGGTCATGCGACAAATCACAGTCCATCTCAAAAACAAATTCGTAGCCGCGTTCCAGCGCCCATTTAAACCCCGCCACGTAGGCGCGTCCCAGACCGTTCTTTTCCGAGCGATGAAGGACGTGGATTTCCCGGTGATTCGCCGTCAGTTCATCGGCGATCTGCCCGGTCCCATCAGGCGAATTGTCATCCACCACGAGCAGGTCGGCCTTGACCGGCAGCGACAAAATTCGTTGCGCCATGCGCGGGAGATTTTCCCGTTCATTATAGGTCGGCACAATAATCAGTGCGTCGTTCACGCGGAACACAAATTGTTAAGGAGAATTTGCGGCGAAACAAGTTGAAGTTTGATTGCCTCCGTTGCTCGACTTGCCTTAATTTAGGCCGATGCTTTTCAATTTGGCAAATTGGCACGCGATTCTCACCAATCCATTGACCCTGGCGATTTTCGTTTTCCAAATCTGGATGTTCGTCCATGCCGTCCGCAATCGCGAATGGATTTGGGCGGTTTTTATCCTCGTCGGCTGGATCATCACCTCCATTCTGTACTTCTTCATGGTGTACCGCGCCACTCCGTCCTCCATGCGCGGATTTGAGTTGCCTGGCGCCTACGATCGCAAGCGCATCAAGGAATTGCAGGCGCAAATCCATCATCTGGACAAGCCCCATCATTATTCGCAACTCGGCGACATCTATTTCCAGCAGGGCAAATTGGAAGCGGCGGAGAAATGTTACCGGTCGGCAATGGAACGGGACGCGCAGGACATTGACACCCGGGCGCATCTGGGCCAATGCCTGCTCCGGGAAAAGCGCGCCGCTGAAGCGCGTCCGCTGCTGGAAGGCGTCATTGCCGAAAAGCCCGAGCATGAATACGGCTACACCCTCATGGCTCTGGCCGAAACGCTCGCCGCTCTCGGCGAATCCGATAACGCCATGCGCGTCTGGCAGCAGGTCACCGCCAACCATTCCTATCCCCGCGCCAAAGTGCAACTGGCCGAACTCTATCTGGCCCGCAATCAAAATGACCTCGCGCGAACCGAACTCAAGGACGTTTTGACCGATGACATCCACGCCCCGGCCTTCCAGCGTAAACGCGACCGGGTCTGGATCCGCCGCGCAAAAAGTTTGATGGGAAAATTATCCTGAAATCTTGATTAGCTCCGCGCTATGCGGCGCGACCGGCATGGAAAATTCTCCTTTGAATCTGCCCAGGTTCTTCTCACGCCATAAATCCCGGACGCGATGCCTCCCGGAAATTCCCACGTCCGCCCATTTCACGGTGATGTTGGTTTGGGTTTCGCCAAAATTGAGCAGGCCAACCGCATGTGAACCATCGGCCAGCGGCCGCGCCCAGACCTGAAGCGGATGGATCGGCGCTCCCGGACCCAGTTGCTCCAGTTGACCGTACGCCGAGATTGGAGCGGCTTGCCGGCCCAGTTCGTCCTGGTCCACCGCCAGCACCTCGTCATTTTCAAGCAGGTTCAGCGTAAAAGCGTCCATCTTCGTCAAATCATTGCCGAGCAACAGCGGCGAAGCCAGCAGGCACCACATCGTCATGTGCAGGTATTCTTCATTGGGTTTCAAACCCGGCTCGCCTTGTTCCTTCGTCCCAATTTCAAGCATGTCCGGGTCATTCCAATGGCCCGGACTGCTGGAACCCACCCACGGCACTTGCGCCAGACAGTGGCGCACCAGACTCCTCCAGTTCGCCTTGATGTCGCCCGTCGTCCGCCAACTGTTGGCAATCTTCCCGATCGTTGCCGCGTTCGTCACGTTCATATCGTTCGAAAGGCTGAAAACAATGTCGCGCCCGCTGTTGCGCAAGGCATCGGCCATTTCGACCGTTTCAGGCAATCGAATCGGGTTCCAATCATATTTCAGATAATCCACACCCCACGCCGCCCATTGTCCGGCATCGTTCGTGGCAAAACAATATTTGCCGATATGAAATGACTTCCAATAAGTGGGGTTATTGGTCCAGAATCCCTCCGGATTGTCCGAACTGCCGCCGATGTGCCCCGCATACGACGTCGTCCACGGCGTCGAATAAAGTCCCACCTTCAATCCCAAAGCATGAACCGCATCGCACATGGCTTTGATGTCGGGAAATTTTTCATCGCCCTGGATTGCATTGAATGTCCCGCCCCGCGCTCCCTGCCAGGTGTCATCCACATTAATATAGCTCCAACCGTGATTAATCAGCCCGGAATCCACCATGGCCTGCGCGTTCGAAACCACCAACGCCTGGGTAATGCGTTCGGCGTAATGGTTCCAACTGTTCCAGCCCATTGCCGGCGTCAGTGAAATGGTTTCGCCCACCACAATCTTGAATTTTTTCGTCGCGCGCCCCCGGTCATTCCTCGCGTGAAATACCACTTGATAGATACCCGGCGTCTCCAGCATGCCTGTGATTTCGCCCGTGTCCGGATCCAACGCCAACCCCTTCGGCAGATCGCTGCCGGAGAATTTCATCGGACGATCGCCGCTGGCCGGGATGTGATAGAGAAACGGATTCCCCGGCCGAACGCCGAATACGTCCGGGCCATTGATGCGCGGTGCGTGGGGGGTGGGGGGCGTGCGAATTTCCGCTCCGTACCGCCGTTCATCGGCCAGGGAATAATTGCCAATGGACAAGCAGCAGACGGCCCAAAAGAGCATCCAACGTAATTTCATCGTGAAAGTGTCCTGAAATTCTCTTCCCCGCGCAAGTCTGCCAGACGCTATTGTGCCGGCGCCGGCGCCGGCGCGGGCAGAAACTTATCGGCGAAATCCAAAAAAACGTCCCAATCCGATGGCAAAATTGCATGGCCGCCGTCGTGCATATTGAATCCCAGGTCGTGCATGATGGGTTTGTTGAGCGGGGGCGGCCCGTAGGATTCAAGCGTGGCCGAATCCAGCAAGGAGCCGCTGTCGTTATTCGTCAACGCGTCCGGCGGTAGATTGGTGATCACCCCCTCTTCACCGAATAAATGATAAACGGGCGTGGCCGCAATCGCCGCCTCATAAACGCCCCGGGGGTCGCCCCACCGGTCTTCACTCCCGGCATTCAAAAACAACGGCCTCGGCGCGATGAGCGAAAGCAGCATGTGCGAATCCACCGGCAGATCGCTCACGTCGTTGCTGTAATCCAGAAAATTCGCGCAGAACCACCACGGAAACCTCCCGCACATCGAAGTCAACGTCTCGCCGTAGTCTCGATGCGATAGCGCCGCGCCCATTTGGCCCGAGCAATTGGCAATGACCATTGCAAACCGCGTGTCTTGGGCGCCCGCCCAAAGCGCCGCTTTGCCCAGGCGCGAGTGACCCAGCAGGATGACCCGGGTGCCATCCACTTCCCGGTCCGTTTGCAGATAATCCATCACCCGGCTCGCCCCCCATGCCCACGCGGAAATCGCCCCCCAGCCGTCCGCCTCGAAATTCGTCTGCCCAGTTTGCAGGTAGAGGGAGCGAACACCGTACTTCCACCCGGTGCCGTCAGCCAGGTCCGGCTCTATATCCTCATAATCCACCATCGCGATGCCGTAACCACGGGCGAGAATTTCCGCAACCGGCCACGCTTGCGCAGCGTCACCCCGCACAATATTCGTCGGCATGGCCCGCGTGTCCGTTTTATCATTCCACACCGGATAAACCAGCACATTGGAGTCGTCCACTTCGCGGTAATTCGGCAGGAAGGAAAGGCAAAGAAAAGTCGCCACCGGCTTTCGGGTGCCTGCAGGGGTGTAAAGAAGGACGTGCAAAGTGAGATTGGTCACCGGTTGGTCGTTCGTGGGATTGCGCGGGCCGTAGTTGTAAAACTCCAGGTCCACCTGCTTGCGAAGCGCTTTGCCTCCGAGAGCGTCCGGGTCCATTTCCCGTTTGTGGTCCAGTATGTTGCGCCAATCCGGGCTGCGCCCGTAAATATAGCCTTCGTAAAGTCCCAGAATTTCCGGACGGCGCAGATCAAACCAGTCATTGGTCGTCGTAACGGTTTGGCCGTTCTTGAGTACGAGCGGGTCGGTTAGGGTAAAAGAACCCACTTTGGACTCGTCATAGTTGGCCACGCTCGCCGCCGCTGCCGCCCAAGACGCAAAACACGCGATTCCCAGGAACAAAAGTCCCGGTCTCACGCCGCAAATTGTTTTCCCTTTTTCTATCACTGGATGCTTCCGGCGGGTCAATCCACCGTCGCGAATTCATGGTGTGCGGTTTTGAAGGCTCACGCAATAATTTATTCGCGCTTTCCAAAATCACGCCGCCGATTTATTCTGCCTCTCCTGAAAAAATGCCGGGCGTTTTTATTAAAACATACGGATGCCAGATGAATGAGCGCGACAGCGAAGCCGTCGCCGCCCAGCTCATCGCCCGGGGCTATTGGCTCGCGCCCTCGGAAAGCGCCGCCGACGTCATCTTGCTCAACACGTGCAGCGTGCGCGATTTTGCCGAGCAAAAAGCCTTGAACAAAATGAGGACCCTCGCCGGCGAAGCCCGCAAAGACGGCCGCAAGCCGATCTTTGGGTTCATGGGTTGCATGGCCCAGAGCCGTGGAAAGGAATTGCTCGACCGCCTGCCGGACGTGGATTTGGTCCTCGGCACGCAGAAATTTCATCGCGCGGCGGATTATCTGGATGATATCGTTTCCGGCGCGCGGGGAAAAATAGTGGACGTGGCCGCCGAAGAAAACAGCGAGGCGGCCATCCGCGAACATTTGCTGAACGGCAATGCCAGAAAATCCGTCTCGGCTTTTGTCAGCATCATGCAGGGCTGCAATCAATATTGCACCTTTTGTATTGTCCCCTATACGCGCGGAGAGGAACGAAGCCGCTCGATTGAGGATATTGTCGCCGAATGCCGCGAGCTCGTTTCGCACGGCGTGAGAGAAATCACCCTGCTCGGCCAAATCGTCACCAGCTACGGCCGCCGCGGAATTCCCCCCCGCGACGGTAAATCGGCCTTTGTGCAATTGCTCGATGCGGTCCATGAAATTGACGGCCTCGAGCGCATCCGGTTCACCTCGCCGCATCCCAGGGGTTATGGCGATGATCTGGTGGACGCTTACACGCGCCTGCCCAAACTATGCGAAAGCGCGCACCTTCCCGTCCAAAGCGGAAGCGACCGGATTTTGAAACTGATGCACCGCGGCTACACCCGTGGGAAATTTTTTGGCATCGTCAAAAAACTGCGCGCCGCCCGCCCGGAAATCGGGGTAACCACCGATTTCATCGTCGGTTTTCCCGGCGAAACGGAAAACGACTTCGCGGAAACCCTTTCGCTCGCGCGCGAAGTCAAATTCGACAACGCCTTCATCTTCAAATACTCCCCCCGCCGCGACACGCCCGCCGCCGAAATGCCCGGTCAGGTGCCGCAAAAAATTCGCGAGGAGCGGAACCACGTCCTTTTGCAGACCATCAATGAAATCGCTGCCGCGAATTATGAAAAATTTGTCGGCCGGCGGATGCAAATCCTGGTCGAAGGACCGAGCAAAAAAAACCCGGCGCGCATGACCGGTCGAACGCGTTGCAACAAGATCGTTGTCTTCGACGGTGGCCACCGCCATCACGGAGAAATCCTGGACGTGAAAATCACCCGTGCCGGCTCGTTCACCCTTTATGGCGACCCGGCGATTGTGAATTTGTGATCAGTATTCGGCGATCACTCCGCTACAAAGTCCGGAGTCATCGCCTTTTTCCGCCGGACCGGGTCGTCGCAGCCAGAGCGCCCGCCGCGCGACGCGATTTCACGGCGTTCTTCCGGTCCACCGCCGCAAATCGCCGGTGGTGGCTGCCGCGACGGGACGAAGACGGCTCGAACTCCTTCTCTCCTTCATATTTCCGTCCGTACCTGCCTCGGCTGGCATGCCCGCCGCGCGAGGCGATTTCCCGCTGCTGCGCCCGGTCCATCGCGGCAAAGCCCCGTGGACCACGGTGTGGCGCACGGCCGCCTTCCGAGGCGATTTCCCGTTGTTCCGCGGGATTCATGGCCGCAAAGCCCCGTGGACCACGATGGGGCGCCCGCCCGCCCTCAGACGCGATTTCCCGTTGTTCATCCTCCGCCATGGCGGCGAAGCCGCGCGGACCCCGGTGCGGCGCCCGTCCGCCTTCCGCCGCAATTTCCCGCTGCCGTTCGGGATCCATTGCCGCAAAACCGCGGCGCGATGAAACCCGCCGCGATCGGGTCCCATATTTGACTTCCCCTGCTTCGTAACGGCGGCGGCTCCGCGGCGTTTCATACTCTTTCTCGTACCAACCGCGGCCCCCGCGCAAGGCGCGCCTCCCTCCCCGGAGCCAACCGCGGCCTTCGCCTTCTTCGCTCGCAAAACGTCCCCCTCGTCCATCGCGGTCACGAGCCGCGCCTTCGTCATTCCTGCGACTGCGTGTCGTTCGCATACTCATCCTTTCGTTTGTCGCGACTGAAAATCTTTCAGCCTGCGTCTTTGCGGGATAGTTTCCTAGCTAGCTTTGTGCCATGGAAAGTTTTCGCAAAATCGCCGGGAAAAATAAAAAAACTCCGCCTTTTTTTCAGAATGCGGAAATTCTTCAACCCTGAAATCCGCCCGTGGGTTTCAAATTGCATGTAAAATTTTCCAGAAAATTCCCCCGCTTCCACTAAATCTTGGTCACATTGACATTTTCGTCCACAATGCCGGCGGGCGGTGGGAGATCGAAAGTATGCGGGAAATAAAGCCGCGCCACGTCGAACGGATGTCCCGTGCAAATATTTTTTCTTTTTTACCTCACGCGGGCGGTGCTGCCCCATTTGGCGGAAGGCGCGGCCATTATCAACTCCACTTCAATCCAGTCACTTCGGCTTGCCGGGCGTTGAGTTGCTCTCCGGCGGCGCGTTCGTTTGCGTGTCATCGCCGCTGGTCAAAATCCCTTCCAGGGTTCGAAAGGGATGAAGCGGCATCAGGAGAAGCCGTGAAAGGATATACACCGGCTTGTACTTCGGGTCCGAAAGGGTTCCCGTCACCTGGTATTCAAACAATCTTGTCACCGGAAAGAAAACCGTGCTGATCACCGGTCCGACGCCCCAAATGTTATGCAAGAGCAGCGCCGTGACGCGGGCATTGACGTTTTGCTTCAAATCCACTTGGCCGGCATATTGCAACCGCGTCGCCGCCATGTTGATTTGCAGGCTGTCGGAATGGATCACGCCGTTCGTCATCGTAAAATTTCCTTCGGCGTCCGTGGCGCGCAGGTTCCCCAGTCCGGGCGAAACCTGATTGAGCGCTGTCGAGAAAAAGCCGAAAATCGGAATGTCCCAAAGCAACCCGTTGCGCAACTGCGCCCGGCCATACCCGGCCGCTGCCCGCCAATCCTCCGTGCTGCCATGCGTCACCACCACGGCGCCGCTCAATACGCCGGCCAGATGGCCCGTCGGCGAAATCACATCCGCCGCCAGCATGGAAAAATCCACATTCGTGACCACGGTCCAAAAATGATAATCCGCTCCCGCGTGCGGGACCGAAAAATCAAAATCCGCGTACCCAGTTCCGCTGCCGCCGTAAAGCTGGGCGGCCAGGTTCGTTAAAATCAAATCCTGCCCGAGCCAATGCACCGTCCCGGTCAGGCGCGTCGCGCGGAATTTGTGCGTTTCAAACGGCGCCCCGCCCACCACGTCAAATCGCAAATCGATGTCCTTGCGCCCCTCCACGTCGCCCAACGGCGCGCAGCCGTTCACCAGCGCCGTCGGCGCCTCCAGGAAATGATACGGCGCCATGATTTCCGCCGTCTTGGGGCCAATCGCAATCGCCACCGCCTGCGGATCAGCGGTGCTGTAGCCGTTCTCGAAACGCACCAGCTTCGCGTTTAAATCCACCGTGATGGTGTCCGCCCTCATGATTTCCCGGCCACGCCGCAAGTGCGGGTGAAAAAATTCCACCACCTGGTTGGTGTAAGAAAAGTCCCCGGCAATGGTGTCCACCTGCTGGCCCCGCACCGCAAAATCGCCCCAGGCCAGATGGCCGGTCGCGTAAAGGCTCTCCCAGTCCTTCAGATTTCCGCAAATTTCCACCGAAGCCTGCGCCGGCTCAGTGGCCGAAAAAACATGAAACAGGCGCGCGGCATCGGCTGGCGGCAAAAAGGCGCGCAACGTCTGCAGGTCAAACTCGCCGTGAATTTTGCCGGCATAGTCTCGGTCGTCGCCTCTGCCTTCAGCTTGCAGTCGGGTCCTGGACTGCGCGAACGTGACGTCGGAAACGCGCCACGTCAGATTGGAATAAGAAAAGTCCCCGGCAACGGTGTCCACCCGCTGGCCCCGCACCGCAAAATCGCCCCAGGCCAGATGGCCGGTCGCGTAAAGGCTTTCCCAGTCCTTCAGATTTCCGCGAATTTCCACCGAAGCCTGCACCGGTTCCGTGGCCGAAAAAACATGAAACAGGCGCGCGGCATCAGCTGGCGGTAAAAAGGCGCGCAACGTCTGCAGGTCAAACTCGCCGTGAATTTTGCCGGCATAGTTTCGGTCGTCGCCTCTGCCTTCGGCTTGCAGTCGGGTCCTGGACTGCGCGAACATGAGGTCGGAAACGCGCCACGTCAGATTGGAATAAGAAAATCGCCCCGCCACGAAATCAATCGGCGCGCCCCGGAATGCGGCGTTTGTGACGGCCAATTCACCGTTCAGCCGGGCCGTTGGCTGCACTGCCGCAAGCCAGTTCGTGTCGGGATGCGTCCAGCTCGGAAGAACGATCGAACCACCCAAGCGCAGGCTTGGGGGTTGTCTCCAGGAAAAATCGGCCAACCGCCTTCGCGCCTCTACCGGGACGAAATCTTCCACTTCATGCCAATCGAAATCGGACGAGTTCGTGAACATCAACTCGCGGGTGGCCACATTTAATTCGGCGCTGGCACTCAGCTGTCCGCCGCCGACACTGCCGGAAAAACTCGTGACGGCCAAAAACGGAGCGTTCCAATGCCCCATGTATGATAGGTTCCGCGCATCCAGCCGCGGAGATCTCCACAATGCCAGACGGCTTGTCCAGTCGAGATGATAGGGAAGCGCGTTGGTCCAGAAGCCCAGTGACGTGCCGCCCTTCGTCAGCGCGTTCGTCGCCGCGGTGAGCTGGGCGGTCAGTCGAAATTCCCGGGCATAGCCCCACGGCGTCCACACCGCCGGCGCCTCGGCAAAAAGACGGGCCTCAATCGAATGAATGTCGCGCGCATCGCCGTCAAGCTGGATACTCAGCAGGGACGCGCTGGTAAAATGGATGCGTCGGAGCGTCTTGCAGAACTGCTCCAGTTGCTCGCGCAAGGCTTGGGTGTTGGGGGTCTTTCTCCCGCGAAATAGCGGCCAGTCGGCCGCTTCCCGCGCGTGCGCCAACTTTCCGGACAACTCCAATTGCACCCCGTCGAGACCCGCCTGGAAATTATTGAGCGACCAGACTTCGTTCGTCTCCAGTTCCAAATCTGTTTGAATGTTCGTGAGCGTCAGCGCGTTGGTCGGCGACAACTGAAAATTGAAATTCGCGTTGCGAACCACGAGACCCGCCACCTCCAACCGCCCATGCCACGCGGCGTGGTAATTGATTTCCAACTCGACCTGCTGCGCCGAGAGGGTGGGACTGTCCGGCGACTGGCCGTGACCGACGCGGACGTTGTCGGCCACCAACCCGCGCGAAAGGCTCAAGCGAAGTTTGGAAAACTCCAATTCCAGCCCGCGCTCATGCAGCGCTTCCACGAGACGCCGTTGCAGAAAATCCGGCAGGCCCACGCGGTCGAACCAGATGACGGCGCAAATCGCCGCAAGCAGCGCCCCCAGCGCGGCGCGGCGAATCCAGCGGCTGACGATCCGGCATTTGCGCCAGAAATCCCGTTGCATCGCCGAATCTTCGCCGGAAAAGACCGGGAACTCAAGACACAGCGTGTTGGGAAAGCCCTCTTTCGATTTTTCGCATATATTGGGACCATGAACCTTTTCGATACGCTCGCGCGGCAAGATTTGGAGAACTAAGACTTGATAATGCGCCGGGACAAGTTGAATATCCGCAGACCTTGCCGAGGGCACGACCCGATTGACGAGAAAGCCCGCGCAAAACACAATCGTTAAATGCCAGGAACTGAAACTGCATCCCAAATCGCGTTGCGCCGCCAGACTGCTGGTATCTGCCTGGTTCTCGCGGCGATGACCTTTGGGGTTTTTGGCCAATGCGCACAATTCAACTTCATAAACTTTGACGACGATGATTACGTGCTGAACAACGCGATCGTTACGCGAGGCCTGACTTGGCAGGGCATTGGATGGGCGTTCACACATTTTCACGCGGCCAACTGGCATCCCCTCACCTGGATTTCTCTCATGCTGGACTGCAGTCTGTACGGGATGGAACCGGGCGGGCCTCACCTGACCAATGTGCTCATCCACGCCGGAACCGTCGTTGCCCTGTTTCTGGTGTTGAATCGAATGACCGGATTCCTTTGGCGCAGCGCCTTTGTGGCGGCGGTCTTTGCCATTCACCCGCTGCGCGCCGAATCAGTCGCCTGGATTTCCGAGCGCAAGGACGTTCTTAGCGGATTGTTTTTTATGCTGACAATCGGCGCATATATCCGCTATGCGCGCCAGCCGTGGTCGCCAGGGCGCTATGGCCTAATCGTGCTGTTGCTTGCCCTGGGCCTGCTGTGCAAACCGATGCTGGTAACGGCGCCTCTTATTCTTTTGTTGCTTGATTATTGGCCGCTGCAAAGGACGAAACCCGCGTGGAACCTGGCGTTGGAGAAGCTGCCCTTGATGGCGCTTTGCGCCGCTTCGTGCGTCATAACTCTATATGCCCAAAAGCACGCCATATCGCCCTTTGAAAGGTACCCGCTTCACGCGCGGCTGGTCCAAGCAGTGTTGAGCTGCAAGATCTATGTGGCACAGATGGTTTATCCGGTCAATCTGGCCGCGTTTTATCCCGTTTCACCTCATGATTCGTTTTTTGAAAAAGCGTTCTCGGCGCTCTTCCTCGCAGCGATTTCCGGGCTGGCATGGGCTGAACGACGCACACGACCGTGGCTGCTGATGGGGTGGCTCTGGTACCTGATAATGCTGCTGCCCGTCGTGGGCATTGTTCAGGTGGGGTCCCAGGCCCATGCCGACCGTTATACGTATCTGCCGCAGATCGGTTTATACATCGCCATCACCTGGCTGGCTGCGGAGTTAAGCGCAAAATGGCACCTGAAGGCCGCGGCGATTGGCAGCGTAATGGCGGCAGTCGTTGGAATTTTGATGTTTTGCGCCTGGAAACAGACCAGCTATTGGAAAAATAGCGAAACCCTCTGGAAACACGCTCTGACATGCACGGGCGATAACAGCCTGGCCTGCGTCAATCTCGGCCATGAACTCTACAGGACCGGCCGGTTGCAAGAGGCCATCGTTCTCTATCACAACGCGCTTCAAGCGGAACCGGACAACGCCGAATTCCATAACAACCTCGCCAACGCTCTCCGCCGAAGCGGGAAGCTGGCTGACGCCATTGCGGAATACCAAAAAGCCGTGCAATGCAACCCCGCCTTCGCCGATGCGCAATTTAATCTGGGCAAGGCTCTGGATCTCGAAGGAAAAGAAGGCGATGCCATTGCCCGTTTTCAAACCGCCTTGCAAATTGACCCCAATTTTCTGCTGGCTCGCATCAACCTTGGAAACACGCTTTTGCAAGCAGGAAGGGCGCGGGAAGCCATCCCTCAGCTCAAAAAAGTCCTCGAAATTCAATCCAATGATGCCAGTATTCATCTCAATCTGGGTGTGGGTTATCTCCAGTTGGGGAAAATCGAGGCGGCAAAGTCGCAATACGAACAGGCACTGCAACTTGATCCGGATGATCCACGAATCCAGAATGATCTGGCCTGGCTCCTGGCCGCCGGTCCGGTGGCATCGTTGCGGAACGGTCGTGAAGCGGTAGGGTTGGCACGGGAGGCCGATGAAATAACGGGCGGTGACGATCCAATTATTCTCCATACCTTGGCCGCTGCGCTGGCTCAAGCGGAAGATTTTTCCAACGCTGTGGAAAGCGCCCAACAAGCCGAGCAACTTGCGCAGGCACAATCCAACCAGGCCCTTGCCACCGAGGTTGAATCTGAATTAAAGCTTTACCATGCCGGAAAACCGCTCCCTTTTCCCAAACCAACGAATTCGCCGGCGAACCAACCGGGTGGCAAATAAGAAAGGCGCACTGGAAAGTGCGCCTTGAAACCTGTAAAATTTGAATATCAGACTTTGCGACCGAAACGACAGCAAAAAACCCCTCCCAGAAGCGCGCAAAGTCCGCTCAGGAACGTCGTCGCAGGTTCAGGAACTGAAGTAATCGAAATCGGAATCAACTCCGCTTCAGATGAGCCAGCGTAGTAGTCAACAAATCCAGTCACATCCACCAGTCCGGTCTGAGCCACAGTGCCCCCCAACGCAGCGGACTGTTCGTATTGGGAAGCATATTGATACAAAACCATGCTATTGCCGCTCTGATCGGTGATTGTGGTCGTATTGTTGGCATGGGTTGTCCACGTACTGCCGGCATTGCCAAGTGTTACATCATCCACAGTCACGAGATAGCCCGCAAAATCCGGGTTGCCTGCGGAACCGGGCACACTGCCCACGAGGTTATAAGCATCCAGCCCGGTCACATTGATCTGCGGAATGGTGACGAGCAGCGGTGCCGAAACGGAATTTCCTTGGGATTCCAGAGTAATACTCATCCCCGCCCCGCCTGCTTCGGGAATGCCTTCATATGGAGCATACGGCATCGCTGAAATTAACAGGGCGTCGCCCACAGTTGGCACGTAAGAACTGACAGAAGAACTATAATACATCTCAATGGATCCGGATGAATCCGCCAGCAGATACACGTCGCGCGTATAGGTATATCCATCCAAAGTGCCCGGCGTCGTCAAAACGTCGCTCACCACGGGATAAGCTCCAGAAGTATTGTCATACGTCTCAGTGCCACCAGCGGGATTCGAAGTTTCAATGTCGTAAGCATCTCCGTTTTGCGCCAAAACAGTTGAACCGACCATGCTGATTGCCGATGCGATGGCTGTCCCCAATAGAAGTTTCGCTGCTCGTTTTGAATTCATAATTGCATTCATTTAATGGTTTCTTTCAAGATGACAGTTGGTTTTTCCCGCCGGATTGTCGTTCCAACTGCAGCATCAGCCAACGTCCGGCGAACCGTTGGATTGTTTATACACATTTAGAAAATTTAGTCAACAAGAACTTATTCATATTTCGTTACTTTTTCGTTACACAAAGAAATCTCATGTTGTGATTCTGAAACGGTCCTGACACAGAAATTTTTGAAATTGGACCCAAAATTGCTGTCCCAGCGGCAGGCAAATACCGAAGGCTCGAAATTGAGGCAAATTGCAAAAGTCTGGCCGAAATTGGAGTCGTGATTTTCACAGTGGGCGCAATTATCGCCACCGCACTTTTATGTATGTGAACAACTTTTTTGAAAGGCTGCTTGCATTGCCGGGGAACTTTTGCGAAAAATGCCGCTGGTTGCGTCGGAGCAACTGATGAAGAATGAAGTCAAGAATTTGTTGTTTTAATCATCGCGGTCAGTCGGTTGTGTCGTTCCCCCCGGCTGGAAACCAGAGTCTCGCTATTTCTTGTCCTCGAACTGGCAAAACCAGGCATCCATTAGATGGAATGTTTCCGAAATGTCACGCGCCTTCTTTGAAAACCTGCTAGAATTTTCACGCTATGATTAAATCATCGGCCTGCGCGAAACCTTAACCCATTCACCATCCCAATTCGATTATGAAAAAAATATGTGTTGCCGTATTCATCCTGACAGCTCTCTTCGCCGCTCGTGCCCAGGTGCTATTTTCAGATGGTTTCGATTATCCAAACGGTTGCATTGAAACTGATGGTTTGTGGTATTGTTATTCGCCGGCTGTGCCATATCAGGACGCCCTGGTGACGAACAATCTCCTGGTCTTGCGGGCGGGCAATGAGGATGCCGTTGCGGCCCCGACCAATGGAATTGTCAACCCGGATGCCCCCAGTGTGGTGTATGGAAGTTTTACCATCAATGTGAGCAAGTTGCCCAGTGAGACGGGTGGTTATTTCTGCGAATTTATGGATCCGACCAATAACAACGTCGCGCATATTTTCATTGACACCAAGAATACAGTGGTGCCGGGGACATATCGGTTGGGGATCGCCAATTTTGCGACGTCCATCAACACCACCGGCGCGACGAACTTTCCGATGGATTTGGCCACGAACATTACGTACCAGGTTGTCTTCAGTTGGGATGAAACGGGCAACGCCTTGGGCGCGTGGCTCTGGGTGAATCCATCCTCGGCGAATGATCAATTCGTGTTTGGTGGAGATACCACCAACAACAACTACCTCTCTACCATGCCTGTTTCCACTGTCGGCTTCAGCCAATACGGCGGCGTGCAGTACATTGGCAATGTCAAGATTGGTCTTAACTTCAGCGATGTAATGACAAATTTGCCTGAATTGCCGGTGATTGGCGTTGAGCCGCAACCGGCGACCAATTATTTGGGCGATAATTACACGCTATATACGGCGGCATCCGGCATCGACGTGACGTACCAGTGGCTTTCCAATGGTGTGCCATTGACCGACAATGGCGTGACGGTGGTCGGGTCGCAGAGCAATGTTTTGAATTTGACCAATCTGCAGGCAACGGCCGGCTACAGTGTTGCGGCCACGACAATGGCGGGGAGCGTAACCAGCGCTGTGGCACAGGTCACAGTGATCACCACTCCTACCAAGCCGATCTTTACTTCACAGCCGTCAGACGAAACCAATGAAACCAGCCAGGCCGTAACCTTGACGGTTTCCTCCGTCGGCACCGGTCCGATTGGCTACGAATGGTTTTTTGAGCCGGTGGGCAGCAGCACGTACGGGACGGCGTCAGGCTCAACCGCCGCCTCGACTTACAGCTTTACCGCTGCTCCTGGTTACGCCGGCTCGTATTATATCGTGGCGACGAACAGCGCCGGCAGCACGACCGGTGCCGTATTCACTGTCACCATCATTCCGCCGCCGCTGGTGAGCATCTCCACACTGCACCAATATTTGACTAACGAGGACGGTTATAGCATTGTGGCCAATGGCCAGTTGTTCGAGGTTGAAGGTATCGTGACGCAGATTGGCGATATTCTTTACGGACCGGCCCATGATGCGGGCTATACGATATTCTTCATCCAGGACGGGACCGGCGGTGTTACGGTCTTTGCCGAAAGCGGCTGGCAGGCCGTTCCGCCGGTGGGAACCCTGGTTCAGGTCATTGCTCCGATAGAGTCCTATTACGGGCAGATTGAAATAGATCCGTATTTGGACGGCGGCACCTTCACCAATCTCAGCGCCAACAATCCGTTGCCGGCTCCACAGCCACTGAACATGGCGCTGATGGCCACCAATCCCTTTGGAGCCTACGGCACCAACATTCAATGTTCGTTGGTTTCCATCACGAACGTTTACCTTTCGACGTCTTCTTCGACGTACACGGCGCCCGCCAAAAATTTTCCGACCAACGGCACCGTGACATTATATGCCTGGCCAAGCAACGCCTACTATCCGGGAGAGATAACCAATTTTACCGTTTATGTATATACCTATACCAATGCAATCAACCTGCAGAACACAAACTATTTTGGGCAACCCATTCCCGGCCATTGTTATGAAATAACGGGAATCATTGGGCTTTATAGCCCCACAGAGGCTGAGCTTTATCCGACGCGTTACGCCGATTTTGTCAGCAGCCCGCCGGCGCCATTTTCGACAAGCGTGGTGATGAGCAACGGCGTGCCGACACTGGCCTGGCCCGCTGTCACCGGCCAAACTTACAGTGTTTATTCCGCCACGAATGTTCTCGGCCCCTGGGCGCGGGCGGCCTTCGGTCTGGGCTATTATCCGAGCATAGGGGCATTCACTGACACGAATGTAGCGGCAGCGAAATTCTATCTCCTCAGCAGCCCATAGTTTCATGACCCACAATAACTTGAAGCGATATAACGTGAATGCACCTGTCCGAAGGGCGGGTGCATTTACCCTTATTGAATTACTCGTCGTCATCGCCATCATCGCCATCCTTGCCGCCCTTTTGTTGCCGGTATTGGCCAAGGCCAAGGAACGGGCCAAACAAGCCGGCTGCCTTTCAAATTTGCGCCAATGGGGTTTGACCATTCAACTTTATTCCCCGGACAATAACGACGAAATCCCGCGGGATGGAATGGCCGGCAACGGTGATTATCCCGGCCCGTCATCCACTTCCACGGATGGGACTCCCGACGATCCCGAGGCATGGTTTAATTTGCTGCCAGCGTTGGTAGGCGAACGGAAATTGCAGTATTATTATGATAATATGAATGCCCATCCCGGCGCCAGCGGCACCAAGGCAACCCAATACCTGCCGTTTCCCGGCGGCCTCGGCCACATTTGGGAGTGCCCTTCTGCGAGCATGCTTCTGCCCACGGTCGCCAATGTTTTAGCAGGAAATGGCAAGGACGGATTTTTCAGTTACGTCATGAACATTGATTTGAAAAGAGAGGCCAACGGCGTTACTGCCATTCCATATTTAAATGATCCCAATATGCCGAAGATGACCTCCTTCAAACAACCGACTGCGACGGTCTTCATGTATGACTGCGTCTTTGATCCTGCCACGGAAATTGTCAACGCTTCGCCTCAATACGATTCCGTCAATCCGGCCAATCGCCAAAACAGCTTCGCCTCCCGCCACGTTTACGGCGGAATGATCAATTTTCTCGACGGTCATGTGGCTTATTACAAGACCGCCTACATTCAAAACAATCCATCCGACGGCGGCGAAGGGGAACCTTTGCTTTCGGACGTCATCTGGGACGCACCCTATCGCGGCGCTGAATAGTTGCCACCGGCCTTGGAACGCGCTTGCCGTCTTGGAGTGCGGTGGCTGTGACACCGCTTTCGATTTGTTCGCGATTTCCAAATCTGGGCGCCGGTCGGCAGCCGCGCAGCGTCTGGACTGCAATGCTTAAGCATCGCCTTGGGAATGGCTTTGAATAGAGACCGGGATTTTTGGTGTAAAATCTCCGGCCCGAAGGCCACTCCGGCGTGGCCGTGGGTATTGCGGCTGGAACAGCCGTGCTCCGGTTTAAATCGTTGCGCCCTGCCCCGAATTGCCCCTCTCCGGCGTCTCCAGCGCCGCTTGGGTCATCTCGCCGAGAACCTTGGTAAATTCTTCCAGACCGGATTCAGGGACGATGATCGAGTTGCGCTGCCGGGTCGTTTCTTCCGTGATACGGATAAAACGACCGCGCATGTTCTCCCGGAGCGTAATGATAAACGTCTTGCGCTCCACCTGGAGTTCCGCCGTCTTGATGACGTCCTCCTGAAGAAATTGTTTCGGTTGCGGGGGAAAATGATCCCGGTAAAACGGTGAATATTGGCCATTTGACATCATAATCCTGATGACTCGATAAATATTCTATGGTTCCACCGCATAGGATAATCATTCGCCCGCTGGATGCAAGCCCCTTTCTGCGTTATTTGCGCCCCCGCCATTTTCCTCGGCGCCTCGCGCATTTCCGCCACCATCGGCGTCGCTCCGCCGGATTTGTCGGGAGAATAGTTTTGCGGCCAACCCTCCTGAATTGTTATTTTCCGCGGGAATGAATCTTTCCTTGGAAGATAAAATCGCCGTCGTCACCGGCGGCGCGCAGGGATTGGGCCAGGCCATTTCGCAACGGCTCGCCGCGGAGGGCTGCCACGTCCTCATCGCCGACATGAAGGAAGATGCCGCGCAGGCCACCGCCGCGGAAATCATCCGGGCCACGGGACGCAAATCCTTTGCCCTGAAAACCGACGTGGCACAGGAAGCCGACGTGGAAAAATTATTTGACCGGGCCGCCGCGGAATTTGGGCGGGTGGACATCGTCGTCGCCAATGCGGCCATTTTAATTGCCGAACCCATCGCCGAGGCCGGCGCCGAGAAATGGCGCGCGGTCATGAATGTGAATCTGTTCGGCAATTTCCTCACGATGAAACACGCCTGCCGCGTCATGAAGCCGCGGCGCCGGGGCGTCATCATTCAGATTAATTCCAAATCCGGCAAAAAGGGCAGCGCGGCCAATTCGGCCTATGCGGCGACGAAATTCGGCGGCATCGGCCTGGTCCAAAGCGTCGCGCTGGAGATGGCGCCGCACGGCATCCGGTGTAATGCCATTTGTCCGGGCAACCTCCTCGACTCGCCTTTGTGGACCGACCCGGACAACGGCCTCTTCGTGCAATATCTCAAGGCCGGCAAGGTGCCCGGCGCTAATACCATCGCCGACGTCCGGCGGTTCTACACGGACCAGGTGCCGATGAAACGCGGTTGCGCTTACGACGACGTCTGCGGCGCGCTCATTTTTCTCGCGAGCGACGCCGCCAGTTATCTGACCGGCATTTCATTGAGCGTCACCGGCGGACAGGAAATGAATTGATTAAAATGCAAAACTCACTGATCGAACTACTGGCCTTGTCACACGAAATCGGACGCGAAGACCGCGGCCTGGCAATTCTCGGAGAGGGCAACACCTCCGTGAAATTGAGCGACGACACCTTCCTCGTCAAAGCCAGCGGCACCTGTCTGGGCGCGTTGAAGGAGGAAGATGTCGTCGAATGCCGCTTCTCCGCCCTGCTGCCATTGCTCGATAAAGACAGCCTGGCCGATGAGGAAATGGACAATGCCTTGCTTGCCGCCCGGGTGGATTCCAAGGCAAAAAAGCCGTCGGTCGAGTCGGTATTCCATGCCTATTTTCTTTCCTTGCCCGGGGTAAAATTTGTGGCGCACAGCCATGCCGTTCACGTGAACCAAATCCTGTGTTCCCCGCGCGCGAAAGACTTTGCCATCAACCGCATGTTCCCGGATGAAATCGTCGTCTGCGGACCACGCTCCGTTTATTTGCCATACACCGATCCGGGCTTGAAACTTTCGCAGGCCATCCGGCGCGAGACCGAGGCATTCATCAAGAAACAGCAGCGCCAGCCCCAGGTGGTGCTCATGCAAAACCACGGCATTATCACCTTGGGCAAAAGCTGGCAGGCCGCCCTTTACGCCATGCTCATGGCTGAAAAGGCGGCTAAGATTTTTGCCGGCGCGGCCGCCATGGGCGGCCCCGTCTTTTTCTCCGAAGCCAACATCAAGCGCATCACCGGCCGCCCCGACGAAGCCTACCGCCAGCGTGCCTTAAAGATGTAAGGTCGAGCCGCGGAGCAACGCCGGGGAAGCGTCCACATTGGACGCGCATTGGGACCATGAACCTGCGAAATGCTCCGTTAAACGCGATAGCGTCGTGGAGTGCGGTGGCTGGCGGGGAATGGGGCTGACACCGCTTTCGAGCTGGGATCCACCGCCGCATTTCAAGGTCTCCCCAAACGTCCTGGGCCTTCCCCAAAGCGGCGTCTCCCGAAAGCCTTCGGGGCTGCCGCCGCACTCCACGACGCCAAGCGGGTTGGGAATAAACCATGCGTCCTCAATGGACGCTGGGCGCACGCCGATCTACAACCCAAACCGCTGGACCAAAAAGAAAATCGCCGGCACCGTCAGCAGGCTGAAGAACGTGCTGTAAAAAATTCCCTCCGCCGCCAGCGTCGTGTCCCCGCTCAACCGTTCCGTCATCACGCTGCAACTGATCGCCACCGGCATCGTCGCAATCAGATACCCAATCAGCCGCGTCTCTTCCGGAATCGTCACGCCCATTTTCATCAGCCCAAAACCGATGCCCACCGTCGCCAACGGCGCGATCACCAACCGCGCAATCAGCACCCCCCACAATACTCGCGGAAAACGATGGATGGCAATGGTCAGTTCGCCGAGTTGTGCGCCGATGGCCAGCAGCGACATCGGAATCGTCAGGCTGCCCACCATCGCCAGCGCCTGCACAATGGCGCCCGGCAGCACCAACGCCGGCGGCGCGTCGGCTGGATTGATGGTTTCCAATCCGCGTGCCGATGGAAATGAGAGCGCCACAATGATTCCCAAAGCCGTCGCCCACAATCCAATGTTGGTATAAAGATTCTTCACCGCCTGCCGCGCCGTGCCGTGCAGGATCCAGACCCCAAACGACCACAAGACCGCCTGCGCCCCCACGTTGCACAACAGCACCGTGCGGACCCCGCTGTCGCCGTAAAGCGCCTGCGCAATCGGCAACGGCAGAAAAATCCAATTGGGAATCGCGACCAGAAAAATAAACGTGTTGCGCTGCGCCTTGCCGCTGAACATCGGCGCGAACAAGACGCCCGCGAAATAGGCGATAAAAATCAGCGCCGCGCACAGGATCGGCGCGAACCAGCCCTCGCGCAACGTCGCCGCATCCACCGTGCGCAACATTTGCGTGAACACCAGCGCCGGAAACGCCACATCCACCACCAACCGGCTCAAGACGATAGTGACTTCGCGGGCGAGAAAACCGTGCCGGCGGGCAAACCATCCGGCGAGAATGACCAGGAACATCGCCGTGATTTTGAGGAAAACCACGTGGACCATTCTTGAAGCCTAGGAAATCGCTGCCCCAAAGTCAAAAGAACGGGATTAAGGCAGATACACCACGGTCGCGCCGTTGGATTCCAGGGTTTGAATCTCGGCCAACCGCCCGTCATCGAAAAGGCCGACGTCCTGGCGGTCAAACTCCCGGCCTGAGCCAATTCCGCCGGAAATATTCCGGCTGATTTTACGGCCGGAAACTGGCGCGCATGAATTCAACAAAATCTTCATCGGACAGTGGACTCGCTCGTTTCCCACTTGCTCGGCTCTTTCGAGCCTTCGCTCTTGGCAAATTCCTTTCGCCGCATGGACCTGAAATGACGGGCGGTTGATTAGACCGCCTCTCCCCTGCCCCATCGGGCAGATTGCGCTCAGGACTCACGTTGTTCAGAGCAAGCTCACGCTCGCTGCCACGATTTTTGGTTTGGGATCCAAAGGCCAAAATTAATGACCGCGAAATAAACGAAACACGCGAAAAGGCTTTGACGCGAATTGACGCGAAGGGAACGCGAATTAACCGCAGACGGGATTCAAAGGCCGAAGGTCATAATGCGAAATATGCGGGCACAAAATTTTTAGCCGCCAAAAGGCACAAAAGAAATGCAGGGCCGGGATGGTTTTGAACAACAAGGGAACGAAGCAAACGGAGAGAAAATGAACCGCGAAATGCGCGAACTCCGCGAAATCTGAAATGGGGAAGGGTTATGATCTCAAAGCATTATGACGTTGAAATGGATTGCGCAACGGTTACAGATGGGAAGCCGTCAACAGTATTTCAGTGGCAAAACGGAAACGTTGGCGTAGGAACACGACGTGTACGCGGGCGGTCCACTGCAAGAATGGCTTCAAGAAAGCAGTTTTGCCGCCGCTTGAACCTGATGAGAAAATTGCGAAATGGCTTCCGTGGTGGAGGCGGCTAATCTAAATTGATGGGCTTGATTTCCGAGGCCAAAAGGCGGATATGTATCACAACTTCTCGCAGTTGCGAAGAATGAGCAAACCCCCTCAAAACCAGGCGCTTTTTGATGTTGCAAAGCGCGGCAGAAGCGGTATGCTTTGTGCAGAGATAAACCTACGCCGAACTGGTTCGTCCAGGCGGCAAATCCTGTGGCCATCTCGCGCAAGCGTGGTGGCCGCAGTTGTTTTCGGGAGCGCCCATGCATGTGTTCTATGTAGATGAGGCCGGTTGCACCGGGACTTTGCCCACCGGCACGTCACCCATCCAACCAGTGTTTGTGCTGGGCTGCATCATCGTGGAACAGCCCCGGCTGCGGGATTTTACGCTGGACTGGCTGCATCTCAAAGACCGCTTCTTTCCCGGATTGCAAATCCCCAATTCCGATTTTCTGGACTGGATTGCCGTGGAGATCAAAGGCGCAAACCTGCGCCGGCGTGTGCGCGAAGGCAAACGCGATCCCCGTCGGCAGGCACTGGGTTTCATGGACAAATTTTTGGATCTGCTGGACACGCACCATGCGCGCTTGCTGGCGCGGCTGTATGTCAAACCCATCGGCGCGCCGTTCAATGGCCGGTCGGTTTACACGTCGGCAGTGCAGAGTCTGGCGTCAGATTTCCAGCAATTTCTGGCCGCAAATAATTCCACCGGCTTGATGGTGCTCGACAGCCGGAACAAACCAAAAAACACCAACGTTTCGCATTCGGTGTTCACGCAGAAATTTCGCGCGGCCGGCGACGCCTACGCGGGCTTAATAGAAATGCCGGTTTTTGGCCACAGCGACAACCACGCCGGGATTCAAGCCGCTGATTTGATTTGCTCCGCGTTTTTGTTTCCAATGGCGGCGTATGTTTATTGCCTTGGGCACGTGAATAATCTCCATGTTCATTTGCAGTATTATCGAATCCGCGACCGCTACGGAAAGCGGCTCAAGCAGATGCAGTTCCGCTATCAGGATGCAGACCATTGGTGGCGTGGCGGCATCACGGTGAGCGATGCCATCAGCCGTCAAAGCGGCGGGGTTCTTTTTGCGCCATGAAAATGTCGCTCTCAAGTCTTCAGCGAGACTCACTTGTCCACACGGATCGGGTGCTGGCGGGGCACGCCGATTACGCCAGCCGGTAATCCCTGACCTTAAACGCTGGTCTTTTTGTATCGGCCACTTCTGAGGTCGTCGATGATGCCGCGCAATTGGTTTTTGGTCACCTTCTCATATTCCACAGTGCGCAACATCGCCGGGATTAGGTCGTTTTCTTTCACAATCTGTTCCACGTCTGCCGGAATCTCGTCCCGGCCACGGGCTGACAGGTCGTGAAATTTTGCGTAATCCGGCGTGCCTTTTTTCAGTCCGAGGACTTTGCTGATGCGCTCAAGTCCTTCCGGCGGCGGAGGGGGCAGCACGTCGCTTTCGACATTGCAATAATTCGACGGCTGCATTCCGACCTTGCGGGCGAATTCACGCAAGCTCAAATCCAGCGCCAGCCTTTTCATTTTCAGGAACTGTCCGAATGTTTTTTTCATGGCATTGGGCCTTGCGGCGGTTGAATTTTGTCGTCTGTTCTAAACAAATATAACATGCCGCTGGTTTGGAGCAAGCGCAATCCAAAATTCGTTACAATCGGATTTGGGGCCTAAAATTCAGGCATATTGCAGGC
>DATJSQ010000219.1:0-3125 GCA_035503995.1 Verrucomicrobiia bacterium | reverse complement strand
AAAACCAGGCGGTGCCGTCACGGTGTTGGATTACGCCCAAAATCCGGCTGGCCTGGCCGGTGGTCGCATTTTGTCCGGCAATGTCGTAAAGCTCAGCCGGCCGGCCGCCAGCCTGGACGTCTTCGACCAGGTTCGCCAATTGATCATCCGGCAGGGCCGGCAAATTGACCTGCCCGCGCCAGCGATTCACATTCGCCGAGTCGCCACCGGCCATTCCCGGCAAGGGAACGATGCTGACATCCGCCTGTTTGCCGTCCGCGCCGCTAATTTTAAACGAGCCCACGCGCATCTCGCTGGGCGGAACTTCCGTCCACCCCGCCGGCACGGTCCATTGGACTGGCGGCGCGTTTTGGACGTCGGAAGCCGCCACGCCCGGAGGCATTTGCGCGGAGGAATTGGCCATCGCTGGAATGCCTGCTTCGCCCGAAGGTGCAGATTGGTTGGAGGACACGGTTGCCGGCGCAGCGGGTTGGGCCGGCTGGTTCTCATCCGAGGCGACCTGATAGACCTGGACTTTATCCTGATGACAGCCGGCCGTCAGCGGGAACAGCGGCAGGAGCAAAATCAGCGGTGAAATGACTTTGTAGCGAATTTTTTCAAAATGATTTTTCATAATATATTACACACTTGCCTCGATTCATTCAGACTGTACTTACGAAGATTAAGTTAATCAAAAAGGACGAATTGACTAACCATTTGTTGCTATTCACAACACAATATTTGTTGCAACTCCAACCAGAATTTTATGACGGACCTTGATTTTCATTCCCGTTCAATAAGGCGCATTTTCATGGTCTTTGCCGTGGCATGTGAGCGTGCAATTCCCGTGAAACGTCCCGGTGCTGATATATTGGATTTGCCCGCTGGCCGAGGGCGTGACGTAAGCGGTGTTGAAATTGATGAGATGCGGCGCTTCGGCGACGCCATGCGAATCGTGGCAGGTCGTGCAGGCGGTCTGGTCATTGACGATGTGGGTGCTATGGAATTTAAAGCTTTGGTTGGCCAGGATGCTGTTTCGGCTATGGCATTTGTAGCACAAGTCATAAGCGAGCGGGCTTTCAGGCTCAAAATCCTGCAGGTTCAGGTTCCGTTCGAGAATCGGCGCGAAGATGGAACCATGCGGGCCGTTCGCGCCCGAGCCGCCGGCGCCGGGGCTGGAATCGCTGTTATGGCAGTCGGTGCAGGCAATGATGGTCGTGGTCAGCCAGGGCGCCGTGAGGCTCGGGACATTGGGGTTCCGGCCCTCGGCTTCGACGGGATGGAAACTTTCGTTGGCGGTGAAAAACTGGAGCCGCGTGTTGGACTGGACAAATTGCCGGGGAAGGGTCGCCGGCCCGCGCGCCACGCTGTCGGCATGGCAGCGGAAGCAAAGCTCGTATTCATACCGGATGGGTTTCACCACCGCGCCGGTTGCGCTCACTCCCACGACGCCAGCCAGCGCGCCGGAGACAGTCGGTGTGGCCGCCTGCATCTTCGCGCCGTGAGGGTCATGGCAATCGGTGCAGGTGACATGGCGGGTCGGCGGGTTGATGGGGTCTTCCGCAGGGTTGCGCAGGCCGCTGTTCAACGTAATGGGATGGACGCTGAATTTTTCAAAATCAGCCGCGACATTTTTGGTGGACATCTGGCCATCGTGACAAACCAGGCAGTTTTGTTCCTCTTTTTCGAATTTCAACAAATATTGTTTGGCGCCGGCGCGGTGAGTGGCGTGGCAATTTTCACAGGCCATCGCGGCCACGGTATTGTTGGCGCTGCTTTTGACCCGCATCGCCGCGGACGCCACCGGCGCGGGCGGCGCAATTTGGGCGGACACCGTGGCGGGGATGACCTGGGTCGAAAGCGCGTGCGCCGACGTGGGCCAGGTCGCGTTATTGTGGCAAACCAGGCAAAGGGCCGAGCCGGTGTTGTCCATGACCAGAAAATTGCCGTACTGGTCGTTGTGCGGGTCATGGCAGGAATCACATTGCATCTGGCCGGTGGAATCCAGTTTCACCGGGCCGGTCAGCGTGGATGGATCATTTAACGTGGAGTCTTGAGCGACCAGCGAGGAATTATAAACGAATGAAATCGGATGATCGCCGGACAAATCCGTCCCCAAATTCTCGGAGCCGGCCGGCATAGTCGTGACGCCATTTTGCATTTGAATGGGCGTCGTGTAACTGTTGACGCTGCCCAGCGCGACGGTGCCATCGTGACAACTCAGGCACAGCCGCGAAGAACCGTTCGGCTGGCCGACCACCGCTTTCAACGTGGGGCTGCTATAAACAATGTAATTTGTCACGCCCGACATGCTGTGATTCCACAACGGCGTCTGGCCGTTGGAGCGATGGGCCGTATGGCAGAAAACGCAAACGTTCACTTGCGTGGAGGCCTTGATACTGCCGGGACCGCTCACGGACAGGTTGTGGACGGAATTGACGACACTATCACCGAACAACGTCATGGGCGGCAGCATCAGGCATAATAGGAGGGCGCAAGGCAGGAGCTTCTCCTTGAACCGTTTAATCTGAGCCTTGTACCCCAACAGGAAAGATTTCGCCCTCACCCCTGCCCTCTCCCCCGGACCCCGAAAGCCTTCGGGGCAGGGAGGGAGAATGGTCGCCCGATGGTTTGGAACGACGAACGGGTTTCCCCCCAGCCAGGGCCTGTTCGAGGAGGGTTTCGGTATATTCGCCATTTGCGGTCCGGGCGAGCAAAACACGGAGCGCGATTTGTCTTGGATTTTTGCCGTTCACCAACTTTAATGATGTCATTCATTTTGCGGGACGCTAGTTAAAATCGTTATGAAACAGGAATTCGAAAAGTTGGCGGCGGCAGGCAAGATTGAACCCCGTCACATCCAGCCACTCACGTTGCTGACCGAGAGCGGCTGCTGTGAACACCGAAGCTGGGGTTTGGGAAAGATCAAAGCGGTGGACACGGTGTTTGCGCGGTTCACGATTGATTTTCCGGGCAAGCCGGGCCACACAATGGACCTGGCGTTTGCGGCGGAAAATCTCAAGCCGATTCCCAAAAACCATATCCTGGCGCGCAAGCTGACCGACATCGAGAGCGTGCGCCAAATGGCGGCGCATCACCTGGAATTGATCCAACTGGTGCTGAACAGCTACGGCGGCAAGGCGACG
>DATJSQ010000218.1:0-9551 GCA_035503995.1 Verrucomicrobiia bacterium | reverse complement strand
CGGACCTGTGCCGTCAAATTGGACGCCATCGAGTTCACGTTGTCCGTCAAATCCTTCCACGTGCCGGCCACGCCCGGCACGAAGGCCTGGCCGCCCAGCTTGCCTTCGCTTCCCACTTCGCGCGCCACCCGCGTCACTTCAGACGCGAACGATCGCAACTGGTCCACCATGGTGTTGAACGCTTCCTTGAGCTGCAATATCTCCCCGCGAACGTCCACGGTGATCTTTTTCGACAGGTCGCCCGTGGCAACCGCAATCGTCACTTCTGCAATGTTGCGCACCTGCGCCGTAAGATTGCCGGCCATTTGGTTGACCGATTCGGTCAGTTCGCGCCACACCCCGGATACCCTCTTCACCTGGGCCTGCCCGCCCAGTTTGCCCTCAACGCCAACTTCGCGCGCCACCCTGATGACTTCCACGGAAAATCCCGTGAGTTGCTCCACCATGCCGTTGACGAGTTTGGCCGTGCGCAGGTACTCGCCCTGGAGAACCCCGTTGGCGGTCTCCAACGGGACGGATTGTGTCAGGTCGCCCTTGGAAACCGCGCCGATCACGCGGGCCATTTCCAGGGTCGGACGCGAAAGATCGTCCACGAGGGAATTAAGAGACTCAATCCGTTCCGCCCAGGCGCCGGTAAAATCTCCAATTGGCATCCGCTCGCTGATTCTTCCCTTCCGGCCCACTTCTTGCCTCAAACGGGAGACACTTTCGCCGAAACGCCCCATGCGGGAGACGACATCGTTAAACGTGTCCGCAATTTTCCCGTCGGTATCCGTCAAATCCAAAGGCAGGCGCACGGTAAAATCGCCGTTTTTGACCGCGGTAAGCGCTCCCAACAGTTGGCGTTTGAAATTTTCGCCGTCCAACATGTCTCCATTTCCGTTGACCGACGGTTCGAGAATCGTTTCATCTTTCATAAATAAATTTATTTTTCTGACTGTTTATTTCCCGTTCTGATTCAGCCAATCCAAACCAGGGCACAGTAAACCTCTGGGTTTCCCGCAAAAGACATGCCAAAATCGAGCCGGGAATTGCCGTTGGCCGTTTCGGCAATGAAATCGCGGCGAAAGTGCGCCGGCTGGCGGCTGTCCCGCGGCCCGGAACGTTTTGCAGAGTGCAATTTTCGTTGGAAGCCAACTTGCAAATTGCAGCCGTCATGGGGGGATTCATGGAAAGCCTTCCTTTCCGTCATCATCCCCACATTTAACAGATTGATTCGCCGATAACGCTTGCCAAACGCCGCCACTGTCGTAAAGTGTTCGGCCATTTTCACATGATGTATTTGAATTCTTTGAAAGCATTTTTGGCGGACAGCACCGTCCCGCCGGCTTCCGGTTCCAGTGCCGCTCCCGCCGCTCCCGGCGCGGCCCCCGCCATGCAACCGCAAGGTTCGCCCCTCGGCTTTATTGTGCCGATGGCTCTCATCCTGGTGATCATGTATTTTGTCATGATTCGCCCGCAATCCCAGCAGCGCAAGCGCCAGGCCCAATTGCTCGAAACCCTCAAGCCCGGCGACAAAGTCGTCACCGCCAGCGGCATCGTCGGCAGCGTCATTACCGTCAAGGACAAAACCGTTTCCATCCGCTCCGCCGACGCCAAAATGGAAATGACCAAAGCTTCAATTACCGAAATCATCGAACGGAGCAACGAGGAAAAATCCGCATCCTGAGCCATGAAAAACCGGACATTCTGGGTCGTTGCCGTTCTGGTGCTCATTGCCTGGGCACTCGTCGAAGTCTATCCGCCCACCTCGCGTGATTTAATCCAGGAATTTTCCCAACGCGCCGAAGACAAGGACGCAACCTTCACCAATATCTTGCGCGACGCGGAAGTGCTCCAGCAAGCCGCCACCAACAGCGAGTTTGCCAACCTCCAGGCAGCCATCGGCACCAATGACATCGCGAGATATTTTCCCTTTATTACCGACGCCACCAATCAGTTGAATCCCACCACGTTCATTTTGAACCGCATCCAGCGCGACGCCGCCGGCAAAATCAAACTCGGCCTGGATTTGCAGGGCGGCACCGCCTTCCTCGTGGGAATGGACACCAACGCTCTCGCCCTTTCGCAAACCAACTCCCTCAACCGCGAACAGGACACTGCCAATGCCCTCTCGCAGGCCGTCGAAGTGTTGCGCAAACGCGTGGACCAATTCGGCGTCGCCGAACCCGTCATCCAGCCCGTCGGCGGCAACGAGATCCTCATCCAACTGCCCGGCCTCTCCCAGGCGGACAAGGAAGCCGCCGAGGCCGAAATCTCCAAAGCCGCTTATCTTGAGTTTCGAATGGTGAAAGAGGACAGCGCCGATATTCTCGCCAACCACGAGCCGATTCCGCCGGGCTATGAGCTGATGAAATGCACCCAGAAAGGCCAAAATGGCCTGCCTGAAACCTTCTCCTACGTGGTCAGGAAAAAAGCCGAAAACGGCCTCGAAGGCAACATCGTCAAAAGCGCCATGGTGGGTCGCGATAGCCTCGGCCAGCCAACGATTGAATTCACTCTCACCGACGACGGCGCTAAACGGTTTGCCGATGTCACGACCGCTAATGTCGGCAGGGAATTGGCCATTGTTCTCGATGGCCAGCTTTATTCCGCCCCGCGCATCAATAGCCCCATTATCAATGGCAGCGGCGAAATCAGCGGTGATTTCACCATCGAAGACGCCGAACAACTGGCGACGGTTTTGCAAAACCCGCTCCGTGCGCCCCTCGTCCTCGAATCGTCTTCCGATGTGTCGCCGACGCTCGGATCGGATTCCATCCGTAGCGGCATTCGCGCCTCTCTCTGGGCCGTCGCCCTCGTTTCCCTTTTCATGTTGGTTTATTACCGCCTCGCCGGTCTTACGGCCAATATCGCGCTCATTACCAACATCATCATTTTAATGGGCGTCATGTGTGCCGCCGGCGTCACTTTCACCCTCCCGGGCATCGCCGGCGTCGTCCTGACCATCGGCATGGCCGTGGATGCCAACGTCCTCATTTACGAGCGCTTGCGCGAGGAAATCGCCAAGGGCAAATCGTTGCGCGGCGCCATCGCCGCGGGTTATGCACGCGCTTTTGGAACGATCTTTGACTCGCACGTCACCACCCTCATTTCCTCCGTCATCCTCATTTTCATGGGCACGGGCGAAGTCAAAGGCTTCGGCGTCACCCTCACCATCGGCGTCGCCGCCAGCTTGTTCACTTCCCTCGTCGTCACCCGCCTCATCTTTGACTTTTTGCTCGACCGCAACTTGATCAAATCTCTCGGCATGTTCCATCTCATCCGCAGCGCCAAAGTCAATTTCATGGCCGTCGCCAAACCCCTCTTCATTTTGACCTGGACCTTCGCCCTGGCCGCCTTGATTTATGGCGCCGTCTTCCGCGGCGCCAACCTCTTCGGCGTGGACTTCCGCGGTGGCGACAGCACAAAATTCAGCTTCGTCCAGAGAATTGGAATGGATGACCTCCGCTCGGCGCTCGCGCGGATTGGCGAGAAAGACGCCCAAATCCAATACGAAAAAAATGTCACCGGCGGCGAACAGAATTTGCAGGTCACCTCGTCCGAAGGTTCGGCGGGGAAAGTCCAGCAAACTTTGGAGACGGATTTTCCCCAGGCAAAACTCACCGTCGTCGAGCAGCAGCACGTCGGCGCCTCGGTCGGCCAGGATGTCAGAAATTCCGCCATTGAAGCGTCGTTGATGGCGATGTTCGGCATCCTCGTCTATGTCGCCTTCCGCTATGAATTTTCCTTCGCCATCGGCGCGATTGTGGCCGTCATCCATGACGTCCTCTTGACCGTCGGCTGTTATTGCATCGCCAATGAAATTTCCGGCCGGCAGTTCAACGCCACGGTCGTCGCCGCCGTCCTCACCATCATCGGCTTCTCCATCAACGACAAGGTCGTCATCTTCGACCGGATTCGCGAAGACTTGAAACTCGGCATGCGCGGCACGTTCAAGGAAGTCATCAACACCGCGCTGAATCAGACGTTGAGCCGCACGATCATCACCAGCGGCACCGTGTTCATCGCCACCGGCTGCTTGTACCTTTTCGGCGGCGGTGTCATCAACGACTTTGCCTTCACGTTCCTCGTCGGCATCGTCACCGGCACCTATTCCTCGATTTACATTGCCAGCGCGTTTGTCTTGTGGTGGCACAAGGGCCAGCGCCCCAATATCGGCGCGTCCGCCGTGACCATCCAAAATGCGGCGCCAGCCGCCAAAGCCTGATAATCAGCCCAACGGCCCGAACCACTGCCCGCTCTCTTGCCGTATCCTGCCCGGCGTTCGACTGGCCATCGGCGCCGCGGCCTCTCCGGCCCCACGAACCGCGTGGCAGCGGACGTCAGTCCGCTCTGACATTTTCCCACGCTTCAGATAAAACGAACTCATCGCCGCTGCCTTCCTTTCTCGACCCTTGGCCCCGCTGGAGATTAGGCGTTTCCCCAAACCCCCTTCCTTTCAAATCCATCCCGCCCATACGATTGGATTTGCAGTTCGGGCGTAAATCGTAAATCGTAAATCGCAAATGATAGAAATCACGCCCTGGCTCTGGCTCTGTTTCATCGTTTTTGTCCTGTTCTTTCTCGCCTTGGACCTCGGCGTCTTTCATCGCCGCGCCCATGTCGTCCGCGTCCCCGAGGCCGTTGCCTGGAGCGCGTTCTGGGTCGCGCTGGCCATGCTCTTTGCCGCCGCCCTGTTCTTTTGCCGCACCCGCGCCGAGGCCGCCCAATTCACCACCGGCTATCTCATCGAAGTGTCCCTTTCCCTCGACAATATCCTCGTCATGGCCGTCATCTTCGCCTATTTCCGCGTGCCGCTCGAATGGCAGCATCGCCTCCTCTTTTGGGGGGTCCTCGGCGCCCTGGCCATGCGCGGCGCGATGATCGCCGCCGGCATCGCCCTCATCAACCGTTTCGAATGGATCCTCTATGTGTTCGGCGCATTCCTCGTTTTTGCCGGCATCAAAATGCTCGTTTCGAAAAAGCAAATGCAGCCGGAGAAAAATCCTGTGTTGCGCCTGGCCAAAAGGATCTTCCCCATCTCCTCGAATACCGACGGCTGGAAATTGTTCACCCGCCTCAATGGCCGATTGGCCCTCACCCCGCTCGCCCTCGTGCTGCTGCTGATCGAGACCACTGATTTGATTTTCGCCGTGGATTCCGTCCCCGCGGTCTTTTCCATCACGCGCAAAGCCTTTATCGTCTTTTCGTCGAATGTCTTCGCCGTCCTCGCCCTCCGCTCGATGTATTTTCTCCTCGCGGGAGCATTGGGATATTTCCGTTGTTTGAAAGTCGGCCTCTCGGTCGTGCTGGTCTTCTTTGGCGTAAAAATGCTCCTGGCCCCGCATGGCCCCGCCTCGCGGTGGTTTCAAATTCAAATCTCCACACTCGCCTCTCTCATCGTCGTCGCCGCCATCCTTTCGATTTCCATCGCCCTGTCCCTCGCCATGGCGGGACCGGCAAAAAACGACCCGCGATTAAAGACCGTCAAGACGGACCTGGACGCCAATGACTAAAGTCCCGAATCTTAAATGTAAAAATAATCTGTGCCGTCCCGACTCGATTTTGGCCCTGGCCCTTACCGCCCTGATCGCCTGCCTGCACGTTTATTTCCTGCTCCATGCCGGCGGATTTTCCCGCGATGAAGTCAACCTCATCAACTTGTCCCATCGCCATTCCTTCGCCGAAATGGAAAAAGATTCCTTTCCCGTTTTAATGCCGGTCACCGTCCGCATCTGGTCGGCGTTGGATCCCGGTGGCAATGATTTCAGCCTCCGCATCTTGGGCGCGCTGATTGGACTGGGAATTCCCGCGGGCCTCTGGCTCGCTGCCTGGAAAATCCGCCGCTCCCCGCCGCTGTTGGGCCTGTCTCTGCTGGCCCTTAATTCCACCTTCATCACCTACGGCGATTCCTTGCGCGCTTATGGCCTCGGCAGCTTTGCCATTTTGCTCGCCGCCGCCGCCGCCGGCCTCTTCCTGATAAATCCAACCTGGACCCTCGCGGCCGTTCTGGCGTTGCTCGCCATCGTGAGCGTTCAGGCCCTCTATCAAAACGCCGTCTTTATCGCCGCAATTTGTCTCGGCGCCTGGGCCGTCTGCGCGCGCGAAAAAAATGCCGGCGCCGCGTTGAAAATTCTTCTCGTCGCTGCCGTTTCCGCCGCGTCGCTTCTGCCCTATTGGCCCCACGTGGCCGCCCTGCCCGACGCCGCCAGGAGTCTGCGCAGTGGATTTGACCTCCAGGTGCTCCGCGTCAGTCTCGATAACGCCCTCGGCTTTCCTTTCGAACAATATGTCTGGCTCTGGGCGTTTTTTGCGTTGCTCACCGCCGCTTGTGCCGTCGCCGCGCTTTCTTGCCGAAAACAAAATGTCCAAATGCAAAGCTCGCCAACGCTAAAATGGACCGCGTTGGCATCAGCGCTGGCGGCGGTGTTCGGTTTCACCTGGTTCATCGTTTCGCCGGAAACGCGCTGGCCCTTCCTCCCCGCCCTCGCCCTCGCCATCCTTTATCTCGATTCCGGCCGTTGGAGGAAACGCGCTTCTCCCGCCCCGGCCTCGACTGCCAGTCCCCAATCCGTTCCGCATAAGCTTTCTCTCTTTGCCGGCGTTACCTTGCTGGCGGGACTCGCCGCCTTCTACGGGTTCCTCCGCTACGCCGCCCTCCCCGTCGAGTCATGGTACTTCCTTCCATTGATGGCCCTGGCCGCGGTGTGCTTTGAAATCGCCCTGCCGCGCGGTCTCCATGCCCGCGCCGCAATTTTTGGATTTGCCGCCGTTACCACCCTCATCGCCCTCCCTCCCTTGCGCAATAATCTCGATTGGCGCTTTACCGATATTGATCTCATTGCGCAACGGCTCGCCACCGCCGCACAGCCCGATGATTTCATCGTCGTCACCCCATGGTATGACGGTATTACCTTCGAACATTATTTCACAGGCGCGGCGCCCTGGAATACCTTGCCGCCGCTGAACGACCATTCCGTTCACCGCTACGATATGGTCCGCGAACAGATGCGGACCCCCGACGCCATTCAGCCGGTGCTTGAAAAAATTTCGGCGGCGCTCCAGTCCGGCCATCACCTCTGGGTCGTTGCCAGAATGGCACTGCCCCAACCCGGACCGATGCCGGCCGCCTTGCCGCCGCCTCCGTTGAAATATACCGGATGGGCCGACCGGCCCTACGATTTGGCCTGGCAAAACCAGATGGCCCAATTCCTCGCCAATCATTGCCGCGATTTTAATGTGGTCTATCAGCCAACCAACCTGAACGTCAATGACACCGAATCTTTGAATTTATACGAGGCCGCGGGCTGGCGCGGACCCGCCTTGCCTGCCAATTCAAAATAATATCGGAAATTCGCTTGTTCGCGCCTGCCCAATCTGCTCAATTGCCGCGAAAATTTTTGAGAATATGACCGCCTTCGTCCGGTTTTGGGTTCTGCTTTCGACCTTGCTCGTCAGCGCCGGCTGGATTTTGTCGGCGGTTCACCAATTGAACCGCGCCGGTTACCTCGTGGTATTTGCCCTCGCCGGAATCGCCTATGCCGCCTTCAAACGAAAATACCACCCGCCGTCACGCGGCAATCTGATCATTTTCCTCTATAAATTCCTCCAGCGATGCCATCGTCCCGCGCCACTGCTTTTTCTCGGGTTGGTGGTCCTGTCGCTTCTCTCAGGCGCGCTTCACCCCGCGTTGAATTACGACGCCAACGCCTATCGCCTGCCGCGTATCTTTCACTGGCTGGCGGCCGGGCAGTGGCATTGGATCCACACGTATGATTTCCGGATGAACGTTTCGGGCTGCGGCTACGAATGGCTCGCTGCGCCGCTGGTGGCGTTCACCCATACGGACCGTTTGATCTTCTTACCAAATTGGATTTCCTATTTGATGTTGCCCGGTTTGATTTTCAGTGTCTTCACGCGTTTGCAAGTGCGCCCGCGCGTTGCCTGGTGGTGGGCTTGGCTGCTCTCCTCCGCCTGGTGCTTCTCCTTGCAGGCCAGTTCGGTGGACAACGACGGCTTCGCCGTCATTTATGCCCTCGCCTCGGTGGACCTCGCGTTGCGCGCCCGCAAAAACGGCAAAGTCGCCGATCTTTGGCTGTCGCTGCTCGCGGCCGCCCTGCTGACCGGCGCCAAACAAACCAACGCGCCGCTGGTGTTGCTTTGGCTGATCGCCGTGTGGCCGGGAATCCCGCAGTTGCGCCGCTATTGGGCAGGAACCGCGGGAGTGGCCCTGGTGGGCTTGCTCGTCTCTATTGTCCCCATCACCTGGTTTAACTTTCACTACGGCGGCAGTCTGATTCCTGAAGATAAAATGGGCACGGCCATGTTGGGAACCTTTCATCTGACGCCGTTCTGGGGGATTCTTGGGAACGCCTTCTGCATTCCCGTCCAAAATCTTGTGCCGCCGTTTTATTATCTGATGCCGCCCCTTTACGATACCTGGCCGTATGCGTGGAACCAGATCATGGCCGACTTTGTGCAGACGCCGTTTGGCTCTCATTTTGCTTCCTTTGAGAAATTCGGCTTTTTGAGCGCGGTGTATTACAACGGTATCTCGGAAGGCAACGCCGGTATCGGTTTGGGTATATGCATTCTGATGCTCGTCTCCATCTACGACGCCCGCCGCCTGCGCAAACGCTTGGCCCTTCCCATCCGCTCGACGCCTGATCCGGTGGCGTTTTGGCTTCGGATTGCGCCCTGGCTGGCCCTCCTCGTTTTCATGTCCAAAGTCGGCACCTTCGAGAACGCGCGCCATCTCGCCCCTTATTACCCATTTTTGTTCCCGTTGTTTCTGGCCCGCCAAGGACACGAACCGCTGGTTCGGCAGTGCGGCTGGCAGCGCTTCGGCCTGGCAATCATGATGTTGACCGCGGTCATGATTGTGAAGCTGACCGACCGGCCGCTCTTCCCCGCACAAACGATCTTTACGGCGCTTTACAAAAATCATCCAAAATCAGAAATCATCTCCCACGAGTATTTTTCCTATGTTGAATCCAATTACCAGGCCACCGAAGCGCGCCGAAAATTTCTGGAAACAACGCTGCCGCCAGACGAAAAGGTGGTGGGCTATTTCGCGCAAATCATCAGTGGCCTGGACGAAAACGGCATCTGGCTGGGCGGCCATCGGGCGGTATGTGTGCTGCCGAATGATCCACCCCAACGGTTGCGGGCGATGGGCATTCATTACGTGGTGCTCAACGGCAATGCGCTCAACTTAATCTACGGCAATATCCGGCATTGGCTGGAAAAATACAACGCCTCGGTGGTCTGCGAGTACACGTTCCCGCGGAAAATGCTGGAGGCCTCCCGCATGGGCACGCCGGCGGACTTCTACATCGTCAAACTTAATTGACCCGTTTGACGCGTCCGTTGAATCGCGTTACCCTTTCCGCGCTTGGCGCAAGTTCCCGTAGTTGAAGCGGCAGGCATTGTGTTCGCCGATGCGGCTCCCGCCGCGCATTCCCTCGCGCGCCGACTGGAGAATGGCGGAGCGTTTTCTTTGCCAGGCATCGCCCCACCCGCACACCCCTTCTTCGCCGCCTGGCTCCAAAAGCTTTTCCCCAGCCGCG
>DATJSQ010000217.1:0-4371 GCA_035503995.1 Verrucomicrobiia bacterium | reverse complement strand
TTCCCGGGCAATATCGTCGAATTCCTCATGGGTGACCGTTTCAAGCTGCTTCCCGCGCAATTTAAGCTTCTCATTGATTTTGATGGCCTTTTCAATCATCACGTCATGAGTCTCCTGGGTGCCCCCGATGAGCGCGAAATTCTCGCCGGTGGTGATTCGCTTGTGGCCGTCCGAATCCAGCCCCAAGCCCAGCAACTTCCGGTTCCCCCGCGTTTTTTTTGTTCCATCAACGTTCATTGCTATTCAATGTCGTGGATGTCGCGCCAGTTGACAAGTTGGAAGCCGGCAATATCACGATTTAATGTCCTCTGGCAATACTTCCGGCGGCGACAGTTCCTCTTTTTTCTTGCGCAAACATTCCGGGCACATGCCGTGCGAGGTCTTCGTCGCAAATTTGGACCTGAAATAGGTCTCCATGTCCATCCATTCGCCGTTGTAACAGACCTTGCGGCACCAGCCGCACATGCGCAGAAATTCTTCGAGATGATGCAAGCGCTTGAGCAGCCGTCGTGTCCGGATGTGGACCCATGCCCAGATGATCGCCACCAGCGCGGTCCGCAACAACGCCCGACGCCAGCTCGGGACGGCAACTTCGCCGAACAGAAAATGTGGGAGGCGCAACCATTCCGCCAGCCAGCACATCGCTATCATGAATGAGAAGCCTATGGCTTCGATCCAGAGGATGCCGCTCGTTTTTCCGTTCTGTCGTTTCACGGCTTTCACTTTGTGCCGAACTCAATTCCTTGTCCAGCCAAACGTGACAATTCTCGACATGCCGCCTTCCCGCCAATACGCTGGCCACGCATGACGCGCCTCGAAAAGCTCCTTTCCGAACTTATCGCGCTGCCCAGCGTCAACCCCGCTTTCGCCGCGCCAGATGCCTCCCCGCCCGATCGCTCCAACTACGGAGAAAAAAATGCCGCGGAGTTCCTGGCGGCGACCGCCTCGCGCGCCGGCCTCGAGGTTGAATTTCAACCGGTCCTCCCCGGACGCCCCAATCTCATCGTGCGCCTGCCGCCGCCGGCCAAAGTCCACCGCACGATCCTGCTCGCGCCGCATTTGGACACCGTCAACGCTTCCGATGCCCAATTCATTCCGCGCCGCAAATCCGGCCGCCTCCATGGCCGTGGCGCGTGCGACACCAAAGGCTCCGTCGCCGCCATGCTCACCGCCTTGATCGAACTGGCGGAGACGAAATCGCGTCCGCTGAATTCCGAAATTGTCTTTGCCGGATTGATTGATGAGGAACATGCCCAGGCCGGCTCGCGCGCCCTGGCCGCCGGCAAATTCAAGGCGGACCTGGCCATCGTCGGCGAGCCGACTCAATTGCAGGTGGTCACGGCCCACAAGGGCAGTTTGTGGCTGGAAATCAATACCCGCGGCCTGGCCGCGCACGGCGCCACACCGCAGTTTGGCAGAAACGCCATCCACCAAATGGCGCGGATCGTGGATTTCTTGCAAACGGATTATGCGGCGCGGTTGCGCCGCCGAAGGCATAAATTGCTCGGCCACGCCACCGTCAATGTGGGCCTGATTTGCGGCGGCGCGCAGCCGAACATCGTGCCCGACCGTTGCGCCATCACGATTGACCGCCGCACCCTGCCGGGCGAGACCGACGCCCGCGTCAAGCGCGAACTCCAAATGTGTCTCCGGTCGAAAAATCTCCCGGCCACCGTCAGGAACACCAAACTTGCGCCCGCGCTGCCGTTGGAAACAAATCACCGGTTGCCCCTGGTGCGGGCATTGATGAAAAGCGTCGGCCAGACCGGCGCCGCCGGCGTCCATTTCTTTTGCGACGCGGCAATATTCTCGGCCGCCGGAATCCCCAGCGTGGTCTTCGGCCCGGGCGATGTCGCTCAGGCGCACACCGCCGACGAATGGATTTCACTTTCGCAACTCGAGCATGGGAAAAATTTTATTTTGAAATTTCTGCAATCGCTCCCTTGACCGGCGACCCCCCTGTGCGCCGCCGGTTGAACGTCATTGTCAATCTCTGTGCCTTGCGGCACTCTTGGCGCGCGCATGTTCGCAGAAAAAATTGCCGCCATTCCAACCGTTGACCACAAACCGCATTCGGCGTTCTTTCGCCAGAGCGGCTGGTTGATGATGGCAAATATCGGCGCGGGTATGCTCACCCTGGGCGTTCATTTTTTGTCAAAAAGGGTCACCGAAGACCAATACAGTATTTTCGGGACAATGCTCATGGTTACGGCGTGCATTCCGACGATTCCGCTGCAAATGGTGTTCGCGCAACAGACCGCTGGCGCGCTGGCCACGGGCCGCGAACGGCAATTGGCCGGTATGATCCGCCTGGGATGGCTGTGGACCTTTATCTTATGGGCTGTGGCGGCCTCCCTCATCTTCGTCTTTCAAACACATATCATTCAGCAATGGAAACTGCCAAATTCATTGGTGCTCTGGGTCACCCTGGGGGCGGCCTTGATGAATTTGTGGATGCCGCTCTTCTCCGGCGTGCTCCAGGGCCGCCAGGATTTCTTCTGGCTCGGCTGGGGGACCATCGCCGGCGGCGCGGGTCGGGTCTTCATTGCCGTCTTCATGGTGCTGGCTTTTCACAGCGGTGCCACCGGTATGATTCTCGGCGCGTTCGGCGGCCTGGGCGCCTGGGCGGCCATCGCCATTTGGCGCTCGCGCGATTTATGGACGGCAACGCCCGAGAAATTCGACCGCCGCAGCCTGCTGAACCAGGTTGTGCCGCTGTTCCTGGGCTTCGGTGCGTGCCAATTCCTCTTTACCGCGGACACCATGTATGCCATGGCCTTTTTTTCCGGCAATGAAATGGCGCCGTATGTGGCCGCGGGAACCTTGTCGCGCGCGCTGCTGTGGCTGGTGCTGCCGCTCGCAGCCGTGATGTTTCCCAAAATCGTCCACGCCACCGTGAAATCGGAAAAAAGCAACCTCATGGGAATCGTTCTGACCGGCACGGCCGCCTTGGCGGTCCTTTGCACGGCAGGCCTCTGCATCGTTGGGCCGACGGCCGTGAAACTCATTTATAAAAATGCATATGTCGCCGAAACCACGACTCTCCTGCCCTGGTATGCCGGCGCGATGATACCGCTGGCGCTGGCCAACGTGCTCGTCAACGATTTGATGGCTCGGGGAAAATTCAAAATCGTTTCGCCAATCGTGCTCCTGGCCCTCGCTTACGGATTTGCCCTGCCGCTGATGTTGCATCGGTTTTTCGGCCATGAAGCAGACGTAAAAGTCATGGAAATGGCGCTGCAACTGCTTGGCGTTTTTAATTTCCTCCTGCTGATCGTCTGCATCTGGTTCTCCTTTCTCAGTCCACAGCCTGAAAAAAATGGTTCCTCGCCGTTGACAGCCCACGCATCCTGAAGAAAGAGCTTCTCCAACGTTTGTAGCGGTTAAAGGCCAGGTTGTCGCCGAGCGACACCGAAAATCAGCCCGGCGCGGCGTGCCGGGTAAAACGGTCCAAAAATCCTGCGCGTCCTGAAAGGACGCTGGAAACCGCCGGGTTTTACAAGCATTTCCGCCGTGCCCGGGGACGGATGCAAACTATTCTGCCTGTCCAGGCACTCTGTGTCTGGCTTGATTTCCAGTGTCGCTCCGCGACGATCCTAACCGCCGGATTTTGGCGGCGCCGTGGCCTCTGGAGCCGGCGCCTTCGGTTGCGGAAGCGGTTGCGGCGCATTCAACTTTTTGTAAATCCACCCTTCCAGCGGACGCAACGGACGCAGCCATTCGTAAAACCGTGAATAAATCAACCAGACGCGCACCACCGAGAGAAACATCGTCAACGACGAACGGAACAGGGACGATGTGACTTTTGAACCGATCTTGTCCGTCCACTCAATCGGCACTTCCATGATTTTGAATCCGGCGCGTTTGAGCGAAACCAGCAGGTTCACGTCGAACGCCAGATCGGCGATGCGGAGTGTGGAATGGATGCGTTCCACCGCCTCGCGCCGCATCAATTTGCACGGACATTGCGTGTCCTTGATGCGCATTCCAAACAGCGCTTCAACAATGAAATGAAAGCATCGGCTGAAAAATTTCCGCAACGTCGTCTGCTCCTGGTGAAGCACCGATCCCGGCAGCCAGCGTGAGCCGATCACGCAATCGGCCTCGGCGATCCGCCGGGTCAAATTGTAAAACGACGAGGGCGGCGTGGCGCCGTCGGCGTCCACGTAACCAATCAGGTCCGCATGCATGGCCAGTTTGAGGCCTTCGATGAGCGCGCCGCCTTTGCCGATGGCCTCCTTGAATTCCAAGGCGCTCACGGCCGGATATTTCGCGGCGACTTTCTGTACCACGCCCAGTGTATTGTCCCTGCAGCCGTTGAGCACGACGACGATTTGGAACCTGCCGTGGTAATCCCGTCCGAAGAATTCC
>DATJSQ010000216.1:0-7828 GCA_035503995.1 Verrucomicrobiia bacterium | reverse complement strand
CCACGCTTCGGATTCGTACCGTGAAGGGGAATGGCTAATTTAACATTTTCATTTGAACGGAAAAAGGGAAGCGTAACGCCCGGCCCGGCCAACGTTGACGGCATCGGCACGACGGCTTATTCTTACGACCAGGTCGGCCAGCTTTTGAGTGAAGGCGGCCTGTGGCCGAAGGACACGGTGAATTATACGAATCAAAATCGCTTGCGAACGGCGCTGAGCCTGGCTCACCCGAATGGCTCGGCGTGGGCGGAGGAATATGGGTATGACGATGCCCGGCGACTGAAAAGCGTCGAGTCTTCGGCAGGGACTTTTGATTACACTTATGATCCGGTGAAGCTGGAACGTGTAGATGCGTTGGGCCTGCCCAATGGCGCTTATATCACCAACACGTTTGATTCGGTCGCGCGAATTTTGAGCACGGCGCTAATGAACAGTGCCGGAACAAACCTCGATTCACAAAATTACGTTTACAACACGGCCGGCCAGCGGACGTCTGAAACAAATGCGGCCGGAGATCATCGGGTCTACACATACGATAATGAAGGTGAACTATCAACCTCAAGCGGCTCTGAGCCCAATGGTTCGACCCGGCTTTCCGACTCCTGGAGCTATTTCTATGACGCCGCCGGCAACATAACCGAGAAAAAGAATTCAGCCGCCACGGCGCGGGCCATCAACTACGGTTTCAACTCCTTGAACGAGATCACGAATGCCACGATCGGTAATGGATTGGGGTTCTTAACTCCAGTGGCAGGTTCAACATCCTCAAAGGCAACCGGCCTGACAGTCAATGGCTCGTCGGTCACCCCCTACGCCGACAATTCTTTTTACGCGACCATGAGCGTCACCAATGGCCCGAACGCGTTCACCGCCATCGCCTGGGATTCCTCCGGCGACTTCAGCACAAACACCTCAACCGTCAACGTCATCTTAACGAACACTTTCTACGGCTACGACCAAAACGGAAATCTCACCAATGACGGCTTCAAGAACTTCGCCTATGACGACGAAAATGAACTGATTGCCGTCTGGGTACCCGGCGTTTGGAGCAACAGCTTCGCCTACGACGGCAAAATGCGCCGCAGGATCGAGCGCGACTATTCATGGGATGCCGGGACTTCCGGCTGGACTGAAACCAACGAAGTCCATTTCATTTACGACGGCAATTTGGTCGTCGAAGAAAGGAACGCCAGCAATATTCTGCTCGTGAGCTATACTCACGGACTTGACCTAAACGGAAGCTTGGACGGCGCAGGCGGAATCGGCGGCTTGCTGGCACGGACAACATACGGCCAGGAGCTTCCGGGCGCTCCGACGACCGCCTTCTACCACGCCGACGGCAATGGTAACGTCACCGCCCTCATGTACTCGAATCAGCAACTTGCCGCGAAATATCTGTACGATCCATTCGGCAATATGCTTGCGATGAGCGGGCCATTGATGAATTTCAACAAATATCGGTTTTCCTCGAAGGAATGGAACGATAATGCGGGATTGTATTATTACCTCTACCGATTTTATGAACCAAGCCTGCAGAGGTGGCCAAATAGGGATCCTATTCGCGAGACAGGCGGAATTAACTTGTATACTTTTATGCAAGATGATCCTGCTAACCATTTTGACGCATTAGGACTTTGTCGTGACTGCAGCCAGGAGTACAACGACTGCATGTCGTCATGCATGCATAAAAGAGCCCCATGGCCATGGGAAAACCGCGATAGCACAGCTAAACAAAATAAATGGGGTCGATACAATTACTGCGAAGACAAATGCCAAAAAGCATACATGGAATGCGAGGAAGAAAACGAAGAACAACAGAATCCTGAGCCCAATCCCGCGTCTTTCTGTAGCCGACATCCTGCTATTTGCGGAACTGAAATCGGTATTGGTATCGGGGTTGCAGTGTGTATAGTTTGTCCAGAGTGCTGTCTGGTTATCGTGATAGGGGGGGCACCAGCAGGAATTTAATTTATTTGCTTATGGAAACAGTCGAAAATAACTCAGCTTTCTTAGAAAAAATAGCAAATAATTACTCGAAAGATTCCGGTGAATACAAGGCCTTGAGGATATCTGCCTTGGCATACGGATTTGCAATTGTGAAACATGAGCGTGAATTCGAGGCTTATCTGAAACGCATCGTGACGCCTCCCACGAAGTCAGAAAAGAGGCGCCTAAAGGAAATCCTTGAACGGGGGCAGTCCTAATTGAATTGAAAAGGGTCGGTCCTAGAAAACGTGAAGGGGTCACCCATTAAGGCGGCGGGTCAACAGCAAAATGTTGTCCGCTCCCGTTTTTTTATTCGGGTCTCTCGCGTGTGCTTGAGCGACGTTTTGCAAACTGGATTCGGTCCTGTTATTTCGTCGTTTGATTTCGGACCTGGTCTCCGGAGAGACGATCCGTTCAGTCACCCATCTGGTTCTAGCGCTGATGCGGCCAACCATTCCCATTTTGAACCGAAAGGAGCAGGCAGATCGCTCTGTCCTTGCTCCCTCCGGCTCGTTTCTTTGGGCAGCTTTGTTTTACGCACGCTGACCCTGTTGGTCAAGCCGCTTTGTTGCACCCAACTCCAGATTTGTCGGAGTCCAGAAAACCTTCAGTGCCGCACCGTGTTCATTCAGTTTCATGCGAACTGTGGCTGGCCACGCCTGGGCATAGTCTCCAACCCGTTGCTGACTCACAGCACGGTCGAATCGTCTGCAAAATGACGCTCACCGGCACACTCTAACTAGCAGAAGAACCGCCGCCTCCAATCAGTCCAAGGGTTTTTCCAACCCCTTTAGCTGGCTGGCGGCGATTCTCCAAATTCATGCGCTCCGGGCTGTGGCCACTTCCGGAAACATCCGTTTGGGATCATAGGCTGTGCCTTGATGGATGATATGCCAGGCAGCCTTGGCCAGCTTGCACGCCAGCGCCTTGGTGGCTATGACCTTGCCGCGTTTGGCCGCCTTGCGATCGAACCACTTGCGACAGTGCTCATCGTAGCGTTTGGCAAAGTTGGCCGCCTCTACAAACGCCCACGCCAGGTATTTGTTCCCGCATTTTTGGTTGTTGTCCCCCTTCTTTTTGTTGTTGCTCATCCGTTTGGAGTCCACCGTCCGGCAATAGCTGGCAAAGTTTCCAGCCCCGGCGAACCGGTCCATCTGGCCGATCTCCATCGTAATGGTCATCCCCAAAATGCGGCCTACCCCAGGCAATGTGTTGAGCTTCTCATAGCACGGCAGCTCCCGCGCGCACTTCAACACGACCTGTTCAATTCGCCCAATGCTCTGATCCAACTTTTCAATATGCTCCTTCTGGATCCGCGCGATAAGACCATTGGCTGGATGTTCATACAACTCCTGCGCCTGCGCCACTTCCATGCTCTTAAGCCGGCTCAGGCTCATGTCCTGGCCAGTCGTGCGCGTGTACAAACTCTTAAAGCTCAGCATCAGCGATGTCCGCTGATGAACCAGACTCATGCGCCGGCGCAACAAGTCCCGCACCGGTCGTAACTGGCTATCATAAATGTAGCCCGTAGGCAGAATATTCAGCCGCTGCAACTCCGCCAAAAAGAAGGCGTCGTTGGTGTCGTCGGCGTGCTTAATGCCGCTGTATTGATCCATCTTCGCCGGATTGGCCAGTCGGACCGGATAACCGCGACTGCGCAACCCGTCAACCAGCCAGTACCAGTTGTAAGTCGATTCAACGGCAATACTTTTCAGCTGCTTTTTCATTGGCCGCAAAAACTCATCCACCTGTTGGAGGTCGCACTCCAGTTTGCGATGTTTACGTCGCTCCCCATCCTGATTGACGATCCCAATCACAACGTTATTGCTATGCAGGTCGATTCCTGCCATTAGTTGCTCTGTCATATGTTTCCTTTCGGTTTTTGGTTGTTTGTTTTTGAAACGGACAACAACCTTTTACCGGAAGGAAACCTTCCTCCGCCAGCCGCCTTTAATGTTTATCAGTCCTAGAATTGTGACATTTCATGTTAGTCCCTGTAGTCGTTTAGCTAAATCCATCAGTTTTCGTTTTAAACTTTTATGCTTTCGACTTGGCCGTCGCGCCACCCGGCTGATCGCCTGCGTCACGCGAGTGTAATGTCCCATTTTCAATCGCTCGCTCACCCACCGCGCCGTAACAGTCGTGTTCTCCCTCAACCACCACGCCAAAACCGCTTTCTCAGGCGATCCTTTCGCCAATGCCTTCAGAGATTCTTCATTCAGCCCCAATCTTTGCAGCGCTTTGCCCAGGTTGCATTCTGCTGCCGCCTCGTCATGCGCCTTTTTAGCCGGCCCACTGTGCGATTCCCGACGACACCCCTGTGCCGCCTTCTCCAACCCTTCCGCCAACCGTGACACAAATGATTCGCTCCCCACATACCATCCGCGTCGCAACTCCCTCCATTGTCTCTCCAATTCCTTGCGCCCAGACGGAAACCCCAGTTCCAGCACCCGCCCTTCCACGTACGCTTCATAGCCCTTCCACTGCTTCTCGCCAAGGCCCACGCTCCCCATCACCCGCCGGCGCTCCAACCACGACGGCTTTTTGACGCCGCGAGTTAAATACCACCGATAGCTGCTCCAACGATAGCTCTTAAGTCGCTGCGGCCCGATCCGCACCAACCCCGCGCGAACGGGATGGGTGAGGCGTAAATATTTTTGCTATGCTCCGCTAATTTATTCATTCTAACATTTCATTTCGCCGCAAGATGATTTGGAAACGGATCTCTTCCTTCTGTTGAGACTGGTGGTCCTTGAACAGGCAGTTTGAGTCCCGCGAGTCCTGGAAATTCTGCGGGATCTTTGACCAGGACGACAGCGCGGTCGTCGTAATAAACGGGATGCCATCGGTCATTCTCGGCGAGGGCTTTTGCTCCGGCTAAGTTCGATGGCAAAAGGGCAAAATCAGCCCGGGCCAGGTTAAGCGCGTTGGTATCGAACGGTTCGCCGTTATAGAGCTTCCAGTGGGCGTCGATGATGGCCGGCGAATAGACGCTGTCCAACCGGCCGTCAATTGAGACCTTGCTGTGTGGAAGGTCCCAGATGCACATTTCGCCCCAGTCAAAAAAGACCAGCAAATTGCCGTGCAAATCGCGCTGTTGGATAAATTGAATTGCGGCGACGGGATATTGCGCGCGCGGAATTTCCATCGTCCAAAAACGATTTTTGTGCAGCGTTAGCGTTGCAATGACGATTCCCGCGGAAACAACGAACAATGCCACGGCAAGAAAGCGTTGCACCGTCGGGCGCCGAAATAATTCCTCGAAACGGGAGAAGGATTGGCGAAACCGTTGCAATGTGTCGGCCAGGCGCGGCGGGACGAGGGCGAGCGCCGCGACGCAAAGCAGGGGCGTGTTCCGAACAGCGCGAAAAGCGACGATGAAGAGCACCGTCAGAACGGCGATTTCCCACAATTGGCGCGGGCGGCGCGAGCAGATGAACGCCACGAGTGCAATCCCTGCGCAGAAAAAAAACGCCGCATGGTCCCAACTCAATGTCGCAGGATTCCATTCCTGAATCTGCGGACGCAGCCAGAGCACGCTGCCAACGAGCCATCGAGCCAGTTCAATCCCGTGAGGATTGAGAACAACCGTCGCGGCCGAGATGAGGGCGCTCATCCAAAGCGCGAAAGCCATGCGCAAAGAAAGATCAGGATTCAGCCATAAAGCGAGTTTAGGAGCGGACCTTACCAAAATGATTTGGGCCGTTGTTGCCGCCGCGGTGGTGAATAGAAGGACGAGTCCGGCGAGAGCACCGCCATGGAGGTTAAACCATAATGCGAATAACGGCGGCAGCGCGAAGGACCATTTCCATTTTCCGGCGTGTACGCGGTTCAAAATCCACAACTCGACGGCCAGCAAAAGGGCGGTAAAAATCTGCGGCCGCGCTGCGAAACCGAAAGAGATTTCCTTCACAGCCAGCGCGCCGAAGGCCCAGGCAACGAGCATTGTCATCGAGCCCGCCCGGCGGCTCATTGAAAGCGCTATGCCAAACGTCAACAGGCCGACGATGACTTTGAGCAGCAGCAATCCGGGTCCGCCAAGCAATAAATACACCATCCCAAAGACAGCCTCGCCGAGATATTCGTGGTCGAATGACGGCTGTCCGTAAGCCGTCCAGGAATAGCAATCAACAGTCGTCGGCTTTCCTGTATGGATGAATTGTGTGCCGAATAAAACGTGAGACCACAGGTCGGGGTCTGCGGTGTTTTCAGAGAACTGAAATACGGCGAGGCATAATACAGCGATGACAAATGCCAACCGCATCAGTTCAGCGGGACGCCCCGGCGGATATACGTCGGAATGTCCAGGTCCTCGCCTTTATGAATTGTCGGCTCACTTTTATCGAATCGCCCCCGGGAAACGATCGTCAGGGGCAGTTGCCCTTGCGTCATTCCCGTTTTGTTGGGCCGGCGAATGCGACTGGGACGGCCGCTGCGTTCCTGCGGGGGCAGGGGAGCGTTGGAAAGGAGGCGATGATCAAAGCGCGGCGAGGAAGTCATGGAATCCCGGCCTGCCTCCGGAATGCCGGGCACAATGTTCGGCTCCGCAGGATTGGAGGCCGTGACGTTCTCTATTTTCTCGACGGAATTCTTTGCGGCGATGAGCACGACAGAGAGTTTGTTGGCCATTCCGGCATCTATCGCCGCGCCCATGATGACTTTCGCGCCATCGCAATGGCTGTTGATTTTTTCCATGACGCGATTGACTTCGCTCATGGTCAAGTCCTTGCCACCGGTCAGGCTGACCAGCACGGCATTGGCCCCGGCGAGCGCGCGGCCTTCGTCCAAAAGCGGATGCGCCAGCAATTTTTCGACGATTTCGCGGGACCGCGCCGGGCCGGCCGTTTCGACAAATGCGAAAGCGCTTTCAGCATGACGGTCGCGCACAAGCGCGCACAAATCATCAAAATGAATTTGAATCAGGCCCGGGCGCGTCAGCAATTGCCACACGCCGCGCACCCCTTCAACGAGAAGGCCGCCGGTGATGCGAAACGTCTCCAGCACACTGGTGTTTTCGTCAATCAACTTGAACGCCTTTTGATTGGGGAGGCAAATCACCCCGTCTGCCATGGCCTTTAATTGTTCCAGGCCATTATGCGCCTGTTGCTGCCGGCGATTGCCTTCGCATAAAAAGGGCAGGGTAACAAACGCCAGGACCAGAGCGCCGGCTTCTTTGGCGGCCCGCGCCAAAACGGGGCTGACGCCGCTGCCGGCGCCGCCGCCGAGACCAGCCAGAATCAAAACCACCTCCGCGCCTTCGCAAGCGGACTTGAGCGTTGAAAATTGTTCCTCAGCGAGCGCGTGCCCGCGTTCAGGATCGCCGCCGGTGCCAAGGCCGCGCAACAATTTCGTTTCGAGATGGACCTTGACCGTTGCAGACGACGCCGCAAGCGATTGCGCGTCGGTGTCAATCGCGGCAAAATCCGCGCCGGAGAATTCGCCGTGATTTAAGGCGTCGCCAAGAATGACTCCCGCGCCGCCCACGCCGAAAATTTTAATGGAACGTGTCGCGCGCGGTTCCGCGGCCGCGGCCGGCATTTCATTTTTCGTTTTCATAGGTTCACGCTTTCAGTTGCTGTGATTGGAATCATTTCTGCAAGAACCGGCCAAAGACCCCTTTGATTCCGGCCACAAGCGATTTGCTTTCACGCTTGCGGCTTTTGAACGAGCCGAATTTCGCCAGACCGATGGCCGTTACAAATTCGGGCTGGTCCAGGGCGGATTTCAAGCCGCTGATGGATTTGGTTTGGCCGGTGGCCACCGGCATTTGCAACATTTGCTCGGCGAGTTTGGAAATATTCGGAATGCGCGCGCAACCGCCGCAAAGAAAAACCCCCGCACG
>DATJSQ010000215.1:0-4265 GCA_035503995.1 Verrucomicrobiia bacterium | reverse complement strand
CGCGGCTGTTAACCGTGTGGTTGCAGGTTCGAGTCCTGCCTCTGGAGCCAGCTTTCGCAAGTCGTTGGTGGACAACGACAGCTTCAGTCGGCAGACGGCAAAAAATGTCAACCTGTGTAGTGAAACGTGTAGCAAATGGGATGCGGAATGATGATTCCCGCATAATTCCTTGAGAATCCTGCTGCTACCCCTTCACTCCTTGTTAATCGAAAAGCTCGGAGACATATAAAGAGTGTCAGAGCAAAACAAGCGTGGTGGAGGCGCGCCAATCAAGAGCGGCGGCGGAAATTCAACGCCGGGATTCACTGGATTTGCGGCGCGCGGTGGCGAATGACCAAATTGAACGAAATCCCCCGCGCCACGCCCCGGCGGGCTTGAGTCGCGGGCTTTTTCCCTTCGGCTTGACAACTGGTAGCATTTTGCTACCTTTTGAATATGAGTCAACCGGTCAAAGTTTCAGATTCACTGCTGCTGGACGCCCGGATTGCCGGCGAAGCAGTGCAACGTTCCATTGCCGGGCAGATTGAATTTTGGGCTAAAATCGGCCGCGCCGTTGAACCGTTGTTACGAGGCGATCGCGTGCTGGCGCTGTGCCGGGCGGGAAGCGTCAAACCGCTTGCGGCCTGTCTGAAATCCGTGGATTCTCCGGCAGGCCGGCGGCAGGTGGTGGAACATCTGAAAACCAGACCGTATCCGCATTACGAAGCCGCCGCGTCGCCGGGTTTGCTGGTGCGAATCGAGGCGAACGGCAAGCGCACTTTGGGACGGTTTGTTCACCGGCAATTCCAGCCGGCTAAAACATCCACCAAAAGGGCCAAGCCAGCGTCAGCGCACGCCTAAAGGTGAAAGAGCCTTCGCCGAAAATTTCGGACGCATGGAACATTCCTGGTCTGGACAAGCGCCCCGTAATCGTAGCCGTGGCAGGCCCTAATGGCGTGGGGAAAACCACCTTTTACGAAGCCCATCTCAAAGCCAGCGGCTTGCGTTTTGTCAACGCGGATATTTTGGCCGGAGAATTGGGCATTGATGATTATCAAGCGGCGGAAGTTGCCGCACAATTGCGACAGGAATTGGCGAATCAAGGTGAGAGTTTTGTTTTCGAGACAGTCTTTTCCAATCCGGTCGGTGACAAATTGGCCTTTTTGAAACAAGCAGCAAAACGGGGTGACGCCGTTATAATGTGCTTCATTGGCCTAGCCGATTCTGACCGCTCTGAAGAACGGGTTGCCATGCGCATCAGCCAGGGTGGACACGATGTGCCGACCGACAAACTGATCGCACGGTTTCCATGCACCATGACCAATCTCAAACAGGCGATCCGGGAACTTCCCTGCGTTTTCGTCTTTGACAACGACGACTTGCGGGCGCCATTCCGTCTGGCCGCGATTTTTCAAGACGGACGACGGACATTTTTAGCAAAATCAGTTCCAAGCTGGCTCAAGCCGGTGCTTTGATAGCGTCAAACAGGCAGGCAGCGTTTATGTCATGTTCAAGCCGGCGGAGTGGTTCCAGAAGCAGTGAGCGGCTGGTCAAGTTTCCCCGCAGGTGACAAGGGAAGTCAGGGGGGAAGTTGCAGGGGAAGTCGCAAAACTGCCGCCGATTATCCGCGAAACGATGAGTCGCCAGGAGTTGCGGCAAGCCAGCGGAATTCGCTCATTCGTCACCCCTTTTGGCAATGGGGACAATAAAACGTGCTCCGGCCTGCTTGTGTCATGCGCCGAATGGCCGTCCCGCATTTCAGGCACGGCTTGCCTGCCCGGCCATAAACTCGCAGCCGCTTTCCGTAATGACCTTCCCCATCATCCGAAAAATAAAAAAGCGCGTCGGATTTCCCGCTTATTGTCTTTAGCGATACCGTGCCGCCGTATTCTATCGCCTTCTTCAAAACATCCCGGATCCCGCGCCAGAGGCGTTTGATTTCGGAAAAGGTCAACCGATTTGCCGGCCGTTTCGGCGAAAGCCCCGCGTAAAAAAGCGCTTCGCTGGCGTAAATGTTGCCGATGCCCGCAACGAGCCTCTGGTCAAGCAACTTTATTTTGATTGCCTGGCGCGATGGTTTCAATCCAGCCGCCAATAATTCGGGTGAGAAATCCCCGGCAAGCGGCTCGGCTCCCAGTTTCCTGATGGGAGATAAATCCAGAGCCATCCGTCCAAAATAGCGGTGGTCTTCGTAAACGAATTTCCCGGCGCCAAGATCAAAGACAATCGCCGCGTGCTTCGGCAGTTCCTCATTCTTCAACGCCATAAACATTCTGCCCGCCATTCCCAAATGTCCAAGCACCTGGATTGACGTCCGTGCGCGTCCGAGTTTGAACAGAAGATATTTTCCGCGTCGGGACACGCCGATGAATTTCGCGCCCGCGACCGCTTTTCGAAACACTTCCGGCGAACCCGGCCGCGTTGCGCGCACCCGGCGAATCTCCACCCGGCGAATGGTTTTTCCGTGAAGGAGGGGATTCAGGCGCCGGACCAGTATTTCCACTTCAGGAAGTTCAGGCATGTTGTTCTTTCAGCAACGCGATTACCTCCTCATCCGTCACCTGTGAAAACTGCCGGTAAAATTGCCCTACTGCGGTAAAAGCGGGGTCGGTTGACAAAATTTCCACTTCATCAGCCACGCGCCGCAGTCGCGCAACGGATTCAAGGGAAGCGACGGGCGCGGCGATGATGATTCGTTTTACGTTCTGTCGGCGCAGCGATACGGCCGCCGCTTCCGCCGTGGCGCCCGTGGCCAGCCCGTCGTCCACCAGTAGAATATTTTTCCTCTCACTGGAGGCCATTTCCCGCAGGTGAAAGTGCCGGCGATATTCATGCAGGCGCTGCTTTTCCTCGGCGATGACGCGGTCCAATTCAGAGGGGGCGGCCGGGAATTCCCGAAGGGATTGTTCATTGATAAAGACGAAATCAGGTTCTGCCAGGGCGCCCACGGCAAATTCGCGCTGCAAGGGATGGCCGATTTTACGAACCACCAGCACGTCCAGCGGCAGCTTTAACTCATGGGCGACTTGGGCGGCAACGACGACTCCTCCTCGAGGCAATCCCATGACCAAATCTGCCGCAGTCTTGCGCTGGACCAAGAATTGAGCGAGTTTTCGCCCGGCATCCTGTCGGGAGGCGAATATCATGGCCTAACGATTCGTCAGTTTTGTGAAAATAGCAATCCGTTTGAACGACAGGTTCGTGAGGAGGGCAGGGGAGAGGAGGCAATTCTAAAAGAACACTTCATGTCAAGTCCAATCTGCTTCCAGGAGCAGGTCGTTTCGGCATGTTCTTTCGTCACAGCCTCGCCAAGACACGCTGGCTCAACTGACCAATGTCCCCACTTTTTCTCCCAGAACGACCCGCTTCAAATTGTGCGGTTTGGAAAAATCGAAGACGATGATTGGCATTTTGTTGTCCATGCAGAGTGAAAACGCGGTCGAGTCCATCACCTTCAATTGCCGCTGCAACGCTTCCAGGTAGGTGATTTCCGGGAACTTTTTCGCGCCGGGATTTTTCTTCGGATCGCAATCGTAAATTCCGTCCACCTTGGTCGCTTTCATGATCACTTCCGCGCCGATTTCAGTGGCGCGCAACGCCGCCGCTGTGTCAGTGGAGAAATATGGATTTCCGGTGCCACCGCCAAAAATGACCACCCGGCCCTTCTCCAAATGCCGCACCGCCCTTCGCCGGATGAACGGCTCGGCGACCTGTGACATGGCGATGGCGCTTTGCACGCGTGTTGGGCACCCCAACTTCTCCAGAGCGTCCTGGAGGGCAAGCGCGTTGATCACCGTCGCCAGCATGCCCATATAATCGCCCGTGGCCCGCTCGATACCCCGTTCGCTGCCGCTCAATCCCCGAAAAATATTTCCGCCGCCCACCACCACCACCACTTGCACCCCGAGTTGGCGGACTTCACAAATTTGTTCCGCCATGTGATGTACCGCTTCCGGCAGGATTCCCACGCCGTGTGTGCCGCCGAGCGACTCGCCGCTCAACTTGAGAAGGACACGCGAAAATTTCGGCTTTTTAGCGGTGGTCATAAACGTTGAGGCGCGTGAAGCATCCGCCAATGTTTAACAGCAGGCCCCGCAGAGGTCAATTCTTTGCGATGATGCCTCTCTGACCATCCCAGGGTCTTTTTTTTCTCATTTGCAAGTTGTTGAGGCTGAGGGCTAAAAATTTTTGCTAGACAACCGTCGTCCTTTTTGCTTTGCTATGCTGGATGAAAACACATGCATGTTCGGAGCCGTTGAAACGTACGAATGCCTGCCTGGTGGTTC
>DATJSQ010000214.1:0-5208 GCA_035503995.1 Verrucomicrobiia bacterium | reverse complement strand
ATTGAAATCAAAGGCAAGGTTACAAATTACCACGGAAGACCGGAAATGCTCCTCAACGATACGAGCCAGCTCACGGTCGTCGGCGTGACCAACCTGGCACTTTTCCTCAAGCCGAAATCCGATTCAACGGCCCCTAATGCGCCGGCAAAACCATCCGCCGGGTCGCCGTGAACCCGTCTTCGGAGCGCGGCTCTGTGAGCCGCAGCAATGTCCGCGTTATTCGGACGCCATAGGTTGTTCTAACCCGGATATTTAATAGCCGCTTTTGGGGGACGCATGCAAGTCGTTGTAGCGCAGGTTTCCAAACCTGCCGTATCCACCCTCCGCAGTACTGCTACGGAGGACGGGTCGCCGATTTCCAAATCGGCAGGGCGTCGAACCTGCGCGTCGTTTGCGGGTTCGGAAACCCGCGATACAGCAGACTTGGAAGTCTGCGCTACAGGAGCTTGCGAGAACCGAAAAGGACCCTCGACAAATCATGCAGCCAGGGCAAGAAATGGCGCATGTTCGACAATTTTGTTCCTGAGTTATTCATTGCACGGAAATTGTCCTCCTGTTAACTTTATTCTTCGGTTTGCTTAACAATTTAACTCAAAACGCAAAATATTATGGCTGTCAAAGTTGCAATTAACGGGTTCGGTCGCATCGGTCGCCTTGTCTTCCGCGCCATCGCGGAACAAGGCATGATCGGCAAAGATGTGGACGTCGTCGCCGTCGGCGATATCGTGCCGGCGGACAACCTCGCCTACCTCCTCAAATATGACTCCATCCAGGGTCGTTTCCAGGGGGAAGTCGGCTCCAGAAAATCCGCGCCGGACAAAACCGACGATGACATTCTGATCGTCAATGGCAAGGAAATCAAGGTGGTGAGCGCCAAGACGCCCGCGGAATTGCCGTGGAAGGCGCTCGGCGTTGAGCTGGTCATCGAATCCACCGGCCTTTTTACCGATGCCGCCAAGGACAATCCCAAATCTTCATACGGCCATATCACCGCCGGCGCAAAAAAGGTCGTCATTTCCGCTCCCGCGAAAAACGAAGACGTCACCGTCGTGCTCGGCGTCAACGAGCAGAAATATGACCCGAAGAAGCACAACGTTATTTCCAACGCGAGTTGCACGACGAATTGCCTGGCGCCGGTTGTCCATGTTCTGTTGAAGGAAGGTTTTGGAATCGAGGAAGGCCTCATGACCACGGTTCACAGCTACACGGCAACGCAAAAGACGGTGGATGGGCCGAGCAAAAAGGATTGGAAAGGCGGCCGCAGCGCGGCACTGAACCTGATTCCTTCCACCACCGGCGCGGCCAAGGCCGTGGCGCTGGTTTGCCCCGAAGTGAAGGGCAAATTGACGGGCATGGCGTTTCGCGTGCCCACGCCCACGGTTTCCGTGGTGGACCTCACCGTTCGCACGGTGAAGGAAACGAGCTACGCGGAAATTTCCGCCGCCATGAAGAAGGCCAGCGAGACCTATCTCAAGGGCATTCTCGGTTATACCGACGACGAAGTGGTGAGCAGCGATTTCATCCATTGCCAGTTGTCTTCGATTTTTGACGCCGGCGCGGGCATTGAATTGAACAAGCGTTTCTTCAAGCTCGTGAGTTGGTACGACAACGAATGGGGTTACAGCTGCCGAGTGGCCGACCTGCTGAAATTCATGATCGGCAAAGGGTTGTAAAAAGTGATTGCAAAACAAAGGCGATCCGGCAACGGGTCGCCTTTTTGTTTGACTGATTTTCTCCCGGCCTGTCTGCTGATGCTGTTCCCGTGATATTGGAATCGGAAAAACATGGAAGCGTGACGGCGTTCTTCAGCGATGAGACCAGACGGCGGAAAGCACAAATCATTGCCGGGGCGCTGGCCATTGCGGCGCTGGCAGCCATCGTCTATCTGCCGATACTTCCGGGGAATTTCGTGATGGACGACGCGCGGTTGATTGGCAGCGGCAATGCGCTGGTGAGCGGCAATCTTACTCTGCGTTCTTTGTGGTTCGGAACGGATTTTACGCTGGCGACTTTTGGCTGGTGGCTGGAACGGCTGGCATTCGGAAACAACCCGGCGGGTTATCATGTCGTGGACCTCGCGCTTCAAACCATCAGTTCCCTGCTGCTATGGCGTTTGCTGGCGCGATTGAAAATTCCCGGCGCCTGGTTGGGGGCGGCCCTTTTTGCCGTCCATCCCGTTTGCGTCAATTCGGTGGCGCGTATCGCCGAATTGAAAAACACGCTTTCCCTTCCGTTTTTTCTTCTGTCCTATTTGGCGTATCTGCATTACGAGGCCGACGCCCTTTATCAAAAACCCGAGTCCGGATGCCGCTCTGCAATCCGCCGGTGTGCGACAGTTTGGCTCGCCGTTTCATTGATTGCCTTTGTCCTGGCGCTTCTTGCCAAGACAACCGCAGTGATGCTTCCGGCGGTTTTGCTGATGTGCGCGGCGTGGCAACGCGGGCGCATCACGCGAAAAGACTGGCTCCATACCAGCCCCTACTTTCTGCTGTCGCTGGCATTTGGTTTGATGTCCATCTGGTTTCAGCAGCATCAGGCGTTGCCGGCCACCGACCAAATGCTGGCGCCTCAAACGTTTTGGCAACGGCTGGCGGCGGCGGGCGGCAATTTCTGGTTCTATCTGGGCAAGGCAATCGTGCCCGCCAATCTGAGCGTCGCCTATTCCCGCCCGCCGGTGAACGCGGGTGACTGGACGGGCTGTCTGCCACTGCTGTTGTTTGTTGTGGCGCTGGCCGTCTGCTGGCAATTTCGCCGCAATTGGGGGCGGCATGTCCTGTTTGGCATCGGATGTTTTGCCGTCATGTTGTTCCCGGCGCTCGGCTTTTTTGACGCCCAATATCAGACCATGTGGCAGGTGTCGGACCATCTGCAATATCCGGCGTTGGGAGCCATCACGGCAATGGGCGCGGCGGCGCTGGCGGTGTTCTTGAGGGGCTTTTTTGCAATCGCCGCGACGACTGTCCTTCTGGTCTTCTCAATTTTGAGTTTTCAGCGCGCGCAAGTTTTCAGCACGGAGGAAAATCTTGTGCGTGACACGCTCAAAAAAAATCCCGCTTCCTGGGCCGCGCACAACGACCTCGGCACGATCCTGGCTGGAAAAAATGATTATCCTGGCGCTGTCCGCGAATTCACTCTTTCGCTGAAATATAACCCCTACAATCTGGATGCCTATATGAACCTCGGACACGCGCTTTCCCTGGAGGGCCGATTTGCCGGGGCGGATGCGGAATTTCTGGCCGCGTTAAAGATGGACCCCGACGACGGGCCAATTCGCAAGGCTTATGCGGAATCATTGCGCCTTCAAGGGCGCCTGCCGGAGGCCATTCATCAAATGCAGTTGGGAGCCATCCTGCAACCCGACGTTCAAACAGAGATGGAACTGGCGTCGTGGTTCTATGGCAACGGCGATCCGCGTGACGCGGTGGTTCAACTGCGACGCGCGCTGGCATTGAATCCCGACGACGCCGACGCCTTGAATAATCTGGCTTGGATTCTGGCGACGTCACCGGACGGGTCACTGCGCAACGGGGCGGAAGCGGTGAGCGACGCCGAGAAGGCCTGCCGGCTCACGTTGTTCAAACGGCCGGAAATGCTCAGCGCCCTGGCCGCGGCTTATGCTGAAGCGGGAAATTTTCCGCTGGCCATCGCCACCGCGGAATCGGCAATTCAAACCGCCAATGCCTCGGGCGATGCGCGGGCGGCCACCGTGGATGAGCAGTTTTTGCCGCTCTTCCGCGCCGGCAAACCGTGGCGTGAGAAAGGCCGCTGAAAATTCGTTTGGGATTTCCAATTGCCGATTCTTTTAATGAGATTCCTCGCGTCGTCTCCCGCCTTCTTACATGAATTCGGTGCGAATTTTTTCACCCAGTTGGACCGTAAGCCCCTCGCGCGCGGCATCCACTTTTAATTTTCCCTTCCGCGCGGCCACCAATTGGCGCGCATGCTTGACAAATTGGGCCAGCGTTTTGTCATCGTGGTCAGGATCATGATGGAAAAGAAAAAGCTTTTTGACATTCGCCTGCAATGCCAGCGCCACGGAATCATCCACGCAACCGTGCCCCCAGCCAAAATGCGCCTTATATTCCTGCCGGTCATATTGCGAATCCAGGATGAGCGCGTCCGTGTCGCGAATGAACTCAATCATCTCGCGATCGTCGCCGCCGGTGCGGGGTTCGGTGTCTGGAAAAAAGCAAACCAGGCCATCGGGTGAGAAGAGCCGGTAGCCGACGCAGAACCCGGGATGGTTGGCGCGCTGCGCGCGGACAAGCACGGAGCCGATTTCAAAATTCAGCTCCTTGAACTCTTCCACCTCGATGTTGCCGGGCACTTTGGCGAAGGGGACGGGGAAGTAGGTGCTCTCCATCTGGCCCGTGAGCGCTTCCACCAGGCCTTTGCGGGCTCCTTCGCAGCCGAGGATGCGCAATCGGCAGTTCGGATTGTAAATCGGGGCGAAAAACGGCAGCCCGTGAATGTGGTCCCAATGGGTGTGCGTGAGCAGGAGGGTCAGATTCAGCGGGTGATCTTTGAACTCCGCCAGCAGCGCGGCCCCCAGGGCGCGCAAGCCGGTGCCCGCATCCAGGATGATGATGTCATCGCCGCTCCGCACCTCCACGCAGGAAGTGTTGCCGCCGTAATGCGCGGCGGCTCGACCGGGCGTTGGAATGGAACCGCGCACTCCCCAAAATCTCACGCGCAACATGGGCGCAATGAAAGCATTTTTTGGCGCGGCGCAAAGCAAAAAATGCGAAGAAATGGTGGGTTGGCAGGGACTCGAACCCTGGACCAATGCCTTAAAAGGGCACTGCTCTACCAGCTGAGCTACCAACCCGTTCTTGTCCGAGGACAAAGCGTAACAGTCTCGTAAATTAACGAAACCCCTGCATTGGCGCAAGGGTATTCAATTAGCAAATCACCCGCAGTCGCTCGCGCTCAATCGAAAACCGCGCCGGCAAGGGGCCTGTCAATTCCCCGTCCAGCTCAAAGTTCGCGCGCTCAGCAGTAAGTTCGAAACTCGCCACGCGAAACCGCTTTACGGCCGTTTCCGGCAGTCTCCGGCGCAGAAGAAAATCCGGCGCGCATCGGATCAACGTCGGCCAATCCACGCGCGGAAAAACGCAAACATCGAGCAGACCGTCGCGCGTGTCGGCGGCTGGAAAGATCTCGAACGGGCCGCCGTAAAGTTTTCCGTTGCCGATTAAAACCAATTCA
>DATJSQ010000213.1:0-4066 GCA_035503995.1 Verrucomicrobiia bacterium | reverse complement strand
GATTTTACGGCTACGTTGCAGGCAATTGCCACCGCCGGCAAGGCGCAGGTTCTGTCTCGCCCCTCTATTCTGGCGCGCGACGGCCAGCCCGCTACCATTCTCGTAGGTTCGGAAGTCCCGCTTGTCACCGGCATCAGCTATTATAGCGTGGGCGCCAGCACCGTCCCGATTAACAACATCACTTACACCCCCGTCGGACTTCAGGTGAACGTCACACCCTACATTTCCCCTGAGAATCTGGTGGAAATGATCGTCACGCCGGAGGATTCGGAAGTGGATCCCACTGAAACCGAGCCCATTGGCGGCGGTGTCAATGCTCCCGTGATTGATACCCGCCAGGCAGATACGGTGGTCGTCACACCAGACGGACAAACAGTGGTCATTGGCGGTATGATGGAAAACGACAAAGAATCCTCGGAAACCAAGATCCCGCTCCTTGGGGATATCCCGGTCCTCGGCGCTCTCTTCCGGTACAAAGCCAATTCGGATGATAAAAATGAATTGATGATTTTCATGACGCCCCACGTTGTCCGTGCTCCCATGGAATTGGCCAGCACCGTGAACGCGCCGAACCTCACTGGCGGTTTTATCACTAATTCTGTTTCTGAACAGCAGTTGGACCAGTTTTTGGAACGGATCCCCGATAAACAGGGGAGTAAGAATTGGCATTAAATATCCTTCCGTTTTATACTTAAATCAGCGCATGGAACCCAAACGCCGCGACAGACTTGTTTACGCACTCCTCGTGGTAATCTGGCTGTTGGTCGTCGCCTGGCAGGTGGAGGAGCATATCAGGGTCCTGTCGGCGGCCAAAACCGATCTGCAAAACCGTTCCACCGAGATTGCCGATACGTTGAGCGCGGTTGTGCACTCATCGAGTTTTCGCGGGGCCGTCCTGGAAAACCGGATCGGTTTGGTTCTTAATGAATTGACGCGTACGAATGAACTGATCGGTTCGGCCGGTGTGCTGTCCATAGCGCTGCTCAATACCAACGGCGAACCCCTGGTGACCGCCGGCAATACGAACCTCATTCCGAAAGCGGCCTTGACTGAAGGCGTGTTCTGGACTCGCGACGATGTCACCTTTGTAAATCCGGTCTGGGGAGCAAGCGTCGAAAACGCCTCCAACGCCACCGTCGTCCTGCCCCCGCCCGAAGAGTTTTCGAATAACATTCCGCGTGGCGAAAGATTTGACCGCCGGGAATTCAACCCGTCCAATCCGCCCACAAACGCCGAAGCCGGCGGATTCGGCCCTCCTCCGCCGCCGGACGAGGAAAACACGAATGGTCCGCGCCGCTTTGACTTTATGGAACGCCGTAATTCGCGCCGCCCGCCATGGCTGCGCTTCATGAGCGAAGAGGATTTCAAGGCGCTGATCGCCAGACGCGAATTGCACGGGCTCGTTCTCACGATGTCCACGGAAAATCTGCGGGCCACCTCCCGCAATGACTTATGGATGCGCGCCATCATCGTCTTTTTCGCGGGCATTTCCGCCATTGGCGTCGGCATGGCCTGGCGCAATGTGGACCTGCAGATCCGTCTGGTCCGCGCCAGCGAATTGAATTCGCATTTGCGCGAAATGAACCTCGCTGCCGCCGGCCTCGCCCACGAAACCCGCAATCCGCTGAACATCATCCGCGGCATGGCGCAGATGATTTCGAGATCCGAGGAGCTTGCCGATCTCAAAGAAAAATCCAGGGCGATCGTGGATGAGACCGACAAAGTCACCGCGCAATTGAACGAGTTCATCAACTATTCCCGCCCGCGCGAAGTCCGCCGCGCCAGGGTCGCGCTAAACGGCGTCGTCGCCGAAGTCGTACGCGCCCTCAACTACGACATTGAGGAAAAGAAAATCCGGGTCGAGGCAAAGATGGACCCGCTATATATCGACGCCGATGAGCAATTGCTTCGCCAGGCGTTGTTCAACTTGTTGCTCAACGCCATCCAGGCGGTCAATCAGGGCGGCCAGATCCAATTTGCCGCCCGCAAAGAAAGCGCCGCCGCGGCGGCCCTGGAAATCCGCGATGACGGCCCGGGTGTCCCGCCAGAACTGCGCCAGCAAATCTTCAAGCCATACTTCACGACTCATCAAAAAGGCACCGGCCTGGGCCTGGCGATCGTCCAGCAAATCGTCCTGGCCCACGGCTGGGAAATCAAATGCCTGCCCAACGAGCCCAAAGGCGCTCTCTTTCGCATTAGTCATCTAAAGACGGTTGGGTCGTAGCGCAGGCGCGCCTGCGGGTTAGGTCGCCAGTGGCGCTGCCACCGGCGTCTCGCCGCCAGTTTGCGGGACAGGCACCGGGACGGCGCCAGAACTCGCAGCCGGGGACGGCTGCGCTACCTTATTCGCCTGGTTCTCTCGGAAATTGTCACCCCCCTTATAACCGTGTAGCATCCCCACGCGTCATGAAAAACGGAAATAAAACCGTCCGCATTTTGATTGTAGACGACGACCCGGGCCAGCGCAGCCTGCTCAATTCCTTTCTCAAAAGTCAGCACTTCGAAACAGTCACGGCCGATTCGGGTGAGCGCGCTCTGGAACTGTTGCGCGGCGGCAGGTTCGACATGATGATTTCCGATGTCCGCATGCCCGGCCTGTCCGGCCTCGAAACGCTCCGGCGCGCCCGCAAGGAACACGTCACGCTGCCGGTCCTGCTCGTGACCGCTTTTACCGACGTTCGCGACGCCGTGGCCGCCATGCGCGATGGCGCGGTCAATTATCTCGCCAAGCCGATTGACCTCGATGAATTGCTCGCTTCGGTGCGAAACGCCGTCGGCATCTCCGAAACCGCCGCCCCGGTTGGGGCGCCTGACAAGCCATTGCCGGATTTCCTGGTCGCGCGCAGTCTTCTCATGCAGGCCGTCCTCCGCGATGTTTCGCTCGTCGCCCCTTCCGAAACCCGGGTGCTCATTACCGGTGAAAGCGGCGTGGGCAAGGAAGTCGTGGCTGATGTTGTCCACGCGTGGAGTCCGCGATCGTCCGGACCGATGATTAAAGTCAATTGCGCCGCCATTCCCGAGACGCTTCTGGAAAGCGAATTGTTCGGACACGAGCGCGGCGCGTTCACCGGCGCGCACGCCCAGCGTATCGGCCGCTTCGAACAAGCTTCCGACGGCACAATTTTTTTGGATGAAATCGCCGAAATGTCCCCGGCGCTCCAGGCGAAATTGTTGCGCGTGACCCAGGATGGCCGCTTTCAGCGGATTGGTTCCAACAAGGAAATCCAGACATCCGCCCGCATCATCGCCGCCAGTAATCGCATTCTCGAAGATGAGGTCAAAGCCGGGCGCTTCCGCGAGGATTTGTTCTACCGCCTCAACGTCGTGGAATTAAGCATCCCGCCCCTGCGCGAGCGCCGCGAGGATATTTTGCCGCTGGCGAGCCGGTTCATCGAAGAATTTGCCAAAGGACGCGCGCGCTTTTCGGAAACTGTCGCCGCCTGTCTCGAAGCCTATCGGTGGCCGGGAAATGTCCGTGAATTGCGCAACGCCATGGAACGCGCCGTTCTCCTGTCCCGCAGCGAACTGATTTTGCCGGAGCACTTGCCGTCGCGTGTTGTCGGACAAGGCCCGGTTCCGCGCATCACATCCGAGCCGGAAAGCTGGGACGATATCGAGCGCAACGCCATCCTGCAGGCTCTGCGCCAGCATAATTTTAATCGCACCGAAACAGCCAAAGCGTTGGGCATCAGCCGCCGCGCTCTCCTGTATAAATTGCAACGCTTCCGTGAACAAGGATTCCAGGTGGAATGAGGTTGAATCGTTAAAACGGTATACCTTCGTCCGGCCACGATTCACCGGCAATCGCGTTCCGTTTCAACGTTTTAACATTTTAACGTTTCAACGTATTGAGAATGTTTTAACGCCGAACCGCTTCAACGTTCTCGGCACCCTCCGTTCCCCAATTTTTATTTGGAAGAATTCCCATGTCCAGTTCCAGCGTCCCGCCATTGACGATGTCATCTTTCGTGATCCACGGATGATTCAATGGCTTGCCGTTCAATTTGGCCGATTGGACGTAGCAATATTGTTTCGAGCAATTCCGCGCGATGATAGTGAATGTTCC
>DATJSQ010000212.1:0-16855 GCA_035503995.1 Verrucomicrobiia bacterium | reverse complement strand
CAAGTTGCCAGCGGCATCGTAGCCGTAGTCCAATTGCTCCATCAGTCGGTTCGTCACCCCGCCCGCCTCCTTGCCAATGGCCGACACCAATTCTCCTTCATTGTCATAAGCATAATTCACATAATCACCCGCAGTCCGGGTGACATTCGTCCTTTGACCGGCCTGATTGTAACCATAAACATAAGAATCAAGATCGGTATTGCCGCCGTTCTTCAACCAGGTGCCCGTCAATCGCGCCACGCTGTCATACGTGTTGGTGATGTAAGCGCCGTTCGGGAGAGCCAGTTCGTCAACACGCTGCAACTCCACCGGATCGTAAATGTAATCAAACTCGCCCGCCGGTGATAGAATGCCGGTTAACCGTCGGGCTGAATCGTAAATTTATCTTTTTCTTCGATCACCCTTCTCACTTCACATTTCGACTGAGCGCGATGCCGGATCCGTCTCGGGAATTTCCGTCCCGACAGCCCCGGCGGCCGACGCGACTTCCGAGGCTGGGCGAGTCTTTTCTCGTGCAGGCGACGGCGTGGCTGCGGGCGCAGACGGCGTCAAGCATTCCAAGAGACTTAGCGTCCTCGCGCTAACGTCCAGCATTTGAGCTGCTTCCTTTCGCCGGATGCCCATTCCGAACCGTTTCTTCTTGAGATGCTGACCCAGGGTCGTAGGCTCCTTGGCGATTGGAAAACTGCGGGTCCAAACCGGGGCAACGTCCTTGCGGGGCACGCTCACATGCCTGTCGCAAAAAGGCAACATCGCGCACACCCAGATTTACATCCATGTCGTGTTCGCCGTTGAAGGCCGACAAAATCTCATCAGCCCTGAATGCAACGATGAATTACGGATTGAGGACCGGCAAAAACACCATTTCAAAAAACATTTCGGTATGAATACCGGGAACTGCTCCTGGTATCAGTTTGACTTTGGTCTCACTTTGACCGCGCCGCGATCACCGAGTGTTCCGCGTGCGGCCCGTGAAACTGCGCCCGGGGCCCGTGCGCTCCCCATCGCCACCTGGCTGCCAAGAAGAGTAAAGGCAGTCCACGCCAGCGCGGGAATGTAAAGGCTGAATTCGGCAAATCCCTGGATAAACCACGCAAGCAATCCGGCAAAAATCGCAAAAGCGAATTTATCGTTGGACCTCCACGCACGCCGGCCCAGCGTCGTGACCGCCAAAAGTATCCAACTCAGGTAGATGATGCCGCCGCAGATTCCCGAATCGGAAAACTGTTCGAGATAATCATTGTGCGCCAGCCGCGCCATTTCCGCGTCCGGCGATTTGAGCCGGGCGTAAGGTCTTTGAAATGTGCCCGGTCCGGTGCCAAAAATGGGCCTCTCAACGGTCGTTCGAATTGCCGCCCGCCAATAATCGAACCGTGCGCCGACGCTCGTCGCGCCATTGGCAAAATAATGGTGAAAGCGAACCGCGAAAATCGCCAGCCCCAGAACAACGACGGCAACAATGGCGGCGATTTTTAACTTCGTCGGCCAATCCAGCCGCAAAAGGTACAGGCCGCCGACGCCCATGGCGAGAAGCCACCCGAGTTTCGAGCCGCTCCAAAACAATCCTGCCCCGCCAAGAAGGGCGATCATCGCAACCGCCACCCCGTGAATCGCCGGACGCAAATTTTTTGCCCCAATCGCGAGCATTAATGAAACCGGCCCTAGCAATAAAACGATTCCCGCCAGCGCGTTGGGATAAACCAGCGTCCCAATGACACGCGGGGCCGGCGCAAACAGTTTATAAAGCGCGAGATGTAACCCGGTCAGCCCCGGCGGCGGAGGTTTGCCGAATCGGGCGAGCACGGCCGGGTTCGCCACCTCCATGCCGTTGGTGGTGATGATGACCTCTTCACGCTCCATCTCCAAAAGAACCGCCGGCGGCAGGTTGGTCCAACCGTCACGCTGGCCTTCCAGCAACACCCGGCGGCTTTGGGGAAATTCGACCAACCGCTGGTCTATGGCGCGCACCAGGCAAAAAATAAACGCCGCCAGCACGCCGATCAGCAACAAATTCAGCGCGGGACGATTGTTGAAAAAAAACACCCCGATAAAATAACAGGCGACGCACCCGAAAAATTGCCAGAGCGTCGCAGCCGTCAAATCGGCATCCACCGATTGGGTCGCCGAAACGAACTGCCAGCCCAACCACCCCAGCGGCAGCAGCCAAAGCCATTTGCCCGACGGCCGGCGCCATGGCCCTTTTAAAATAAGAAAAATACCGGCGACGAAAAACGGCAAAAAAATCCAACCCGCCCAGTGCGTCGGCCAGGCGTCGGTCCAGAATTCTGATGCCGATGTCGGCGGAAAGATTTTCTGGTCCAGAATTACCGGGTCGCCGAATTTCCAGATGCAGAGGCCCAGAAAAAGTCCGAATGCGGGCGCGAAGATTTTATTCACGGCGGGTGTCGGTTCGGATTTCATCGCCGGAATTGTGCCGGCACCCGGCTAAAAATGCAATTTAAGCAGGCCAACTTCCAGCGCCAGGGCTTCCTGGACGTTGGTATGCAGCAGGCGCTGCGTTCGCTCGAGTGTTTGCAAATTCTCGAGCGCTTGCCGCCCCGAAATCCGTCTGGCCACGTCTTCCGCCCCGGCGATTTCAGGAAAGTTGAGCAGGTCCTTGCCCGCCGCCAGCGTATGCAACCAGACGTCCCGCAGCCAGAATTGAACCAGCATGAGCAAATCGGCGCGACGCCGGCGGTATTCGGATTCGATGGCCGCGGCGAGTTCCTCTTCCCATTTTTCACGCAGGTCCTTTTCGATGTCGTCGTATTTTTCCAGGGGCGAACGCGCGCCGAGTGATTCCCCCGTGTGCGCGCGAATCTCCGCGAGCTTTTGCAACAAAACGTCAAGCAACCGGTAGCGCCCTAAAAAACTCTTTTGTTCGTCAACTGCCACGGCGCTGAATTTCGCCAGCCATTCGGCTTGGGCCGGTTCCAATTCCCGCCGTTCACCAAAAAAATTAAGGCGCAGGCTGCGCGATACGATCGTTTCCAAAATCCGCTGCGGCACGACAGAAAGCAGAATCAAAATGGACTTCTGTGGCGGCTCTTCCAGGGTCTTTAGAAAGGCGTTCGCCGCCTCCATCTTCAATCGGTCGGCCCCAACGATCACCGCCACTTTGAATTCAGCTTCCGTCGGCTTAAGCTGCATTTCACGCATCAATTCCCGCGTTTGGTCAATCGTGATCAACCGCAATTTGGATTCCGGCCGCGCCCAATGGACGTCCGCGTGGGTTTCGTTGTCAATTTTGCGGCAACCGGCGCACGCGTCGCAGCAATCCACGGCGCGGCCGTTTTGCCGGATCGGATTTTCGCAGTTCAACGTCTTGGCCAGCGTGCGCGCCAGCGATTCCAATTCCTCAATCCGGTCGCCCGCGAACAAATACGCATGCCCAAGCCTCCCGCGGGCGAGCGAGCGTTTGAGAAGCTCGACCCCTTGCGCTTGCTTTGGATAATCGTGAAAGGCCACAATGGTTCCGTCAAATGGTTCTGACCTGGGCCACCGCCACGGCCATGGCATTCACGTTTTGCAGCGCCTTCCGCGTCGCCTCGGAGTCGGCCAGCTTCAGACCGTAAGTCTTGTCAAGCGCCACCACCAATTGCAGCGCGTCCACCGAATCCAAGCCGAGGCTTTCCGGACCGAAGAGCGGCTGCTCATCGCCGATTTCGTCGGGGCCGATTTTCAACATGAGATTGTCCACGATCAGTTGTTTGATTTCTCTTTTCAGGTCGGTCGAATCGCTCATTGAGATAAAATTTCAAGCATTTTGACGGCAAAGACTGAATGCCCGCTGTCATTCGCGCAAGCCGGAAATAGGACCGAAAAGTCCGTCTTCCTTCTTCACCCTGCAAAACCTCGCCCCAATCGCCTGCTGGTTCACCCCTACGATACTCACATTGGCCGCGCTAAAATCTCCCCGCGCAATCGCGTCACACGCGGCGACACATTGCCAGCCGGCGGCCGCTACAAACGCCTCCCCGAAAATGGCCTTCGGTGAAACGCGCCCGCCGTTCCAATCCTTCCACGCCGAATTTTCCGCCTCATCCAGCCGCGGGATGTTTTGCGCGCTGCCGCAGAGCAATTCATTGGAACGCGCCGGAGGCAACTGGGACCGCATTTTTTCGGCGGCCCGCAGCCGGCCCTGGGTGTGCGTGAACGAAAATGAATCGGTGATGGCAACCAATTCGGCCAGCGCCCCCGCCGGACTTTTTTTCAGATAAACCGCCCCCGCGCCCGCCCCATGGATCACCCGGCGTTGAAACAGTCTTATGGCGTCGGCGGTGATCCAATCGTTTTCCTCCGCGCCCACCACCACGCACCCATCCAGCCCGTCTTCCAGCAACCATTCCGCGGCCAGCCCCAACCCCTGCGCAAACGTCCCGTCGTCACCCACCAGCGTGTAGCCGGCTTGATTCGTGCCGAGAACCGAGGCGAGGTGGCTCGCCGGCGAGTTGAAGACCGTTTCAGGAAAAATCAGCGGACTGGCCGTGCCCGGCTCCCGCAAGACTTCTTCATAAAACCGCCGCGAATACGTCACGCAACCCGTGATTGCCCCGACGATGATTCCGAGGCGCATTTCGCCCCGCTGAACTTTGGCGAAGTCGCCGCCGATGGCTTCGAGCGCGGCAGCGACCGTATGTTGCGCAATGGCCGTGGCGCGGCGCAAACGCGAGTGCGTCAGCAACCCGGAACGCGACGCGACCGGGGGTACGGCCCGTTCGGCCAATGATTGCTCCAGTCCCGGGCGTGTCACGGTTTGCGCGGATAAGGGAACATTTTTTTCCAGCGCGCCGCGAAAATCCGCCATGCTCCAACCCGCGGGCGAAACCGCTCCCAAACCATGAATAAAAATACCCCTCACTCCCACCTCCGAAAAATAAGCGAGGCGTTGGCGCCCCCAAAACCGAAGGAGTTCGACAGCGCCGTCGTGATTTTTCTCTCCATCGGCTGGCGAACGATTTGAAAGCGGACCACGGGGTCAACGGTCTCCAGCGTCGTTTCCGGCGGCAGAAATTGCTCCCGCAACGCCATCAGGCAGATCGCCGCTTCAACGGCCCCAGCCGCGCCAAGCAAGTGGCCGATGCCCGCCTTCGTCGAGCTGACAAACGTCCTTTCCACCTGCGCGCCCGCCCAGCGATTGATGGCGGCCGCTTCCGCCGCATCATTGTGGGGCGTCGCCGTGCCGTGGGCGTTCACATAATCAATTTGCTCCGGCAAGAGTTTCGCGTCCGCACAGGCGGCGTTCATCGCCCCAAACGCGGCTGCGCCTTCGGGATGCGGCTGCGTCAAATGATGCGTGTCGGTCGTCGCGCCATATCCGATGATTTCGCCAAAAATTTCCGCGCCGCGCTTTTTCGCCCCCTCCAACGTCTCCAGCGTAAAAACCGCCGCGCCTTCGCCCAGCGAAAGTCCGTCCCGATGCGCGTCGAATGGACGGCAGGACGAGAGAGACAACGCCTGTAGCGAATCAAATCCCGCGAAGGTCAATTGGCAGAGCGCATCGTAGCCGCCGGCGATGATTTTATCGTCATGGCCGCGGCGAACCTGTTCGAAAGCCTGGCCGACGGCGTTTGCCCCGGAGGCGCAGGCGTTCGATAGGGTCGTCACCCTCCCCGCGATTCCAAACGCGTTGCACAAATCCAGTCCCTGCTGTTGCACCTGGTAATGGACAATCCGGGAAGGCTGGCCTTTTTTCCGGCTGGGGGATTCGACGGCTTGGCGCAGGAAGTTCTCGCCAAGGGCCATTTCACCGCTGGTGGTGCCGAGGATCATCGGCCAATCCCCATCGGCCTCCCAACCGGCCTGCGCGAGCGCCTCATGGGCTGCCAGCAACAGCATTTTTGATGCGCGCCCTATCCGCCGAAAATGCGCCGGCGTCAACTGCGTCTCGGGAAATACTTCCGGCAAGTCCACCTCAGCGGCGCTTTTGGCCCGCTGCCGCGACACATCGAACAATGTCACGGGACGGAAAGCGGTTCTGCCCGAGCGGAACCCCTCCGCATTTGTCCGCCAGCCTTGGCCGAGCGCTGTGATAATTCCCACGCCGGTGACAACAACCCGATTTGGCCCCGCGGATTGTTTCTGCGGAAAGAGCACTTAGACGGCGACGGTTTCGGAATGTTTTTCCACCGCCACTCCCTTTGGTTCATTGTTCCGATAATATGCGGCCAGCGACAATTCCGACGGCGCGAGTTTCTCGGCGGCGATGGCATTCAGCACCCGCTCTTCGGTCATAATGAAACGGTCGCGCTTGTAGATGATGTAATCCCCGCGGTATTCGTCTGGCGTCAGATTGATGGTCACCAGATTTGCGCCGGCCCGCAGTCCGCGGCGATAGCCGTCCCGCGCCGCCAGGTTGAAAGCGCTTACGGCGGGAATCACCCAATCCGGTCGCATCAACCGCAGCGCCGCGACGCAATTGAACGTGTCGTCAGCATTGGCATCAGAGCGGCTCGCCAGCGGCGTGTCCGCACCGGAAATAAACGGACTGACACTGCAACCGCGCAACGGCAGCGAACGTGCCAACTCGAAATTCTTCGCCAAATCGCGCGCGGCCTGGCCGGGGAGGCCCGCGATGAAACCCGAACTGACGTTCCAGCCCTTTTCCGCGAGCAAACGAATGCGCGTGACTCGCTCATCCAGTGTGCCCGGTGCCTCCAGCAACTCGTATTGGCTCGCGTCCGCACACTCGAACTTCATGATGAAAATCTCCGCGCCCGCCGATTGCAATTCATCGTCCAACTGCGCCGGCAGGGTGCCCAGGCAAACGCTGATGCCCAGGCTCGTTTCGCCGCGCAAAGTGCGAATCAGCGGCAGCGCTATTTCGCGCACCGCCACAGGGTCCTCCCCAGCCTGGATGTTCACATCGGTGACGCTCGCCGGGCAATGGTGAATGAGCAAATCGGCCAGTTGCTCATGGCGCGCCCGAAAACGGGCGAGCGCCTGGTTGTCGCGGCGCATCCCGCAGTAATGGCAATTTTCACGGCAAAAGTTGGAAATCTCCACAACGGCCCGGACGAAAACCTTGTTGCCGAAATGAGATCGGGTGGCACTGGCAGCGCGTTCATGCAAGGCCGCTTGTTTCGCGCCGCGGGCGCCCAAATCAGTTTCTGGCGGGAAATATCCTTTTACCGGCACACGGCAGGATAATTTGCAACCCGCCTCCGCGCAACCGGAAATTCCGCAAATGGCCAAAACAGCGGATTTGCGTGATTCGGGCTTCGTCATTCCTTGGTCATAGGGGCTTAAAGATAAGTCATTTCAGAAAAATATCTGCGCCCATCTTCGTCACCGGCGGTTATTCTGGTTTGCGCCTTTTTGTGCTTTTTTATCGCTAAAACTCCGTGTCCGTCAGTGTTCATCCGTGGTCAAAATATTTTCTGCGCTTTTCCGCGCCATTGCGGTTTGCCCTCCCTTTTTGCTTTTACGTTTCCACGGTCAGACCTATGCTGCCGGGATGAAAAAAATATCGTTTCTCGCTGCTGCCATGTCGCTCGCTGTCTCATATCGCGCCACAGCGGGCGAACCCACGGCCTTTGATCTTGTAAAGGCCGGCGACCAATACGTCGGCGTTCAATCGAAGGACAAAGTCGTCCAAATCCGCTCGGCAAAATCCATCGCCACCCTCACCCCGGACATCTGGTATATCGTTTATTACGACCCCGATGCCACGTTCAAGGCTGTCCAGGTAAAATTCGGCGCGGGCCAGGAAATGGACGTCTCGCATCCGGGCCGTTTTCTCGAGATGTTCACCGACGAACACAAACCATTTGACCCGTCGAAGTTGAAGGTGGACTCCGACCGCGCGATTCAAATCGCCTTGTCGCAGCCATTATTGAAAAACCTGAAAATTAGGGCCACTCAACTCTGGCTCGAGCATGGCGACCTCGGCCCGCAATGGCGCGTGAAACTTTGGGCCGCGCGGCTCGATAATCCTTACAAATCTGCGGACATTGGCACCGTCATCCTTTCCGCCGCCGACGGTTCCATTGTCCAGGACGATTTGCATCCCGGCAGCGTGGATTGAGGTCGGTTGAAAGGAAATGCTGCAAATAGGCCGCTCCTATGGCGCTTGGGCACTGCTGCGCCCGACCCCCCTTTTATTTTTTGCTTTTTGACAAAACGGCGTTAAGTTCCCGCAAAGGAGTTTTTATGAAAGTAAAGGGAATGATGATTACTGTGGCCATGGCAATGGCCATTCAAGGAGCGATGGCGAACTTGCCCACGGCGTTTGACCTGCTGAAATCCGGTGACCAATACGTCGGCGTCCAATCCAAAGGCAAAATCGTCCAAATCCGCTCGGATAAATCCGTCGGCGGCCTCACCCCGCAAGTCTGGTACGTGGTTTACTACGACCCCAACGCCATGTTCAAGGCGTCACAGGTCAAATTTGACGATGGCCAGGAAACCCAGGTCACTCATCCAGACCGTTTGCTCGAACTGGCCACCGACCAGCATAAGCCGTTTGATTCGAATCTCCTCAAAATTGATTCTGATCGCGCCATCCAAATCGCGGCCTCACAGCCTTACCTCAACACCTTGACCCTCACGGCCACCAAACTGTCGTTGGATCATGGCGAACTCGGGCCCGTCTGGCATGTCGAAATCTGGGCGACGCGCGGCAAAAGTACCAATCCAAGCGTGGACATCGGCGAGGTCGTTCTCTCCGCCACCAACGGCGCGGTCATCAAGAACGATTTGCATCCCAATCGCGTGGATTGATTTCTTTCGAATCCGCTTTAGGATTCATGCATGGATTGGACGCTCCAATGTGCCGCGGTCATTCCGTGCTTCAATGAAGCGGAAAATATCCGAAACCTTGTGGCTGGGGTGAAACGATTTCTGCCGACAGTCATCGTGGTGGATGACGGTTCGACGGATGGTACGGCACGAACCGCCGTAATGGGTGGCGCGGAAGTCGTTTCACTCGGGAGAAACTCCGGCAAAGGCGCCGCATTGCGCGCCGGCTGGAATCGGCTCCGCCAGCGAAACTTTCAGTGGACGCTTATGCTCGACGGCGACGGTCAACACTCGTCGGATGACATTCCAATTTTTTTCGACTCCGCTGAGGAAACCGGCGCAAAACTGATAGTTGGAAGGCGAAATTTTGATAAAGTCCCCCGGTTACGCCGGCTCGTGAACCGTCTTTTGTCGTGGCAGATTTCAAAGCTGGCTGGCGCCGATCTCCCCGATTCCCAATGCGGTTTCCGGCTCGTGGAATTGGCGGCGCTGGCGAATTTGCCCCTGGCGGCGAATCATTTCGAAATCGAATCCGAAATGCTCGTTGCGTTCCTGGCTGTGGGCGAAGACGTTGAATTTGTGCCCATCCAGACTATTTACAAAAACGGCACGAGCCATATTCGTCCACTGGCGGACACGTGGCGGTGGATGCGGTGGAGTATGGCGACGAAAGCGGTAGGCACGCCGATTTTGTCAGGGCGCAAACCCGATTTTGAACGGAATCATTTTCTCGCTAAAAAACCAATCATCCCGTAGCAACCCGACTTCAATTTCATTGGTTGGAATTTCAAGGCGCCCGGTTCCTCAACTGCTCGCTTTCAAGGATTGAACCGACTGACGCTGCGACATCTGGCGCACCCGCTGGACGGTCCGCTCCATGGCAGCAGCAACCTGATCCGGCGTCGGAAGCCGAAGCGCTGTTTTGCTTGGTGCCATTTTGTTTCACCAGGGCAGTTTGACTTTTACGTTCCATTTGTCCAGCCCCCGTTTTCCTTTGGTGCCTTTTGTGCCTTTTTTCGGCCAATAATTCGCGCGTGCCGGGTCGTAGCATCCTGGCGAAGACTGGCTGCCGGGTCGTAGTATCTAAGCGAAGACCGGCGTGCCGGGTCGTAGCATCTAAGCGAAGACCGGTCTCTTCGCGCCAGTTCGCGTCACAGCTTTTTCGCGTATCTGGCGGTTATTCTTTCTGCCTTTGAATCCCATCTGCGACTATCCGCGATTATCTGCGGTTAAAATTCCGTGCGTTCTGTGCATTTTCCGCGGCGCCGTTGCCTCGTTACCTGCGACAAAACGAGGTTTTTGAATTTCATAAGCCAGCCAAAATATCTCACCGCGTTAGTAAGACTCACAATCTCAGCATGTTATGACGCTTCAGCCGTGGTAAGCCGGGCGCATTTCAGCCAGTTTCAGCTCATTTCAGGGTTTTCGAAACGAAGATCGTCTGGGCGCGGGCTGGGCCGACGGAGGCGATGAACAATTTCGCGTTGCTCAATTCAGCAATCGCCTTGAGATAGGCCCGGGCTTTCGGCGGCAATTGTTTCCAGGAGCGGGCCTTGTCGGTCGGCGCAAGCCAGCCGTCGAATTCAATATAGACAGGCTCGCATTCGGCAAGGGTATGCGCGTCGTTGGGAACAAAGTCGTATTGCTTTCCGCCGTGACGGTAGGCGATGCATACCTTGATGGTTTCCAGCGTGTCCAGGCCGTCAAGATTGGTGACGGCCAAATCGTCAATGCCGTTGACCATGGTGGCGTGGCGCGTGGCCACGGAATCGAACCAGCCGCATCGGCGCGGGCGTCCGGTGGTGGCGCCAAATTCGCGGCCCATGCCGTGCAACAAATCGGAAATTTCCCGGTTCTCGGTTGGCAACGGACCTTCGCCGACGCGCGTGGTATAGGCTTTCATCACGCCCACGACGCGGTCCATGCGATGCGGCGGCACACCGGAGCCGGTGCAGGCGCCGCCGGCGGTGGTGTTCGAGGACGTCACGAAGGGATACGTGCCGTGATCAATGTCCAAAAACGTTCCCTGCGCCCCTTCAAACAGGATATCGGCCTGCTCGCGCATTTTATTGTGCAGGAGAACGACCGTATTTTGGACGAAGGCCTTGAGGGCCTTGCCGGCGGCGTTGTAATCGGCGAGGACCTTTTCAAAGGATAATGGTTTGGCGCCGAGCGATTTTAGGACGGCGTTGTTTTCCCTGACGCGCAGCGACAACGTTTCCTTGAGGCGCGCTTCGTCAACCAAATCGTTCACGCGCAAGCCGACGCGGGCCGCCTTGTCGCCGTACGCGGGACCGATGCCGCGCTTGGTGGTGCCGATTTTATTCTTGCCCTTGAGCACTTCGCGTTGGGCGTCCAATTCGCGGTGATAGGGCAGGACGACGTGGGCGGTTTCGCTCAAGACAAAATTGTTCGCGCCGACTTTGACGCCGAGCCTTTTCAGCCCCTCGATTTCTTCGACGAGACCAATGGGGTCCACCACCACGCCGTTGCCGATGACGCATAGTTTGTTTGGGCGTAAAATTCCCGAGGGGACGAGATGGAGGACGTATTTATCCCTGCCGATGAATACGGTGTGGCCGGCGTTGTTGCCTCCGGCGTAGCGGACGACGACGTCCGCTTTTTCGGTGAGGACGTCAATGATTTTGCCTTTGCCTTCGTCGCCCCATTGGGCGCCGACCAGAATGGTATTTGCCATGTTTCGTTAAATGGTTGACTGGCCAACAATGAATCGTCGGTTGCAACATTCGAGCGATTCACCAAAGACAACAAAAATCCCCGAATGACAATTCGGGGCAAAGCTGCTGGTCTTTGCCGGGAGAGGTTAGACGAGCGGCACGCGGCTGTCAATTCCGCGGGAGCAAAAACGAAAAGCGACGATGGAAAAGGAGAAGGCGGCTGAGGGCCGTTGGAGTTGGCAGTTGATGGAAGAGATGGCGAACGCCGTGGCGGCAACCGGACGCCGCCGACCGTGGATTTATGCGCGGCCGGGGCAAAAAATGATGGAGATTCCTCTGAAAATCGTGAAAAACATTGACTGAAATGGAACATGACGTAACGTCAATCACAGAGACAATGAGATCGGTTTTTGCAGTCCCAACGTGAAGTCGGCGCCTGCATTCTTTCGAATCTTAATGACACAACTATGCGACCTGAACAATGGGAAACATTCAAGAAAGCCGCCCGGCTGGAGAAGCTGGACAACATTCCGATGGCGCTGATTGTGGACAGCCCGTGGATTCCCGGTTATCTGGGCATCCAGCACATGGATTATTATCTGGATCCCGAGCTTTGGTTCCAGTCGAACAAAAGGATCAACGAGGAATTTCCGGACATCATCATGGTGCCCTCGTGGTGGATGGAATACGGCATGGCGGCGGAGCCGTCGGCGCTCGGGGCAAAAATAAAGTTTTGGAAGGACAACACCCCCAGCGAGTACCACACGTTGTACCACATCGAAGACATCGAAAACTTCCCCGAATATGAGGTGGAGAACGACGCCTTTATGGCGATGACGCTGCATCGAATGCGGATGCATCGTCAGCGCATTCTTGATTTGGGGGAGGTGCTGCCGTTTGTGACGTCGCGCGGACCGATGTGCACCGCGGGATTTGTGCGGAGCACGACGGATTTGATGATTGACTTGGTGGAGAAACCGGAGTGGACGCACAAACTGCTCGATCTCTCCACGCGGCTGATCATTGACTGGCTCAAGGCGCAACAAAAGGCGCTGGGCGACACCGTTGAAGGCATTTTTGTCCTCGACGACATTGTCGGCTTTGTGAATGAGGAACATTACAAGGAATTTTGCCACCCGTATTTGAAGCGCATTTGCGATGCCTTTCCCCAAGATTGGGTGAAGCTCTATCACAACGACGCGGAGGTGCAGGCATGTTTGGACCATCTGCCCGACGCGGGTTTCAACGTTTTGAACTGGGGCAAACAGACCGATATTGCCGAAGTGAAGGAGCGAGTCGGCGACCGGATGTGTCTGATGGGAAACGTGAACCCACTGGAAGTGGGCGTGCGCGGGACGCCGGACGAAGTGCGTGAGGCGACGCTGGATGTCTTGGAAAAAGGCGGCGACCGGGGAATGATTTTATCAGTCGGGGGCGGGACCAGTCCCGGAATGCCGAGACAAAACATTGAGGCGATGCTGGCTGCGCTGGCGGAGTTCAACGGCAAACGTTATCGAGGATTGGAAAGAGGAGCCGAATGCCCGATTACGCGTTAATGAATCAATGCCTCTATGAAGGCAAAGCCAAGGAGGTAGAGGAAATGACGCGGGCGGCCCTGAAGGAAGGGCGGCCGGTGAAGGAGGTATTGACCGAAGGCCTGATTGCCGGGATGAGCGTCGTCGGGGAGGATTTCAAATACAACATCCTCTACGTGCCGGAGGTATTGATCGCGGCCCGGGCGATGAAAGCGGGAATGGCGGTTTTAAAGCCGCTGCTTTCAGCCAAGGGTTCCGACGTTCAACCAGCGGGCGTCCTGCTGATGGGGACGGTCCGCGGGGATTTGCATGACATTGGAAAAAATCTCGTCTGCATGATGGCCGAAGGCGCTGGATTTCAAGTGCATGACATCGGGGTTGACCAGAACATTGATAAATTTCTCGCCGCCACGGAGCAACACAAACCGGACATCATCGGCATGAGCGCTTTGCTCACGACGACGATGACTTACATGAAAACGGTGATTGACGGATACAAGGAGCGCGGGATGGACAAAATCAAGTTTGCCATCGGCGGCGCGCCGATCAGCCAGATGTTCGCCGATGAAATCGGCGCGGACGGCTATGGCGCGGATGCGTCGAACGCGGTGGACCTGTTTCTTTATCTGGTCGGCAAAGGTCCACCGCCAAAGGCAAAATCGAAAATTGAGACGATTGAGGAAGTCAAAGCCGAGCGCGAAAAATCGCGGGCGGCCAACGGGGTGAACTGCAAATCGAAATTTCAGGTCCTTTTCTGGCAGGACATTCCCTCGCAGGTCAAGGCGTGGGATGATTTCGATGAAATCAAAATGGACCTGCCGCCGCGGTTTACCGAGCGGATTGACGCTTCGGCACAGAAACAAGGATTGATTCAGGCGGACAGTTACATGTCGCAACTGCGCTGGGGGGAACCGGGCGAGCGACCGGGCGCGCCACGCGACGTGGCAGAAGCGGTGAAGAATGAATTGGAGATGAAATTTTCATAAACCGGGCCGTGTCGTGTTCCACAGGTTCCATGCAACGAATCGAAATATGCCCATGAACATGCGGGGTCCCGCCCATCCTGGCGATTTGCAGCGAGGCGCAGGCGGCAGAAAATCAATAATGAAAAAAAACTCAATTCCTCCGGCAACCGACGGCCGCGCCGTGTGGTTGCGGGTTGGAACGCTGCTGGATGGCGTTTCGACAAAACCGCTCCACAACGCGCACCTCCTCTACGACAAAGATCAAATATTGTTCGTTGGCGAGAGATCTCCGGCGGACAATTTGCCGGATGGCCGGCGCAAGCCGGATGTGGATTTGCCCGATTGCACGCTATTGCCGGGGCTGATTGAAGCGCACGGGCATTTTTTTCTGGAAGGAAGCGAATTGAATCCGGACAAACGCGCGGCATATCTGAAACAAGCGCCGAAAGAGTTGCTGAAAGCGGCGCTTCCGCGGCTCGAAAAACTCGTGCGGTTGGGCATCATCGGGGTGCGCGACGCCGGCGACAAGGACGGGGTGGGGCTGGCGCTAAGCAAGCTTTACGCGAACGGCAACCGCCCGTTGATGCCCTACGTGGACAGTCCGGGCGCGGCGATTCATCACAAAGGAGGTTACGGCGGCTTCATGGCGGGTCCGATTGAGGATTTTGACACCCCGGCAAGCTGCGTTGGAGCGCGGGTAAGGGCCGGCGCCCACCGGATTAAATTGATTCCGACCGGAACCATCAATTTCAAGAAAGGCGCGGTAACCAGCGAGCCGCAGATGACCACGGCGGAAATCTCCGAGCTGGTGAACGCCGCCAAATCATTCGGGCGACAAACCTTTGCCGACGCTTGGGGCGATTGGGGAATAGGACGGGCGATTGACGGATGGGTGGATTCCATCGAACACGGTTTTTTTATTCGAGACGATCAACTGGCCAAGATGCGCGACCGGGGGATTGCGTGGGTGCCGACGATTGCGCCGGTGCAGGTACAGATTGACCATGCTGATGTGATGGGGTGGGACGCCAAAGTGGTTTCCAACCTGAAAAAAATCCTGGAACAGCACGCCGCCAGCCTGGGGAAAGCTCATCAGATGGGCGTGGTGGTCATCGCCGGGAGCGACGCCGGGTCGTGCGGCGTGGCACATGGCATCGGGCTATTATATGAATTGGAATTGATGGAGCGCGCCGGATTGCCACCGCTAGCCGTGATTAATTCCGCGACGGGAGCCAGTTCAAACCGCCTGGGGTTCGGTGAAAAATTCGGAAAAATCAAGGCCGGGCATCGAAGCCGATTTATTGTCACAAGCCATTCGCCGTTGGAAACCGTGTCGAACCTTGGAAAGCAAAAGACTGTTGTGTTCGACGGCGGGGTATTGGAAGGCGGCAAAAATTTTGATTCGAGTGGGTTATAGGGGCCTGCACCTGTCGGCCTGTTGGATGCCCCCTCACGTTGGCTGCCCCTGACCTGTTATTCCGACGCTTTCAAAGCCTTCAGTTCGGCCGCGGCACTGGCGTATTCGGTGAAATCTTTTTCGCCGGTGTCCAGGCAATGCTCGAAATAAAGTCCAGCCACCGCCCGATCACCATCGAGCAACCGTATTTCGCCGGCATAAAAATCAGCCTCGCATTTGCAGGCACGGACGTCCTTGCCGTCGTTGGCGGCGGCAAAGAATTGCCGTTCATCCAGCCGTCCGACCAGGAATCGCTCGACCATCGTGGGCCAGTCGCCGGGCGTTGCGGCCTTGCGCTCGGTCCAGTAATTTTCCAGGTCCTGCGTGGCAATGGTATGATCGCCGAGTTTCTGGCGCACCAGCCAGATGCGGAAGCGGACATAATCGTCCGAAGGGTCCAAATCCGCGGCCTTTTCGAAATTCATCAGGGCGTCCATATAGGAATGCAGATCGTAATATAAATAGCCGCGGATTTTCCAGGCCATCGCATCGGCCGGCCGGAGTTCAAGGTATTTGCCCAATTCGGCAGCCGCGCCACCCAGGTCCCCGTCGGATTTTTCGGCGATGGCCAGGGTTTTGTAAACGGCGAGGTCATCCGGGTTCAGCTTGAGGTATTGGTTAAAATCTGAAATGGCGCCCTTGAAATTGCCGGACAAATTTTCGGCGGTGGCGCGGTTTTTCCGGGCTTCGGCGGAGCCTGGCTGAAGTTTGATCGCCCGGCTGAAATCGTCAATCGCGCCCGCCAAATCGTTCTGTTCGGCTTTCAAGACACCGAGGTCATTCAGGGCATCGGGAGCATTCGTGTTTTCCCCGACATATTTGTCGAAGTCCGCAATTGCGCCGCTAGCATCGCCGAGCGTCTGTTCGGCCATGGCACAATTGTAATGGGCGTCGGCAAAGTCCGGCTTAAGTTGAATCGCCTCCTTATAGTTGGCGACAGCGTCCTTTAAATCACCGGCGCCCTGGAGGGCGAATCCACAGTCGTAATAGATTTCCGCGTCAGGCTTATGTTCGAGGTATTTTTCGAAATCGGCGATGGCGTCGGCCGAATCGCCCTCATGAAATTTCGCCAGCCCGCGGTTTCGATAAGCGTCCATCAACTCCGGCTTCAGCGCGATGGCCTGATCGTAATCCGTGATGGCGCCATCCAAATCGCCGGTCTTCTGCCTGGCTTCACCGCGGTGGAAATGAGCGATGGCGTCGCCGTCATTCAGCGCGAGGTAATGGTTGTAATCCGCAATGGCGGCGGTCGGATCGCCGTCGGCGCGTTGGATGTCGGCCAAACTGAGCCAGGCTGCGGCCAGATCCGGTTGCAAGGCGACTGCTTTGCTGAAATTGTTCGTGGCCGCGCGCTGGTCGCCCTGGGTTTGCCGCATTTGGCCGAGGGCAAACCAGCTTTCGGCGTCGCCCGGCTTCAACCGCAGATAACGCGCCAAGTCATCCGCCGCGCCGCGCAAATTGCCGGAGGCCTTTTCCGCAAGG
>DATJSQ010000211.1:0-13140 GCA_035503995.1 Verrucomicrobiia bacterium | reverse complement strand
GCGCCCCGCGTTTTTATTTGTTTTACGAAACTTTCGGCATCGCGTAGGGTGTTGGCATGAAGAAAGAGTTCATCTTTGAAGTCGAGCAAGACGAGGAAATGCTCGTAGCGACCTGTCACGAGCCGGAAATGGCGACACAGGATGAATCTCGGGACGTTTGACGACCCATAAATTATTCATTAGATTTGTAACATGACGCTCACATTGCCGGAGATAAAAATGACCGAACGTGAGTTGAGACAGGAACTTGCGCTTTCGCTTTATGCCGCGCGCAAAGTGACAATTATGCAGGCAGCGGACATTGCCGGCGTGGGGTTTTTTGATCTTCAAGGCTTGCTGCGTGATCGAAAAATTCCACAGCATTATGATGATTGCGATTTGGAAAGTGATCTACAGGTCCTTCGGGAACTTAAAGACCGATGATTGTCGTTGCCGACACTTCGGTCATTTTAGGGATTTTAATTGAAGCACGAAGTCAGAAATTGATTTCAAGTGTGAAAGTTTTGCTGGATCGCTTGGAGAACGAGGCGGGTTTTTGGATTTCGCCGGGTTTAAAATCTCACGCCTTGCAATTGGCCGGAGAATAATTTCATGTTCATAGACGAGATAAAAATCTACGCGCGGGCCGGGCACGGCGGCAAGGGTTGCGTGGCGTTTCATCGCGAAGCCTACGTCGCCAAAGGCGGGCCGAGCGGCGGCAACGGCGGACGCGGTGGCAGTGTCATCTTGCAGGCCGATCATGACCTCAACAATCTCATCGCCCAGTATTATCAGCCGCGCCTCATCGCGCCGGACGGCGAGGCCGGCCTGGGCAAGGGGATGGATGGTCACGCCGGAAAGGATTTGGTCATCAAGGTCCCTTGCGGCACGCTCGTGTGGAAATTGGCGGGTGAACATGTTTCCGCCGGGAAAAACGAGGACGAGGATGACGATGAGAAACCCGTTTTCAAGACCAGCGCGAGCCGACGGCCCTTGATTCGCAGCGCGGGCGGTTCTGTTGCGCAGGAAATTGATTTGAGCAAGGAAGATGCGGAAAAATTGTCCGAGAGCCATTCCGCCAAGGGCGAACTGGTCGCCGACCTCACGCAGCATGGGCAGCAATTTATTTTATGCGGCGGCGGGCGCGGCGGATTGGGCAATCGCAATTTTGCCACGGCGGCGCGACAAACCCCGCGATTTGCCCAACCGGGCGAACCGGGCGATGAAGGCGATTTTTTGTTTGAGCTGCGCATCATGGCCGAAGTGGGGCTCGTGGGTTATCCCAACGCCGGCAAGTCCACCTTGCTGACCGCCATTTCCAAAGCGCGGCCCAAAATTGCGCCATACCCGTTCACGACGCTTCATCCGCAGATCGGCATCGTGGAATATGAAGACTGGCATCGGTTGACCGTTTGCGACGTACCCGGTCTGATTGAAGGCGCGCACCAAAATGTCGGCCTCGGCCATGCGTTTCTCCGTCACATCAAGCGTTGCAAAATCCTCGTGCTCCTGCTCGACATGGCCGGCGCCGACAATCGCAAGCCGTGGGACGATTACAAGCAACTGCTGCGCGAACTGGAACTCTACGATCCGGCGTTGCTCGAGAAACCGCGTTTTGTCGTCGCCAACAAAATGGATGAAGCCGTCGCCGAGGAGAATTTGAAGCAGTTCAAAAGGAAGGTCAAGAAAGTGCCGGCCCTGCCGATTTCGGCCGCATTTGACCAGGGGATTGAGAAATTTAAAAAACTGATTCGAACGGAAGTGGAGGCGTCAGAGTGAACGGTTTTGCCCCTGGCGGCAGCTCCCCAACCGAATGGCTACAGATTTTCTGAAAATGCGCTAGAGTTCGAAAAAGCGCATCACGGTATCGCCGTGCTTGAGCATTTTCACTTCGCGCCAGGGGGGAACAAGTTCCAGCGTGTCGCGTTTGGTGTGGCCGAGAACCAACCGCCCACCCGAGGCGAGGAGCATCGGCAGATTTTTATCATCGAGCAGTTGTTGGGCGAATGATTCTGAACGGCGACCCACGTTTTTTTCCCCATAGGGCGGATCGGCGAGAATCAAATCAAACTGTTCGCCGTTTTGGGCGAGTTGCGCGAGCGCCGTAAAGACGTCCTGCGTTCGCACGCGCAGACTGGCATCGGGAATGGCCGCCGCGTTTCCCTGGATGAACGCCGCGTGTTTTTGGGATTTCTCAATGCACAATGCCGAGGCCGCGCCGCGGCTCAAACATTCCAGGCTTAATGCCCCGCTTCCCGCGAACAATTCCAGCACACGGGCGCCTGCCACGCGCGCGCCCAGCGAATTGAAGATCGCCTGTTTGACGAGGTCAGGCGTCGGCCGAACGTCGTGTCCCTTCGGGACTTTCAATATCCGCCGTGCCGCATGGCCGCCGGTGATGCGCATCGGCTATTTAAAAATTTCCGCGAAGAAATCCTTCATGGCCTGCCACGACCGTTTGTCCGCCTTCTCATTATATTTTGCGCCGTTCAGGTTTTCCTTGTCCACCCCGGGTTGCGTAAAGGCGTGGACCGCGCCGCCGTAAAAGACAATTTGCCAATCCACCCCTGAATTGCGCATCTCATTCTCGAACGCCGTCAGATTCTCCTGGCTCTGAAACGGATCATCCGCGCCGGCCAGCACGAGGACTTTGCATTTGATGTTTTTGCCGTCGGCCGGGTTTGGTGAATCCAGCCCGCCATGAAAGCTGACCACGCCATTCAGTTGAGCGCCGCTACGCGCGAGTTCCAGCACGGTGGTTCCGCCAAAGCAGTAACCGATGGCGGCCAGCCGATTGGTGTCCACCAATGGATTGCTTTTCAGTTCGTCCAGGCCGGCATTGGCGCGCTCGCGCAACAATTTCCGGTCGCCACCGCGGAATTTACCGGCCTCCGCGGCGCACGCCTGGGGCGTTTGGGGCCGCACGCCTTTGCCATAAATATCGGCGCAGAAGGCGACATAACCCAGTTGCGCCAGTTGTTGCGCGCGCATTTTTTCGTAATCGGTGATGCCTTGCCATTTATGCACCACCAGCACGCCGGGACGTTTGCCGGAAATCGAATCGTCGTAGGCGAGAAAGCCCTCCAGCGTGGTATTGCCGTCCTGGTAATCCACCGTTTCGGTGTGAATCGCTCCGTGCATTTTCATGGCACACAATAAAACAGGAATCGCATAAAGCAAATGTTTCATCGTCGCAGATTCATAAACAAAATTTCCTCCGATTGAAAAGAAAAACTTAAGCACAAATAGAATAACCCAACCGGAAGAGAGTCTCCGCAGGTCCGTTTGCCTTCATGTTTCATTCCGCCTTCTGCCTTCCAAAAATCCGTGTCCATCTGTGTCCATCCGTGGTTAAAATTGCCGCGGTGAGACCGATTCTCGAAATTTCAAACCTGAAAATCACGCGCGACGGCGTGACGATTCTCGACGGCGTGCATTGGCGCGCCGAGCGCGGCCAGCATTGGGTCATCCTCGGCGCCAACGGTTCGGGGAAAACGTCGTTGTTGAGCGCCCTGACGGGTTATCTCATGCCGACGGCGGGCGAAATTTTTCTGCTTGGAAAAAATCACGGCAAATCCGACTGGCGCGAATTGCGGAAGAAGGTCGGCTTCGCCGGTTCCGCGGTCCGGCAGATGATGGCTGATGACGAACCGGCCCTGGAAACCGTCGCGAGCGGCAAATCCGCCATGATTGGCTTCTGGGGGACACTCTCCGCCGCCGACAAAAGTCGCGCCTCGAAAATCCTCCGGCAAATCGAAGGCGCCCATCTGGCGGGACGTTCCTGGCGCGTGCTCTCGCAAGGCGAACGGCAGCGCGTTTTGATCGGCCGCGCCTTGATGGCCCGTCCGCGCGTGTTGATTTTGGATGAGCCGTGCGCCGGCCTGGACCCGGCCGCCCGCGAGCATTTCCTGCACTTCATCCAGCGCCTCGGCAAAAATAAAAACGCCCCCACCCTCGTGCTGGTCACCCATCATGTCGAGGAAATCATGCCGGTTTTTTCGCACGTTTTGATTTTGGACAAAGGGAAGGTCCTTGCCGCGGGAGCAAAACCAAAGACGCTGAGCGCGGGGAATTTATCGCGCGCCTTTGCGGCCCGATCAAAATTGCGCGTCAAGGCGGGCCGTTATGCGATGAGCATTGCGCCCAAAAGCGGCGCGGTAATTTGATTTCACGCCGTCACCACGGCTGGTTTCTCCCGCCACCCGAACATCCCGCCGCGCTTGATGAGTTCCACAATTTCCGGCGGCACGTCGCTTTCCCATGAGGCATCGCCGGATTGTATTTTCGACAGCACATAGGGCGGGAAGAAGGAAAGATATTCGGGATTGTAGTCCTCGATGCTGACGATGTTTCCGTTTTCGAGCAAATGCGCGTAAAGATGCCGCAGGTGGGGCGCCACCCCCAAATTTTCGGCCGTGACAATTTGGCCGTTGCCGGCTTCGGGGATCCAGATGCCGCTCCCGTCCAGGGACGCCGCCGCGCCGGAAAAACTTCTCCCCGTCGGCTCGCGAAAGGGATAGACGTAAAGTTTGGTTGAGCCTTTGAAGAGCCGCCCCAGCGACTCCAGCAATCCGCCGGGCAAATCCGCGTAGAACTTCTCGTCGAAAATCCCGCGCAAACTCGGGATGCCCAGGGCGATGCCCTGCATCTTCTGGGTATAATGCGAAAGATACTCCACCAAACGGTAGTACCGGCCGAAATTGGAAATCAAGACCGGCTTGCGCAGCGTGCTCAATAAATCCACGCGGTCGAGGAAATCCTTGTGTGCCTGCGAAGTGTCTTCCAGCACACTGTGCAGGGTCATTTCCATCAGGATGACCGGCTCCTGGTTTTGCACTTCCGGCTCGCGCAAAAAATGCTCGCGCGCCCGTTCCAGAATATCCAGCGTCGTTTTGGTGACGGGCCGGAAACTGCCGCGCTCCACCAGCACCGGTTTTTGAAACAGCACTTCGCCAGGAATCACCACTTCGCCGTCGGCGGTGAACATTGCCGCCTCGGACAATTGATGTTGCACCAGTTGCAACGCCATCAGCCGGTTATCCACGTCGGCAAACTGCGCGCCGCTGAATTTTATCATGTCAATCTCGATGCGCTCGCGGTTCAAATCATCCATCAAGGCCATGATGATTTTTTCCCGTTCGTTAAAATTATAAAATGCCGCGTGGATCAGGTTCACCCCCGCGATTCCGAGGGCTTCCTGCTGGTGCAGACTGTGATGTTCCAATGTCCGCACGTGAATGATGATTTCCGACGGTTGCTCATGCGGGCGGGTCTGGAACTTCATTCCCAGCCAACCGTGGCCGCCGTCGCGGCGCGTGGTCACGGTGTTGGCAAAAACAAAGAACGTGCAGGTGTCGCCGCGGGTCTTGTCCAGTCGTTGGAGCAGCAGATCAAACTCGTAATTCAACATGGCCTGCAAACGCTGGCGGCTGACATAACGTTCCGCCGGCCCGTAAATCGCGTCACTTACCGCCATGTCATAGGCGGAGATGGTCTTGGCCACCGTGCCGGAAGCCCTGCCCACGTGGAAGAACCAGCGGGCGGTTTCCTGGCCTGCGCCGATCTCGGCAAAGGTGCCGTATTTCTTCGCGTCCAGGTTGATTTGCAACGCCTTTTGGCCGGTGCTGAATTTCTCGTCAGGCATAAATCCTTTCGGCGATCTTACGGGAAGATCTTCGACGTGTCCATCGCCGTCAGATGGGGCGCAAAAACAGGATGGACATCCGCGGACAAATCGCTACATTGGCCGGACACATATGAGAAGCGAAATACTGAATGAAATCCTGACCTTCGTTTTGGGCATCCTGGTGGTGCTGGGGGTAATTTTTGCCCTGCAAACCATCAATCGCACCCGCGAACTGAACACCCTGCAAGTCCAAGCCGTGGCCATCAACCAGAATTATTTGCGGCTCCAAGGATTGGTGAACGATGTTTTGGTTTATAATCAAAAATATCCGAATCCGGAACTGACGCATATTCTCCAAAACACCCGCTGATTTATGAACGAATTTGAATCCAATTCCGGACTCGCCGACCAGGTCGCGACGCTCCAGCGCCAGATTTTCCTGCTGCTGCTGGCGATGATTGTGGTCAGCGGAACCTTGGTGGCGTATTTGCTTTACCAGTCGCACCATATCGGCAAAGACGTCAAGAGCCTCCAAACGCAAGTCATCCAGCCGTATTATCAAAAACTTCCGACCATCAAGAAATTCGTGGGCGAACTCATCGCTTACGGCAATCAGCATCCCGAATTCCGCCCCATCCTGGTGAAATACGGCATTGTCACCAATGCCCCGCCGCCGAAAAAATAATCCTGGGTGGCCGTTAGCCCGCTTTCACGCCGCAGTTCGGACAAAAATTCGACTGCGGCGGAATTTTTCGTCCGCAACCGGCACAATCCGTGTGCGCTCTTTTGTGGCGAAAATGAATGATGAGATTTCGCGTGTACGGAATCCAGGCGAAGGCGTACGCAAAAATGACGACAAAATGTTTGTCATAAAAAACCGCGAACGAAAGCATCAACAAAGACCCAATAAGGCTGATCCACCAAAACGCCTGCGGAATGACGACCTGCCTCTTTTTTTCCGTGACATACCATTGGATGTAGAAACGGGACGAAAAAATCGCGTTTCCGGACCAGCCAATAATATTCCAGACAATTTCGCGCGGTGTCCATTGATGTCCGAGGAAATGACCGTTTGGACAGATTAGATTCGTCAGCCAGTCCATAATTCCAGGAGTTTAACCCCGCGGGACGGAAGCGGAAAGATTACTTTTTATTCAGCCAGCAACTTCTCGATCTTCGCCTCCGTGTCCACCCGCCCGTGGATGTCCTGGACAATGCCCTTTTTGTCCACCAGCCAGACATACGGCAGCGTGTCACCATACTGCCGTCCATAGGGATTGTCCGCGCCGTAACCGCCGAAATACTGCGGCCAGGGCATCTGGTTGACGGCAATGCATTTTTCCGCCGCGTTCGTGTCGTCATCGAAATTGATGCCGACGATTTCCAGGCCGTTGGTGTGATATTGCTCGTAAAGTTTTTTGAGGCCGGGAATGGAGGCGACGCAGGGCGGACACCACGACGCCCAAAAATCCACCAACACCACCTTGTTCGAGAGCGTGGTGGGATTGATCTCGCGGCCATCGGCGGCGGTGAATCGCACCGGCAAAGGTTTGCCAACCACCTTGATTTGATTCAGCAGGTTTGTGCCAAGCCCGGTCAATTCAGGCGGACCGCCGCTCCCGGCCATTACCTTCGCCAAATCGAACATCTTCAACAGGTCGCCGTTCATGGCCAGCTCGTCCAAAATCTCGTAACCCGCCGGTCCATCGGGAAATTCCCTCACCAATTCGCGCCCGGCTTGCTCCAGAGTTGCATTCATGTCCGCGCCTGAATCCTTGGCCGCCTGCAACTCGCGCCCGATTTGGTCCAAACGCAATTGATAGCGCGTGGTCTCCGGCACATGCGTGTCATCCACGGCCGTCTGCTCGCGCAGGTCGAGTTCGTCGGACCGGTTGGTGGCCCCGAAATGCACCGCCTCTTGCAGGGCCTCGATCTCCATCAAACGCGCCTGGGTGGTGTTGGTATCCTGGGGAAAAGCCAGATAAAACTGCCGCGCCCGGTCCGCCTGCGCCAATGCCGCCGCCTCCTCCTGATCGTCAAATTTTCCCAATTGCTCCTGCGTCGGCGAATTGGTCTGCCAATCGAGCGGAGGCGTGGGCATCGAGAAGTTCTGCAGTTCCTGCCATGCCGACGCCGCGGTATGGGTGTCGGCGGCGCGAGCCATTCCCGCCAAGAGAACGACGGCCAATGCCGGTATAAATACGTTTCTTAAGTTCATAAATCCGGCAAAAACTCATCCGCCGGCAACAATCTTTACGATCTCCAGTCTGTCGCCGTCGTTCAAAATTCGCTTCGAAAATTCCGATGGGGCCACGGCCTCGCCGTTATGCTCCACCACCACGCTGCGCGGCAACAACGCTTGCGCTGTCAGGAACGCCTCAACCGAACAGGGCAAATCGGCTTCCATGGATTTTCCATTGGCGATGACCGTTGGCGATTTCGGCGGCATGACGGCAAAATCCTTCAAACTCCGCCAATCCACTTGCGATCCTCCCACACTGCCTTCAGCGAGGTCAGGTTCCGCGAATCAAAAATGTTTTTGGCCGCGCCGGCGAGGTCGCCTTTTTTCAAATGACTCCAGGCGTCACTGGCGCTGATGGCCACGAACTGCAAAACGCTCGGGTCGCGATAGCAATCAATCATGCAGCGCGTGCAACCGTCACGGATGAGCTTGGAATCGTCCCACTCCCGCACCTTGCACATCGGCTTCTCCCAGAAGTGGCAGCGATACAGGTCCAGGTTCCAATCCAGGTAAAAATACTTGTGCCCGCCCAGGCACCCGAATTTTTCCTTTTCGCCGCGCAAATGCCGCTGCATTTCCGTGAGGGATTCCGTCGGGTTCACCACCGGAAATCCACTCCGCGCCTTCATGTTTTTAATCTTGCCGAAAAGTTCAACGAGTTCTTCCGTGGAATAATTCACCAGCCCGCTGTCGCTGAAGCTCAAATAACTGCTCGCCAGCGACGTTAACGGATAGCTGAATGTGCAGCTTTTGAATTCGAGCGATTCCAGGAACGCCGGCAGCTTTTCATAATCGTCAATCAAACGGCTCGCCGTGATGCTCGCCGTCGTTTGAATTCCGACGCTGTGAAAAAACTCGTTCGCGCGTTTGATTTTTTTGCACACGTCCTGGAGGCCGCGGTTTTTTTCGTGCCTGGCGACGTCGTGGGCGTCAATGGACATAATCACGCTGCTCAAGCCGTCATCCGCCAGGCCCCGCATATTTTCGTCGGTCCACAAACCGCCATTGGTGCAAATCATGGGATGGATACCCCGCTCCGCGGCATAACGGGTCATTGCGCGAATGTCGCGATGCACCATTGGCTCGCCGCCGACGAACAGGAGGTAGCCGATATGGTTTTTCAAGGCGATGTCAACGACCTCCCTGGCCTCGTCCAGGGTGACGCTTCGGCGCGCCTTGGGATCGAACTTGGAACGGGCAAATCCGCAAAAATCGCAATCTGCGTTGCAAATATTGGTGATGGCGAATTGGAGATAGCCCGGCCCGCCGTGATTCAGAACCTCGCCGACCAGTTTAAGGATTCCCTTTTTGGGCCGTGCGACCGGCGTGGAAAAATCGCTGGCCGTCCGCGAGGCAATTTTTTTCGCAGGCGGTTGTTCGGCGATAACAGTTTCGTTCATTAAACCATTATATTGTGTCGCCGAATGACAGCTTGGGCAAACATTCTTTCAAGGAAATTCCGCCCACTTTCTCTTTGCGCAAAGGGCAGCGAAAATTTATGATAATCGCGGTTTGTCCGATGGTGTAATGGTAACACAGCGCCCTTTGGAGGCGTTATTCATGGTTCGAATCCATGTCGGACAGCCAATTTTTCTCAACAAATTGAGAATTCTGGAAGTCTTGACACAACTGCGACGCAAGAAACCGCCGAATCCGAGAGCGCGAAAATGAAATTCCCAATGCGCATCAAACACTGTCGCCGCGTTCCGGCGACGATTTACGCCAAGTGCAAAGGACACGATTCGTATCGCGTGTCGTGGCACGTTGCGGGCAAGGCAAACTGGCCATTGTGTGAAACGAAGGTCCGTCAGCTTTCCGCAATTCATGGCGGCAGCGGTATGGTGGCTTCCACCTGATAAAAGCGCATCGGCGCGTTGGTGTCCGTGAAACTGCCCGTTGTGGAGGAACCCGCCGAGGGCAGAATCGTTCCCAGACCGCTGTCCGCTCAGATGTTCGAGGATAAATTCAGGGACTTCTGGATGTAGTAAAACCGCGTTGGCACGCTGTTCCAAGTCAGGCTCACGTTGGTGTCCCCGCCCCCGAACGTCCCGGAAGTGATACGCAGAACGCTGGCGGCGTTGGTCGGATTGGTGCCGGCAAGGTAGTCTTCGCCGATGGTCATCCTGTTGCCGGTAGCGGGCAGGCTGTTGCGCTTGAATGAGCGGATGACTTTCGTCAATCACCTTACGGTCCCGGCGGGCCCAGATAGTAAAATCCCGAAATGTGACTGCCCGCGTTAGGATCCTCGACTGTCTTGCTGGACCCGGAACCGCTTGAGGTAAACATGATGTTGGGCGGCAGCCAGATATAAGGTCCCGTAAAAGATGGTGAAACCCACACCCCGTAGTTTCCCGGCGGGCCAGAAACCGTGAAACTGAAAGAGCCGGAAGACAAATCATATGTCCCGCCTTCGACAGCAGCCAACTGACTGCCAACAATTGTGCTACTGCCGCCGGTGGCGATGGCGTTGGTCGTTATCAAAGAGGAATAATATAACGCCAACCCACATTGTTCCATGATGACTCAATTCGCGAGCGCCGTGCTTATTGAAATAAACCACGGCAAATCCTGACAGCCCGGCTGAGCTGGAACGTTGCATCCTGGGGGGTTCTGCGGATCTATATCGTACATCATGTTGTGGTCCTTCCAAGCGTGTGTTTCAGAGTGTCCGTCGGCGAAGGCAAGACAACTCGCGGGGCCATGCAATACGGCTGGCGAATTATACCATAAAGTTGGAGCCGTCGGATCTATCGCAAAATAACCGTCATCAATGCTCGCAGGGTTTTCTTCCACAAACACCCAGGCAGAACTGGGATTAGGGCGGAAGATGGACGTCAATTTATGATATTCGGTGTAACCAGAAATTGGTGTCCACTGATCTAGCCCAGTCCCGGAAGGGTCGACGGGGCCCATCCAACAATTCATTGAATAAGATCGTATGGCTGGTCTGTCTAAGGATGACTTGGAGCCATAGGGAACCGTGAAGTTGTCAGCCGGGCACTTATAAACGTTAATATTCGGGACATAAGGAAAAATCAGCCCCGCTTCAATCCAATTCGTATAATAGGGTCCTAAAACACACGGGCTACTTAGCAAATTACCCGGACACCATTGGCCATATTCGCCTCCATTTCCAAGACGGGGGTCTGTCGAGGGATTTTCGGTCAAAGGAGGTTGATACGAAAGGTCTGCGTTCGGCACCAGATTGTCATTGTTATCGTGCGCGAACATCACCCATGCCATAATCAATTGTCTCTCGTTCGACAAGCATTGGATGGTCTGCGCTCTCTTTTTCGCCGCGGCCAGAGCGGGAAGCAGCATGGCGGCCAGAATGGCGATAATTGCGATGACCACCAATAATTCTATCAAAGTAAAAGCCCCATTGGCTCTTGGATCCCGCTTTGAATCGCCAATGATGCATCTGTTGCCCTTTCTCCGTTTTTCTTTAAACGTCTTCATTTTTTGTTGTTTGTTATCACTTTGTGTTTCTGTAGTATAAAGTATTGCGGAATGCTGGAATGTCAATAGTTTTTATGGCTTTTCATTGCCGGCCGATGACGATTGATTGATTAGAAAGCAGGTTGCTATGCTCGACGCGACGTTCACTGAAAGCGCGGCTCCGCCGCTTGCGTTGACAATAAATGGAATCGGGGAGGTGGCCGCGGAATGGCTCGTCGTTTGGTTCGGCAAAGTTGCAATACTGACGGAAGGGTTGAGGGAGAGATTATCGAAGGTTGCCCGGTTGTAATTCGTGTCGTCCACGCTGTAAATGCCATTCAATATTTCAGGGCTGGCTCCGACGACGACAGTCCCGGTGCTGTTGGTGCAATCCCGGTTTTCCTGGGCGATTTGGGTGCTGGTATCTGCCGTCACCGCCAGACCGATATAGGCCTGGGCGTTGAAACCCGGGATGGTAATCGTCCCAACTTGAGTCCACTGTGCGTTATTGGGTGACACGTAACCTGCCAAGGTGTTACCGCTGCGCAGGATCCGCAACCAGCAGGGCAACGAAAACCCGCCAACCTGGGCTGTCTCACCAGATGACCCGGCGACGGAACGGCTTTGAAACACCAGCCCATTGCCCGGGGTAAAGGCAACGAGGGCATTCCGTGCCGACGGGCTCAAGCTTTCACTGATTATTATGCCGGCCTCCGCCCAGGCATTGGTTGACTGTTGTCCATCAAGATGCACTGTCAATTCCACATTGCTGATACAAGGCTGATAAAGAAAATGGAAGCCGTCGTTGGTGCCGCCGATGCCGGCTCCTCCGCCCCGTAAAATCCAAACTGAATTGGAACAGGTTGACCCGCCTTCATTCACATTTCCATTGGCTCCGGTATCGCCAATGTCACCACAGACCCAGGGGCTGCTGCTGAAAGCGAAGGTGGCTACAACGAGGTTACTAGTGAACACCGAGCTTTCGGGCAGTGTTACTTCGAATACGTCCGCATCCGGCGCGCCGTTATTCGCACCCAGCGGCATCGCCGAAGTATTTCGAACGCGTCGGATAACCGTTCCACTTGCCCGACCGTTGACCGTGACTTGTGTAGGCGCCAAATCCGCCGACCAATTGGGCGGACGATGCAAGCGCACCACCCACGAACGTTGGGCAGAAGCACCGGAGAAACTGCCAACGGCTGCTCCGATTGAAACCGAGACTGTCTTGCTGGAATTATTGGCCCAAATTGAGATGGGCGTGGTACGATATTGGCCTTGTTTGTATGCCGTCGTTAACGTGTCATCCTCATACAAAGAGGTTTGATCGCTTTCGGTTGTGCTTGGATAGACATCCAACGTAATCGGATCCCAGGGCAACTGGCCCGTGTACTCCATTTGGGGGGCCAACGCAAAAACGGAACCCGAACGGATGTAAAGAGGCGTTTCTTCCAGGGGCGTCGTGCCGATAATCGTCGTTGGTCCGCCTAAGACGCCGCCGGTCCATGCGTTAATCCAGTTGCCGGGAGGAATCCAAACCGATTGCGCTGCATTGGCTCCACGCCATTCGAGCGTAATCAGGTCGTTGCCGCCAAATTGAACGTATTGGACTTTCAACTGATGAGTCTGGCCGGCGTTCAATGTCACCGTTGATTCCGTCGTCGCGGAATTATTGGGACCCCAGTTGCCAATGCATAGCTGGCCGTCCACCCAAACCCGGACTCCGTCGTCAGACAATGCGGCCAGAGTGACATTGCCCACGGCAGCCGGAACCGTGATCTTGCCGGTCCATTGCGCGCTCCAATTATCAGCGGGAACGGTTCCGCCCGGTCTGCCGCTTTTCCAATTAAAATCAATA
>DATJSQ010000210.1:0-11050 GCA_035503995.1 Verrucomicrobiia bacterium | reverse complement strand
AGCCTCGTGCGTGCGCCCCGCGCCCCGTCCGCCTTCATCTGATTTCGGCGCGCCCCGTTGCCCCTGCGGAATTCTGAATGCGCCCCGTCCGCCCGTTTCCCCTGCACATTGGGATTGCGATTGAAATTTGAAGCGGGATTGGCAAGCTCATTCGCGGAACCGCTGCCAAATGAAATTGCCCAACCCAGACAAGCTCGTTATTGAGCGCGAAAAAATCGCGGATTATTTGCTCAATCCCACGCATCGCTTTGGCGCGAGCAAGGCGCGGTTTTTTGGCCGGTTCGGGTTCGAGGCGGAGCATTGGAAGCGGCTGGCCGAAGCACTGCGAATTCACGGCCAGACCCACGAGGTAAAGCGCGTTCGTGAAACCGGTTTTGGCCCGCGCTTTGTAGTCGAAGGCAAGTTAAATGCGCCGGATGGTCGCTCTCCGCGCGTCCGTTCTGTCTGGCAGCAGGATCACGGGACAGTTGCGCCCCGGCTGATTACCGCTTATCCTTTGGAAGAATTATGAAGTTCAAAGAGCATGATTGCGTGGTTTTGAAGGCCAACCTTCCCGAAGAAGGCTTGCTGGCCGGTGACGTGGGCACAATCGTTCACATCCACAAGGGCGGTGTGGCCTACGAAGTGGAATTTATCACCCTGACCGGCAGGACGGTCGCGGTGGCCACGGTGGAGACATCACAGTTGCGTCCGGTGAGCCGCCAGGACCTCAACCACGTCCGCGAATTGGTTCCGGCTTGATTTGTTCAAGTGTTCCACAAACTTACCGCCGGTTTCTGATAAGTTGGCCAGCACACAGCTCTGAAGATGATTCAATGCGCTGAAATTTCTGTCAGACATCTTCCCTTAGCACAGCTAGAGGGGCACGGCCAACGCCGCGCGTTTGCGCAAAATTAGCGCAAATTTCGCGCGAAATTCGCACGAAAACGGCTGGCAAAATTGGAGCTGGGCCACTGTACCCGTCTCCTTCTACAGCGCCAGTTTCAAAACCTTTAAACACCGTTCATTTTCCCCGGGCGTGCCGACCGAGATGCGAATCCATTCCGGCAATTGGTAGCCTCCCATCGGGCGGGTGATGACCCCTTGCCGTTGCATCGCCTCAAAAACTTTCTGCCCGTTGCCGACGCGCACCAGGACGAAATTGGCGTGGGAAGGAACAAATTCCAGGCCTGATTCCCGGAACGCCCGCCCGAAAAACTCCAGACCGGCGAAATTGTTGGCGCGGGTTTTCCGGATGTGCTCGCGGTCATCCAGCGCGGCAAACGCGGCGGTTTGGGCCATGAGGTTCACATTGAACGGCTGCCGAATCTTTTCCAGCGCGGAAATAAATTCAGCATCACCCATCCCATAGCCAATCCGCAAACCGGCCAGCCCGTAAATTTTGGAAAAGGTGCGCATCAGCACCAGGTTCTTGCGCACGCCCAGGCGGACGAGCGAAACCAAATCCACCGGGTCGTCCAGGAATTCCATATACGCTTCATCCATCACCAGCAACACGTCGTCCGGAACGTCGTTAACGAAGCGGATCAGCTCCTCGCGCGCCGCAAGCGTGCCGGTGGGATTGTTCGGGTTGGCGACAAACACAATTTTTGTGCGCGGGGTGATGGCGCGCAACATCGCCGGCAAATCGTGCCCGTACTTTTTTGCGGGCACGGTGATGATTTTCGCGTCGAACATCCTCGCGGCGATGGGATAGATCGCGAAACAATATTGTGAAACCACCACGTCATCGCCGGAAGCCAGCAGGGCGTGGGCGACAAATTGGATGATTTCGTTCGAGCCGTTGCCCAAAATCAGATTCGCCGGCTCCAAACCGAGGTTGGCGGCGAGTTTTTGCTTGAGGTAAAACGCATTGCCGTCGGGATAAAGATTGATCCCCGCCATCGCCTTTTGCAGGGCGGCGACCGCCAGTGGGGATGGGCCAAACGGATTTTCGTTCGAGGCGACTTTGATGACGGTATCGGCAGCAAGTCCAAGTTCGCGCGCGACTTCTTCAATGGGGCGGCCGGGCTGGTAAACAGGGAGATTTTTCAGGAAAGGATTTATTTTCACAGGGAATCCACGATTTTTTTCACGTTCACATTTTTGGCGACGATATCGCGGATCACCGAAATTTTTTCGGCGTCGGCCGGACGGGTTTTGACGATGAGATTGTGGACCTTGGAGGCGACCTGGTAGCTGTCCGCCTGCGCCAGAAGGACGGGCAAGGGCATGGCTTGAATGGCTTTCAGCACGGCGGCCCCGGGCCGCAGCCCGCCCGTCAACACGATGCCGGCCATCTTATCATCACTGTTCGGATTGGTCGTGGCGCCCGCGGCCAGCACCAGGTCCTCCCGGTCGCCCGGCGTGATGAGGAGGACGCCCCGTTTGAAAAATTGAATCGCATTTTGCGCGCTCATGGCGCCGACGACCACGTCGTCAACCGGCGACTGCCGGTTCGACGGACGATTGAGCAATTCGGCGCGAAGTTCTTCCTGGATCAATTCGACGGAAGGATTGCATAAAATCTGCTCGTGGGGCAGAACTCCGAGCAAGTCCAATCCCTTTCGCTTGAGGCCCCGGCGGGCGAAATCGGAGACGTAATCCACCTTTTCGCCCAGCACCTTGTTCAAAATCACGCCGATGATTTCGACTTCTTCCTTTTCAAACAAAGCCTGGTTCAATGAAATTTCGTCAATCGGTTTGCCAATGCCGCCCTGCGAAACGATAATGACTTTCGCGCCGAGCAGTTTGGCAACCCGCGCGTTGGACAAGTCAAAAACCGAACCCACGCCCGCATGGCCGCTGCCTTCACACAACACAAAATCCTTTTCCCAGGCCACCCGGTCAAATGCCACCTGGATCTTTTTGACGAGCGCGTCGTTATTGGCCGTCTGAAGATATTTGCGGGTGAAATCCGGCTCGACGGCAATCGGGCTCATGTCCACCAGGGGACAGTTCATGCGATAGACCGCGTCCATCAACACGGTGTCCTCATCAATTTTTTGCTCCTCGATTTCAACGAAGCGCTGGCCAACGGGTTTGATGTAGCCGACCCGCGGAAAAAAACGCTGCAGAGCGGCAATCAACCCGAGTGACACGGTGGTTTTCCCTTCGTTTTGGCGCGTGGCCGCGATGAAGATTCGTGGGGTCGAGGTGTTCATCCAGGTGAGAAAGGGGGAAATCCTTATTCCCCGGGCAGATGTTCGTCGGCCCCCGGATAAAGTTTTTGGTAATCCGTGGATTGCACCCCGACAATCGCGGCAACGCCAAGGATGTCATGGGCGTTCGAACCGCGGGAAACGTCGGCGGCGGGACGGTTCAGTCCAAGCAAAATTTGCCCGTAAGCATTGGCGTGGCAGGCCAACAAGACGAGTTTGCTGGCAATGTTGCCGGAATTGAGGTCCGGGAAAATGAGAACGTTGGCGCGTCCGGCCACGGGGCTGTCATGCAACTTGCGCGCGGCGATTTCCGGGACGAGGGCCGCATCCACCTGCAATTCCCCGTCGAAGTCCGCATCCAGCGACAATTGTTCGGCCTTGTGTTTGGCCTGGGCGGTGGCGGCCTGGACCTTGCCAACGCTAGGATGCGACGCGCTGCCTTTGGTGGAAAACGACAACATGGCCACGCGCGGCTTGGTGCCGAGCATGTGGCGGGCCAGGCGCGCGGTGGAAATGGCGATATCGGCAAGTTGATCCACCGATGGGTCTGGGATAACACCGCAATCAGCCATGAACAAAACCCCCTGCTCGCCGATGCGGGTGTCTTCCACTTCCATGACCATGCAACTGGAAACGGCGCGGATTTCCGGCGCAGGTTTGATGATTTGAAAGAGCGGACGCAACACGCCGCCCGTGATATGGGAGGCGCCGGAAATCAAGCCGTCCGCTTGGTGCATCGCCAGCATCATGGCCCCATAATAATTCGGTTGGAGCATTGCCTCGCGCGCCTCCGGGGCCTTCACGCCTCTTTCGCGGCGCAACCGGTAAAACCGCAGTCCAAAATTATCCAGGTCTTCACTGGTTGCGGGATCAATGACCCGGATGCCGTCCAGCGAGAGGTTCAATTTCACGGCCGTTTCCTTCACTTTGGCGGGGTCGCCAAGCAGGATGGGAACGCCGAGGCGCAGCGCGAAGAACTGCCGCGCCGCCTGCAGGATGCGCGGTTCCTCGCCCTCCGGGAAAACGACGCGCTTGGGGTGCCTCTGCAATTTTTCGATGACTTGGCCGATGAAACGCATGGGAGGGAGTTTCGAGTTTCAGGTTCCAAGTTTCAAGTTTTGTTTCGAGGCGAGTATGATCGCACGCAATTGAGAGGCGTCCGCATTCGTTGGCATTCGTTTTTTTGTTTCGGCGCATTGACTTGGATTGGTTCGGCAGCTACGCTGCTCATTTCAATGTTGGAGACGATTGAGAAACTTTTAGTCTTGCAGGACCGCGACCGCAAAATTCATCGCGTTCAACAAGAGCTTTCCCATATTTCGCCGGAACGCGATGGTCTTCGGGCCAGGGCGGCAACCACGCAGGCGCAGCTTGAATCCGCGAAAAACCGCGTGAAACAAACCGAATCCGACCGCAAGCGGCTCGAATTGGACGTGGAAGCGAAGAAGGCGCAGATCGAGAAATACGCCAACCAGCAGTTGCAAACGCGCAAGAACGACGAATATCGCGCGCTGGCCACGGAGATCGAGCATTGCAAGGCGGAAATCATGAAAATCGAGGACCGCGAAATTGAGCTGATGGAGCAGGCCGAGTCCGCGCAAAAAGAGGTGATCCGGGCCACGACCGGCGCGAGCGAGGCAAAGAAACTCGTAGATGAGCAAATTGGAAAGTTGGACCAGCGCGAGGAAAATCTAAAAAAGGAGCTGGCGGAATTGCAGCGGGGCCGCGCGGAACTGGCCGCGGCGGTGGATGCGACCGCGCGCAATCGTTACGAACGGCTTTTGAAGAGCAAGGGTGACAATGTGGTGGTGGGCATCCACCATGGCGTTTGCGGCGGCTGCCACATGACGTTGCCCGCCCAGGTCCTGGTCACGTGCAAATCGCAGAAGGAAATTGTCGGTTGCATCAATTGCGGCAGGATTTTGTATTATACGCGCGACATGGAGTTGGCCGCGGCGGAATAGGAGGGAACGGGCTTTCTTGATTAGCCTTTTCTCCCCCCAAAGCGTGCGCGCCCTTTTCCTTGTGCATCCGGATGGGATTCACGGGTTTTCCCCCGCCCCGCGGGTTTAACTTGAAAGATTTTCAATTCGATTTTATCTTGGCATCGGTTTTGGAAGGGCGGAGGATCGCTTCCGGCGCAAGCCGGGAGAGGAAAGTCCGGACACCACAGGGCGCGATGCCGCGTAACTCGATCATTCTTGGTTGAGATACACGCGGGCGGAATGAAAGTTCCGACGGACAGTGCCACAGAAAACAGACAGCCGTCGGCGCGAACCGGCGGTGATGGTGAAAAGGTGCGGTAAGAGCGCACCGCGCGAAGCGCAAGCGACGCGGCACGGAAAACCCCATCGGGTGCAAAGCCAAATAGGGAATCCCGGAGCGGCCCGCTCCTGTCCGCGAAAGCGGACGGATTCCGGGTATCGGCTGCGAAGACAAATGATTCTCTCCGTCGCAAGGCGAAGACAGAATCCGGCTTACAGCCCTTTCAAAACCAAATGATGAAGGCGGAAGGAAACAATTTTCAATCTGCCTTCATCTTTTATTGAGTAATCAGCATTCCCTTGCCGATGCGATGGATTGGGGTCGGAACAACGAATTTCCCCAAGACGGCGGCCGGGCTGAGATTTTCGTAATCATCCAGGGCACGAATGGAGACGACGCCGGGGCGAAATGTTGAAAACGCGCAGCCGCTCTGAATGCCGGGACAAATCTCCGACGTCCAGACCTGATTGGTTCCGAGATACTGCAAGACCCAAAATTTGGGTGACTCCCCCGCCGCGGGTTCCCAGTGGAACGTCAGATTGGTTATCGTCTCTTTCGTGACAGAAAGAACGGGCTGGTCCGGAACAGAAGTAGAAAGCCAGGGCATGGCAGGCACAAGCGCGGAATTCTTGTTTGCGGCGCGAACCAAACTGTTCAGTTCGTTGTTCTCGATGAGATTTTTCAAATGGAAGTAAATTTCCCCGTTCACTCCGGGTGTTTCGCGCACGATTTGCACCTGCCGGGCGATTTCATCGGCGGAAAAATCCCTGCCCACGTAGGCCGCGCTCAAGCCGGGCCAGAGGGCGCGGCCTTTGATGTTCTGTTCCTCCCACCAGTCCAGCAATACCGGAAAACTCTGCTGCGGTGACGCAATCGCCCAACTGAGTTGCGGCGACAGATAATCCACCCAGCCACTCGCCAGCCACAATCGCGAATCGGCGGAAAGACTGGCATAGGCGTCCAGTCCCCGGATTTGAGGCGGATAACCCGGACGCCAGATGCCGAAGGGGCTGACGCCAAATTTCACCCACGGTTTTTCGGTTTTGATGCTGAGATAGGCGCCGTAGATGAACCGGTTGATATTTGCCCGGCGCCAATCGGCGCGGCTCAAATGCATCGGCTCGCCATATTTTTTCCAGGTCGCGTAATCGGGGAATTCAATTGGGCGCCCGTCAGCGTCGGTTTGCGGATAGGGGTAAAAGTAGTCATCGAATTGCACCCCATCCACGTCGTAACGTTTCACGACATCCAAGACGATGCTCAACACATAGGCGCGCGCCGCCGGATCGCCGGGATCCAGCCAGGTCAGGTCGCCGTATTGGCGGATGAATCCCGGATGAGTGCGGATGACGTCGTTCCAGGCCGGCGGCGATTTGGCGCTGGCCAAACGGACGCGAAATGGATTGAACCAGGCGTGCAATTCCAATCCGCGTTTGTGGGCTTCCTGAATCGCAAAGGCAAGCGGATCATAATACGGTGCCGGCGGCCGGCCTTGCACACCCGTGAGATATTCCGACCAGGGCTCAATCGCCGAGGCATAGACGGCGTCGGCCGATGGCCGCACTTGGAAGATAATGGCGTTGAGATGCAACTGGACGGCGTGGTCGAGCAAGGCAATCAATTCGGCCTTTTGTTCGGTGGCGCTCAAGCCGGGTTGGGACGGCCAATCGGCGTTGGAAGCGACTTCGGTAATCCAGGCGCCGCGAAACTCACGCGGCAAATCCGGCGGCTGGACGGCCATGGGGCGATATACGTCCTTTGCGGCAAAGAGGTTTGCGGCAAATAAAAGAGAAAGTGCGATTGCGGGTGCGGGCGATTTCATTTTATGGCGAGCAAATTTACACACATTGCCGGACGAATCAAAGCCGGATGAGTGGCTCCGTTTCTCCATGCCCGCACTTTTAACTTGAACGATAAACACAATGATTTTGGGGGGCTTGACAAGCTTCGGCGGATGTGGTTTACTTCGCGTGTTGCAGCCGAAGTCCGGCTTCCTTCCTGAAGACGGACGCGGGAGACCCAAACTCCTCAAAATAGTGAGGACGGGGCGTACGAGGCCGGGCAACCGGTTTCAAGGCCACTTTCAAGGCCAAGCCCGACAGCTAATCTCGCAGGCATTTGGAAGGGCGAGCCTCTGGATCGCGAAGTCCGCGATCACCAAGTTCACCCAATATGAACAATAATTGCGGCGTGTGTGCTCAGGCATTAGCGTCGCGGACAAAGTTATGTTGGACGCAATCTATGTCGGATTAATATTTGGAATTTTCATGTCTCTCGCGCTTTATGTCGTGGGCTGTGAAAAGCTCTGATTCTCATTATGGAAAACCTCATTCTCGGAATCATCTCCGTGGCGCTCTGTGCTTATTTGATTTTTGCCATGGTGCGCCCGGAGAAATTTTGACACCCCAATATTATGAACGCCCATCAATGGCTGGAATTGGCGGTTTACATCACCGCGTTGGTGCTCGTCACCAAGCCGCTCGGCATTTATATCAATCGCGTCCTGAACCCAAACGGGCGCACCTGGCTGGACCCGGTGCTCCGCCCGCTCGAACGATTGACTTATTGGGCTTTTCGCGTGTATCCGGCCAAGGAACAAACCTGGAAACAATACGCCTTCGCCCTGTTGATCTTCAGCTTCGTGAGCTGTCTTTTCACGTACGTAATTTTGCGCCTGCAGCAGTTTCTGCCGCTGAACCCGCAAAAATTCCCCGCCTTGCCCCAGCATCTGGCCTTCAATACGGCCGTCAGTTTTTTGACCAACACCAACTGGCAGAGCTACGGCGGCGAATCCACCATGTCTTATTTCTCGCAGATGGTCGCCCTGGTGATTCACAATTTTATGTCCGCCGCCGCCGGCATCGCGGTCGCCGCGGCGCTGGTCCGCGGCCTCGCACGGCAGACCTCGCAGACCATCGGCAACTTCTGGGTGGACATGACCCGAATCCTGTATTATTTGCTGCTGCCCATCTGCATCGTGTTCGCGGTTTTTCTCATTTCGCAGGGCATGATTCAAAACTTCAAACCGTACACGACGGCAACCCTGATCGAGCCGCAAACCGTTTCCGTCCAGGCAACCGATGCGAACGGCAAGCCGGTGGTTGACGCCAAGGGCAATCCGGTGATGACGAACCAGGTGGTGACCACGCAGTCCATCGTACAAGGCCCCATGGCGTCGCAGATCGCAATCAAAATGCTCGGCACCAACGGCGGCGGTTACACCAATGCCAATGCGGCGTATCCCTTTGAAAATCCCACGCCGCTTTCAAACTTTTTTCAGATGCTGGCTCTTTTGTCCATCGGGAGCGCGATGACCTATCACTTGGGCCGCGAAACCAAAAATCAAAAGCATGGCTGGGCGGTTTGGTTTGCAATGTTCACCATGTTCTTTGCCGGCGTCATGCTTTGCTGGTGGTCGGAGGCGCGCGGAAACCCCATTCACCAGCAACTCGGGGTGGATCGGGCCGATGGCAATATGGAAGGCAAGGAGGTGCGGTTCGGCATTTTTGATTCCGCGCTGTTCGCCACCGTGACGACCGATGCCTCCTGCGGCGCGGTCAATTCCATGCACGATTCCTTCACCCCGCTCGGCGGACTGGTGCCGATGTTCAACATCCAGACGGGCGAAGTGATTTTTGGCGGCGTGGGCGCGGGACTTTATGGCATGTTGATCTTTGTCATCATTGCGGTGTTCATCGCCGGGTTGATGGTTGGGCGCACGCCGGAATACCTGGGAAAAAAAATCGAAGCTTACGACGTGAAAATGGCGCTGCTGGCCTTTGTGATCCTGGCAATCATCATTCTGGGCTTCACCGCTTGGGCGTGCGTGAGCAAATGGGGCCTGGCCGGCCTGAACAATAATGGCCCGCACGGCTTCAGCGAAATGCTCTATGCTTACACTTCCGGCGCGGGCAATAATGGCAGCGCCTTTGCCGGCCTGAACGCCGACACGCCCTGGTATGACACGACCCTCGGCTTTGACATGGTCCTGGGACGGTTCGGAATGATTGTGCCGCTGCTGGCGCTGGCCGGCTCGCTGGCGAAGAAAAAGATTGTTCCCACCAGCGCCGGGACATTTCCGGTGGACGACTTGACCTTTGTCGCGCTGCTGGTCGGCACCGTTATTTTGGTCGGGGCGCTTACCTTTCTGCCGGCGCTCGCCCTCGGCCCGATTGTCGAACATTTTCTGATGTTGAAAGGCACCCTCTTTTAATTTTATGGCTGCAAAATCTGTTTCCATTTTTGACCCCAAAATCCTCTGGCCCGCCATCGGCGACGCGTTCGTCAAATTGAACCCGCGCCTGATGGTGAAGAACCCCGTCATGTTCGTGACGATGGTCGGCGCGGCCATCAGCACCGTGGACGCCTTCCGGTCGCCAGGCCAGACGTTGTTTGTCACACAAATTGCCCTCTGGCTCTGGTTTACCGTGCTGTTTGCGAATTTTGCGGAGGCCGTGGCCGAAGGGCGCGGCAAGGCGCAGGCCAAGGCGCTTCGCGCCACCCGCACGCGTACGAACGCGAACAAGCAGGCCAATGGCAGAATTGAAGTGGTGGACGCCGATTCCCTCCGCAAGGGAGACATCGTGATCGTCCGCGCCAATGAAATCATCCCCGCCGACGGCGAAATTATTCTCGGCGCGGCCACGGTGGATGAATCGGCCATCACCGGCGAATCGGCGCCGGTCATTCGCGAATGCGGCGGCGACCGCAGCGCCGTCACCGGCGGCACGCGGGTGCTCTCCGATGAAATCAAGGTCAAAATCACCGCCAATCCGGGCGAGGGGTTTTTGGACCGCATGATCTCGCTGGTGGAAGGGGCCAAACGCCAGAAAACGCCGAATGAAATCGCGCTCACCATCCTGCTCGCGGCGCTCACGGTCGTGTTTTTGCTCGCAGTCGTGACTCTGAAACCATACGGCATTTATGCCGGAACGGTCTTCTCAAATGCCGTCCTGATTTCACTGCTGGTCTGTCTGATTCCGACGACCATCGGCGGTTTGTTGAGCGCCATCGGCATCGCGGGCATGGACCGACTGCTGCAAAAAAATGTATTGGCGATGAGCGGGCGGGCGGTTGAGGCGGCGGGTGACGTGGACGTATTGCTGCTCGACAAGACCGGCACCATCACGCTCGGCAATCGCCAGGCGGTCGCCTTCATGCCGGCGCCCGGCGTCACCGAACAAGAAGTGGCCGACGCGGCGCAACTCGCGTCCCTCGCCGACGAAACGCCCGAAGGCCGCAGTATCGTTGTCCTCGCCAAACAATTCGGCATTCGCGCGCGGACGATTCACGAAATGCCCGGCGCGCAATTTGTTCCCTTCACGGCGCAAACGCGCATGAGCGGCGTGGATTTTGAGGGAAAACAAATCCGCAAAGGCGCGGCCAACGCCATCCGGCAGTTCGTCGGCGGAGCACTGCCGCCGGAAATTGAACAACTCGTCGAGAACATTTCCCTTTCCGGTGGAACGCCGTTGGTCGTGGCCACGAGCGAGCGCGTGCTGGGCGTGGTGCATTTGAAAGACATCGTCAAGGGCGGCCTCTCCGACCGGTTCAAGCGTTTCCGCGCCATGGGAATCCGCACCGTGATGATAACCGGCGACAACAAGCTGACGGCCGCCGCCATCGCCCGCGAGGCCGGCGTGGAT
>DATJSQ010000209.1:0-5138 GCA_035503995.1 Verrucomicrobiia bacterium | reverse complement strand
CGCGATCTCCAGCGTGAAGGTGTCGCCTGCCTCGGCGCCGCAGCTTTACAAGTCTTTTCCTTTCGATTTTCCCAATCCGACCCCGGTTTTCTTTGGGGTGAAAGGTTGTGACTTGGATACGATCCCGCATCAAGCAATCATTGGACGCCTACGCGATAGGATAGGGCTAAAAAAGAAAAGGCCGGAATACAGGCAATTCCGGCCACTGAGGGTGACTGGCGCTTGTTGATCGCGCCGGTAAGATGTGCAAACCCTTTAGCAATGAATGTGCCACCGCGCCAAAAGCCACTGAAACGCAATGTGTTAATGACGCGTAAGAAAATTGGTTTCGCTAAAACTTGCATAGCGCAATCCATTTTGAACTCGTTGGTTGCAGGTTGCAACCATTCCATCCCCTGTCCGTGGCCGCGCGTGTGTTAAAATTCGTGGCAATTTGCTTGCCCCCCATTTCTTGTTCCAGAGCTTTTCCAATCCATTCAAACATTGCATTTGAACATGACAGTTGAAACCTGCATTTAAATCGTTAACTTTCATGCGTTGAACGACGAACATAAAACCCTGTCCCGCGAGGTCACACCATCGTCGGTGTACTTCAACCGGCGGAATTTCATCCGCGCCGGCGTCCTCGCCGCCAGTGCCGTGGCAACCGGCCTCGTTTATCGCAAACTCAATCCCGTCGGCACCGATACTGGGCCGGCTGTTAAGACAGCGGAGATTCAGGACGTGATTAAGCCGTCCGCCACAACGACGAACAACGATTCCGGCTTCACGGTGAACGAGCCGGAAACTTCGTTCGACGACATCACGCATTACAACAATTTCTACGAGTTCTCCACGGACAAGGAGGAAGTCGCGGTTAAGGCGGCGAATTTCAAGACCGACGGCTGGACGGTCTCTATTGGCGGTCTGGTTCACAAACCGAAGGTTTTCGCTCTCGACGACATCTTGAAAGTGGCGCCGCCGGAGGAGCGGATTTACCGGATGCGGTGCGTCGAGGCATGGTCCATGGTGATTCCGTGGGTCGGGTTTTCATTCTCCAAATTGCTCAATGCAGTCCAGCCGTTGAGCGGCGCGAACTACGTGGCCTTCCAAACGCTCCTTGACCCGGCCAGAATGCCCGGCCAAAACAGCGATGTCCTCAATTGGCCTTACGTCGAAGGGTTGCGGATGGACGAGGCGATGCACCCGCTGACAATTTTGGCGAGCGGAATTTACGGGCGCGCTCTCCCGCCGCAGGACGGCGCCCCCATTCGCATGGTCATTCCGTGGAAATATGGTTTCAAGGGGATCAAATCCATCGTGAAAATCATTCTGGTGGCCGACCAGCCGCGCACGACGTGGAGCGACTATGCCCCAAATGAATACGGCTTCTACGCCAACGTCAATCCGCACGTGGATCATCCGCGCTGGAGCCAGGCAACGGAGCAGCGCATCGGCGAACCCGGCCGGCGCCCCACGCTGATGTTCAACGGTTACGAGCAGCAGGTCGGACATTTATACGCCGGCATGGATTTGCGAAAGAATTTTTAGACGATGAAAGAAGGCGACATCCGGTTTGTCAAATGGCTCGTTCTGGTGGACGGCACGGTGCCGCTGGCCTTGCTGGTGTGGGACCAGGCTCATCACCGCCTCGGCGCCAATCCGCAAAATTTCCTTATCCTCACCACCGGGATGATGACGCTGATTTTTTTGACGCTGACGATGGCCGTGACGCCGGTCCGAAAAGTTTTTGGTTTGAACTGGGTGATTCAATTGCGCCGGATGTTCGGGCTTTACGCCTTCTTTTACGGCTGCCTGCATTTCCTTTGCTTCTACAGCCTCGACCGCGCGTTCAGCATTTCCAGCACCCTGCACGAAATTGTCGTGCGCAAATATATCTGGTTTGGAATGACCGCCCTGCTCGTCATGGCGCCGCTCGCGATGACGTCCACCAACGCGATGATTAAACGGCTTGGCGGCAAACGCTGGCGCGCGTTGCACCGGCTCGCCTATGTGGCGGCGATTGCCGGCGCGATCCATTTTTACATGCAGGTAAAGGCCGACGTTCGGCTGCCACTCGTGTTTATCGTGATACTCGCGGTTTTGCTCGGCTATCGCGTCGTGAATTATTTGCGCAATCGCCAGCCCGCTCTGGCGGCGGCGAAATAAGGAAACGCGGCCGGAAGATGGCCGCCGAATAAAACCCCGTAGGTGTAACCGATAACAGCCGAAGGCAAGCGAGTCTGCGAGCGCCGCCCTGGGTCTCCACGCCCCAACGACAGCCGCTCTTCAACTCTTCAATCTTCACCTTTCCCCGCCGGTGCGTGAGGCAATAATTCCACAATCCGGCGGACTAGCCGCGGCAAATCCAGCGGCTTGGTGAAGAAATCGTCTGCCTGCATCGCCACCGTCCGCCGGGTCACATCGCTCGAAAGCGCACTCATGAATATAACGGGTATCTTCCGGGTCGAGGGCTGTCTCCGCAGGATTTCGCAGACGGACAGGCCATCCAAATCCGGCAGCAAAATATCCAGAAGGATGAGGTCCGGCTTGAATTGGCGCGCCTGGCTGAGCGCTTGCACGCCGTCGTTGGCCACTAGAAAATCGCAATGCAGTTCCGCCAGCCGGAATTTCACCAATTCAATGAAATCCAGCTCGTCGTCCACTATTAAAATTCTAGGCGCCATTGTTATCAGGTTAACGACTCACGCGCCAATCACTATGTCGGAACGGTTAAAGACTGGTGACGAAATGGAAACGGCCAAAAAGCTTGTTTCTGCCTCCCGGATGTGGCATTTTCCACCGATGCCGACGAGACAAGGTTCGATTCGACTCTTCCGACTGTTTGGAATCACCGTTTATCTGCACTGGGCATGGTTTTTGGTGGTGATTTATTTCGTCCAGATGTCGAGAGGGATTTACTCTTCAAGTCTTTGGAGTGTGCTGGAATGCCTGTCGCTGTTCGCCATCGTGTTGATCCACGAGTTCGGGCATCAACTGGCCTGCCGGTCGGTCGGGGGGCAGACCCACGACATCGTCCTCTGGCCGCTGGGTGGCGTGGCTTACGTCACGCCCCCGCAACGCCCGGGCGCGCAGCTTTGGAGCATCGCCGCCGGGCCGCTGGTCAACGTCATCCTCTTCCCATTGTTCTTCGTCTTATGGGTGTTTGCCGGCTCCGCCGGCTGGCAGGGATCCATGCCGGACCTCTATAACTTTGTCACCATGCTTTTTTGGATCAATACAACGTTGCTCGTCTTCAATATGCTGCCGATCTTCCCGTTGGATGGCGGGCAAATTCTGCGCTCGCTGCTCTGGTTTGTGTTCGGACGCGTCAACAGCCTGTTGATCGCCACGGTGATCGGCCTCATCGGCGTGATGGGTCTCATCGCCTTTGCCATCTGGAGGGAAAATCTCTGGCTGGGAATTGTCTGCATCTTCATTCTGATGAATTGCTGGGGCGCCCTAATGCAGGCGCGCTCAATGTCGCGCGTGGCCGCCGCGCCCCGCCGCGACGGCTTTGCCTGTCCCGTTTGCAAAGCCGTCCCGCCACGGGGCCCGTTCTGGGTCTGTGGCCAGTGCAGAAAACCGTTCGATATTTTCGAGACGCTCGGCACCTGCCCGCATTGCTCAACGCAGTATGCCGCAATGTCGTGCGCCGAATGCGGCGCGATGCGGCCGATTAGCGATTGGGAAATCGCCCGCCAATCGCCGCCGCCCTGAGTAAAAATGCCAGGATGAACCCGTCGCCAATGGCATGGACATTCAGGCGAAAGTTTGCGTCCGCCTGCTGCTTGTCGCGTTGAAGCGCAACGAAGTCCGTGTTTACCGCAACTTTGCCAGCGTCGTTTTGACGGCCTCAAAATTCGGCAAGTCCTTCGGCGTCGGCGTTTGTTCGCTGTATTGCACCACCCCGTGCTTGTCAATCACGAAGGCTGCGCGCGCCGCCGTGTCGCCCACGCCTGCCAGCATCGGAAATACCACGTCGTATTTCTTGATGACTTCCTTGTTCAAATCGCTCGCCAGCGGGATGCTGATTTTTTCCTTTTGCGCCCACGCCTCCTGCGCAAACGGCGTGTCCACACTGATGCCAATGACGTCGGCGCCCAGATGGGCGTAATCGTTCAACCCCCCGCTGATGTTGCACAGTTCCTGGGTGCAGACGCTGGTGAACGCGGCCGGAAAGAACAGCAGCACGGTGTTCTTTTTGCCGAAGTTATTGCTCAACTTGATGTCCGCCAACCCGGCGGCGGTTTTCGTTTTGAGCGTGAAATCAGGAGCTTGGGAGCCGACTTTGATTGCCATAATAGTTAATTTTTTTAATGATTCGCGATTTACGATTTCTCAACCTTGCGGAAAAAGATTAGCCGGGTGACGATTGACTGTCAAACCTGTTCCGCATCCCGGCGTGAGAAAAATTTCTTCATCCGCCCTGGAAGGGACACCGCTTTCGACCCGCGACTCGTTTCCAAAATGAACGGCGGCGCCTTCCCAAAAAGCGGCGTTCCCTGAAAGCCTTCGGGCTTGCCGCCGCACTTCACTTCGGTCGGCGGGTTCGCAACCCCCTCCGCACGCCGCTTTGCGTCTTGGAGTGCGGCGGCTGGCGGGGAATAGGGCTGACGCCGCTTTCGACCCGCGACCCGTTTCCGGAATGAACGGCGGCGCCTTCCCAAAAGCGGCGTCCCCCGAAAGCCTTCGGGCTTGCCGCCGCACTTCACTTCGGTCGGCGGGTCCGCAATCCCCCCGCACGTCGCTTTGCGTCTTGGAGTGCGGTGGCTGGCGGGGAACAGGGCAAAATATCATAGCACAGGGTAAAGCGAGTCAGCGAGCGTCGCCTTGGGTAAATCGCCAAAAAAACCAAGCCCTTTAACGACCAAACAAAATGAACCCTGTCGCCATCCGCATTGATTGATTGGTTAATATGCATTTCACCACAAGTAAGAGGCTTATACTTCGCGAGTATAGGCATCTCTTAGCCTCATAAACCTCGCCTTTGTGGCCTTTGGTGGCGATTTTCAGAATTTTGTCTCACACCCGCCAAAAGTGAAATGCGTTTTTCGACTTGCCAATGGATTTCGTTACGATGATTTTTTCGTTCACAATGTTCGCAAAGGTCCTGATTTTTATCGCGGCCATGACGATTCCTTCAATAACTTTTGGCG
>DATJSQ010000208.1:0-4324 GCA_035503995.1 Verrucomicrobiia bacterium | reverse complement strand
CTATCATCTTCGAATACGTTTCAAATTCAAATAAATGGCATTCTGTCGAACGAAAATTATTCGGTGCAGATGAACACCAACCTGGCAACGACCAATTGGGTGACTATTTTCACCACAAACACCCCCAATACCAACTCGTTCCTGGTTCCCGATCCCGATGCGACCAATCCGGCCCGGTTCTATCGCGTTTTGATCGGGCCTTAAGAATCCAAATTTCCTTGTTGGACGGCAGCAAAGCTGCTTACTTTCAAAAGGTTCTTATGACGTTGGACGAAACCTTCGCAGCAATCAAAGCGTGTGCAGACCAGATGGATGCGCGCTATGGCAAAACTGTCTTTGACGAATGGGCGGTTGTCTCACTTGTGGAAAACAAAGCCCGGGTGCTGGCCTATATCGGACCGCGCAATGACGAGTTCCTCAAAAATTTCGTCAACGATTTGGGCGCGCTGCGCGCGGAGTTGCACACCGACAAATACAGCACCGGCGATTTTGAGTTCGCCCGGCACGGCGTCGGCACCGGCCACGAAGCTTTCATGGTTTTGGGGTCCGGACTTTACCTGATTTGCAATAATACGCACGAGAGCATGGATTCCATCACTAAAAATGGCCGCTGGCTGGGCGCACAGGTGCCGTTCGCCGAATTAAGCGATAAAATCCGCGCCCATCCCCTTACCCTCTCCGGCGACAACACAAAATTCCTCAAAAAACAAGCGAGCCATCAGAGCCGCGACCGTGAGGGAGCGTCCCTTGTCTGACGCACGCGCAACGCCGGCCGAATCCGCTTGCTCACGCGCGCGGCTCTGTTGATGGCAAATCGCCGGATTCGGGAACCCGGCCTGCAGGACGAATCCCGTCCTATTCCATCGTCAAGACGACCCGAAACCTGGCCTTGCCGCTCATCATCCGCTCATACGCTTCACTGACACGATCCAGGGGATAGACTTCGTTCATGGAGCGTACGCCGGTCAGCACGCTGAATTTGAGCGTGTCCTGCGAATCCGCCGCGGTACCCGAATACCAGCCTTTGACCGAACGTTTGCCGAGGATCAGGACCAGCGGCGAGATGGTGAGCGATTCCGCGGCGCCCACGATGAGCAAGGTGCCATGCAATGCCAGGCCATTTTGCACCGCAGCCATCGCGTCGCCGTTTGTGACGGTGGCCAAAATCACGCGCGCCCCGCCGAGTTTGGTCAGTTCCGCGGAGGGATTCTCGACGTCACTGTCAATGTAATGGTGCGCGCCGAGCTTTTGGGCCAGCGGCCCCTTGTCTTTGCCACGCGCGATCCCCACGGTCCGAAAGCCCATTTTCACGGCATATTGGACCCCCAGATGGCCAAGCCCTCCAAGGCCGAGCACGGCCACGAGGTCGCCCGCCCGCGCCCCGCTATTGCGAAGGGCATTGTAGGTGGTGATGCCGGCGCACATGAGCGGCGCCCCATCCACCGCCGGCAACTCAGGCGGCACCATCGCCAGGGCCACGGCAGGCGCAACCAGATAATCCGCGTAACCGCCGTCGAAAGAAATGCCTGTCACCTGGAGCGCCACCGTGCAGCCAAAGAAATCCCCATTACGGCAGGCATCGCACATGCCGCAATGGCCGCCATGCCATCCCACCCCAACCCGCTGGCCGGGTTTCCATTGTGTGACGCCGGGCCCAGCCGCATCCACCACGCCGATCACTTCATGACCGGGCACACGGGGATATTGGATACCGGGCCATTGCCCCTCTTTGACCAGCGAGTCACTGTGGCAGATGCCGCAGGCCTGGACTTTGACCCGGACCTGGCCGGCGGAAGGTTCAGGAATCGGGCGTTCGACCAGTTCGAAAACCCCGCCCGGACGGGTAATTTGAGCAGCGCGCATTTTTGGCATAAAAATCTCTCCTTATTAATTGAATTGTGAAAACGAACCGCCGGAAATCTAACACCGATCCGCCCGTTGACAATGGATTTCGAACTTCGGCAATTATTTCCGCCGGCGTCGGCGGATATCTGGCCTACCGAATCGCTTCGTAATTCCCGTTACGGTTTCACCGCGGGCGCCGCTTGCGGCTTTAATCGCCGAAATCTCTCGACGAACAGGAAGAAAACGCCGGGGCCGAAACATAACAACATTACCGAAATGCCGGTGGCCATTCCCCAGAACGTGAAAATCGGCGCGCAGCAATCGTCGCGGCGGCGCACAATCACATGACTGGGCACGGCTACCAACAATTCCAAAATACTGCCGCGCAGAAGCCAGCGGGTAGAACGTTTGACTATCGTGTCCGGCTCATCGCGTGCAGTGGCGCGACGAAATACCATCATCCAGCCGAGCCAAAAAAGAAACAGCACAATCATACCCGTGAGAAAACCGCCGATGGCTGTGTCCTGGCCGCCTAAATCATAACCAAGGTCATAATAACCCGGCACGCGATCGCCATAGGCAGCGGAAAGCAGACAGAGAATTGCGGCCAATACCAACAGGCCAAAAAAGAATCCACTAACGATGATCGGCACCTTGAGATGGCGCCGTGCCGGCAATCGTTTTTCAGCGATATCAATGGGCAACAGCAACAGAAGCGCCTGCCCGCCAACCAGAACGGCCAGCCAAAGCCAGAAACCATATTCATGATAGACTGTGGCGGCCATCTTGATGGAGAAAATATGCTTTGCGGAAAAAGCGATGACAATCGCCGGAACCGCAAGCAACAACAACGCAAGCGCGTAAATCAGAACCGTCAGGAAGGCCCAATGTTTCATTAGGATTTTTAGCTTAAAACACCACTCCGAACGAATGGTTGCCCGACGCGCGCAAGAATCCCAAAGGGATTTTTGAGTTTTAATGGCATTGACGCTCACGCCAAAACCTGATTTGCGCCCCGCCAATTCGTTGCCGATTTTCGAAAAGTGGCGATTTCGACGTTGCAAATCCTGAGCTTCTGCGATATAATCAAGACTTGTCGGCCATACTTTCATAGAAACAGTCCCTCGGATATCTTTTTATCCCCATGAAAAAATTGATTGGGCACGTGACGGTCATTTTGTTGGCGTTGGCGCCGGCCGGATATGCCGCCACCCCGGCCATCATTCCGTTGCCGGAGCAAATGCAACTTCGCCCGGGCGTTTTTACTCTTTGCCCAACTGAAACGCCGGCCTCCGCTCCGGGCCATCCGCTGGTTAAGATCTATACCGATACCATATCCCAAACCACCGGCGACTATCTCGCGGCCCAACTATTCAGATCCACAGGTCAGCAATTTGTTGTCCTCCCGACGAGCGCAGGCGGTCCGGTCCGCGACTCCATTTTGCTGACGAGCGCCAATGCCAACACAAACCTGGGCGCCGAAGGATATGAACTGACGGTGGCGCCCGATTCGGTGGTCATTCGCGCTCCGGCCACGGCGGGAGTTTTTTATGGCGTGCAATCGCTGCTGCAATTGTTGCCGCCGCAGATTTTTGCGGCCCAGCCGGCAACCAATGTCATTTGGACGGTCCCCTGCGTTTATATCTATGACCAGCCGCGATTTCCCTGGCGGGGTGTCATGCTGGACGTGGCGCGGCATTTCATCGGCAAAGACCAAATCAAACAACTGCTCGACGCCATGGCCCTGCACAAGTTGAATGTGCTGCACTGGCACCTGACCGATGACCAGGGCTGGCGCCTGGAAATTACCAATTATCCCGCCCTCACGACCAACAGCGCCTGGCGCACGGGCATAGATTACACCCTGAATCCGCGCGCCAGCAGCGCGACCAATGCGGCGGGACAATATGGCGGATTTTTCACCCAGGCGGACGCGCGTGAAATCGTCGCCTACGCCCAGCAACTCCATATCACCGTGGTGCCGGAAATTGAAATTCCCTGCCATGCCACCGCCGGTTTGGCGGCCTATCCGCAATTTGGCTGCGGCAATCCGCAGGCGGATTACAATATGGATTATCCCAACATCAATTACGGCGTGGATCTCTACAGTCCCGGCACGCCCGGGACAATGGCGTTTTTTGAGGAGATCCTGAGCGAAGTCATGGCGATTTTCCCGAGCCAATACATCCACTGTGGCGGCGATGAAGTCGTCGCCAGTTACGACCAGCAATGGAACAGCTATAGCAATGATGTCAACCAAATGACCGCGCTGGGCATCACTCCCAATGGGACAACGTCCATCGTCGCTTATCAGCACTGGCTTTCGACCAATCTGGCCTCCTTCATCCAGTCCAAAGGACGCACGATGATGGGATGGACCGAGTTTGAAAACGGCGGCATTGTCCCCAACGCGGCGCTGATGGATTGGGAAACCGGGGCCCAGAGCGAGGCTCTGCCGGTGGCGGAAGCCGGTCAGAAA
>DATJSQ010000207.1:0-5631 GCA_035503995.1 Verrucomicrobiia bacterium | reverse complement strand
TGGTAACATGTGGAGATTTAACACTTATGCAGGCGCATTGGGACAAACCGACATCTATTGGCATCAGGATGCCAATGGTTTTACTCCGACGGAATTGAATCTATTGGCCAGTTTACAGTTGCAATGAAAGATGGGACGGCGCAAAGCGGCTTTTAATTGCCCTGCCTCCTTTTGAAATGAAGCCGTTCGTAACGCCTCTCCATGAAATCTCCCGTTGGGAGCGCCGCGTTTTACGCGCCCAGCAGGGCCGCCTGAAAGGAGGCGTCAGGCCCAGCCCCGACGCGTCCATTCTGGATGTCCGGGCTCTCAGAAACTGGAACGAACTAATGGGGCTGTATGGGGATTGGATTTAAAGTCGCGTATGTCTTAAAAGCCGACCTCATCGTGTGCTTTTCCCAGGGAGACGGATTGGCAGGCGCAAGATTTTTTGAGCCGGGAGGCCCGGCAACCGGCGTCAGGCGCCAGCCGCAAGATCCGCTTGTAGAAAGCGATTATTCCGCTAACAATTAAGCAGTCACACATCCATCCATTCACGTCGCTCACCCATGAAACGATTTGCCTCCATGCTCTTATTTGCCGCCGCCGCGGGGTTCGCCGCGATGGCCGACTCACCGCGTGAGCGCATTTCCATTGATGACAACTGGCGCTTCACCAAAGGCGACCCGACGAACTGCCCGGTAAGCCTTCTTTACGACGTGCGGCCAGCCGGGACCATGCGCGGATTTGGTGAAGCCGAAGGTGACGGCAACGCGTCGAATAACGGAACCGCGAAATCGAATACGCCGCTGGCAGTCATCAAGCAATGGATCCTGCCGACAGGCAATGACTTCATCAAAGACCCGTCACGGCGTTTCGTGCGCCCCCGGGGAAATCTGGGCGACAGTGTTGCTTACGTGCGGCCGGGATTTGACGACCGCTCGTGGCAATTGGTGAACCTGCCGCATGATTGGGCCATTGCCGGGCCGTTCATCCGTTCCGGTGGAGGCGGCATGGGACGATTGCCGACCGCCGGCATCGGCTGGTATCGAAAGGCGTTGAACATTCCGGCAGAGGACGCCGGCAAATGCATTTTTCTCGACGTGGATGGGGCGATGTCCTACTCGACCGTGTGGTTGAACGGCCAATTGGTCGGTGGGTGGCCCTTTGGTTATGCGTCCTGGCGCGTGGATTTGACGCCGTATGTGAAACCCGGCGGCACAAACGAATTGGCCATTCGCCTGGACAATCCACCCGATTCGTCGCGTTGGTATCCTGGCGCCGGAATTTACCGGAACGTTTGGCTCGTAAAAACCCAGCCGCTGCACGTGGGGCATTGGGGAACGCAATTGACGACGCCCGACGTTTCCCCGAAATCCGCCACCGTTGATTTGAAGGTGACGGTGGATAACGATGCCGGGCAGGCCGCGGCTGTAAACGTGGCGACGGAGATCTTTGCGTTGGATGCGAACGATAAAAAAGTCGGCTCCGCTGCCGCAACCATCGCGCCTGTTGAGTTGCAAATTCCACCGGGCGGCAGCGCCGTGGCGGATGGCCGTGGCACAATCGCCAATCCAAAACTTTGGGGCCCCCCACCGACACAGCGTCCCAATCGCTACCTGGCGGTGACAACGGTGACCAAAGATGGAAAGGCCGTGGACCGTTACGAAACACCGTTTGGAATCCGCACGCTGAAGTTTGACCCGAACGCGGGGGTGTTTGTGAACGGCGAGCATATCGAGTTGAAAGGGGTTTGCGACCACCATGACCTGGGCGCGCTGGGCGCCGCGTTCAACTACCGGGCGGCGCAGCGGCAATTGCAACTGTTGCAGGAGATGGGCTGTAATGCGATTCGCACCAGCCATAATCCGCCCGCACCCGAATTGTTGGAACTGGCGGACAAAATGGGTTTCCTGGTCATGGATGAATCGTTCGATGTCTGGCTGCGCCAGAAGACCCCTTGCGATTTTCATCTGATTTTTCGGGACTGGCATGAGCAGGATTTGCGCGCGCAATTGCGGCGCGACCGGAACCATCCTTCGGTGATCATGTGGAGCATCGGCAACGAGGTCGGCGAGCAATTCACAGGCTTGAATGGAATCCCCATGGCCCGCGAACTCTGTGACATTGTCCACGAGGAGGACCCGACACGCCCGACGACCAGCGCGATGAATTGGTCGCGTCCGACCGATCCGCTGCCCGCCGTCCTCGATGTGATTGGATTGAATTACCAGGGCGCCGGAATTCGCGGCAGTCCCGGAAAATATCCGGCGTTCCATGAGAAATTCCCGGACAAGGTGATCTTCGGCAGTGAAACCGCGTCAACATTAAGCAGCCGTGGCGAATATATTTTTCCCGTCACCACTAATATTGACGCGGCAGCAACGTGGAACTCAGGTGAAGACCCGGTCAGGCATCAAGTCAGCGCGTACGAATTGTATCGTGCCCCTTGGGGATCATCGCCCGACAAGGTGTTTGCCTCACAGGAGAAGAATCCCTGCGTTGCCGGCGAATTTGTTTGGACGGGTTGGGATTATCTCGGCGAACCGACGCCGTTCGATTCTTCGCGCAGTTCCTATTTCGGCATCATTGACCTGGCCGGGTTTCCGAAGGACCGGTTCTATCTTTATCAAGCGCATTGGCGCCCGGATTATCCAATGGCGCATATCTTGCCGCAGTGGACCTGGCCCGAACGGGTCGGACAGGTCACACCAGTCCATGTCTTCACCTCCGGCGATGAAGGAGAGTTGTTTCTAAACGGCAAATCACTCGGCTGGAGAAAAAAGGGGCAATACGAGTATCGCTTGCGATGGGACGATGTCGTGTACGAGCCGGGCACACTAAAGGTGGTCACTTACAAAAATGGCAAAGTTTGGGCGACTGACGAGGTTAAAACCGCCGGCGAGCCGGCAAGACTTAAGCTGGAACCGGATCGCCGGACGATTTCCGCCGACGGGAAGGATTTGTCCTTTGTGACCGTGACCGTGACGGACAAACATGGCGTCATGGCGCCCCGCGCAAACAATGAGATTCATTTCCACGTCCAGGGACCCGGCGAGATCGTCGCAACGGACAATGGAGATCCCACGAGTTTCGTGCCTTTCCCATCGCACGATCGCCAGGCCTTCAACGGACTTTGCCTGGTCATTGTTCGTGGCCAGCCCGGGCAGCCGGGGAAAATCACGCTGATGGCGACAGCGGATGGATTAAAGGTTGGAACGGCAGACATTGAAACTCGTTGAAAATGAAACGACCCTCTGGAACCGTGGCCTTGGTTGCGGCAGGCGTCGGTCGTGCCAACGCATTGGACACTTCAATGACGTCAATGCAATTGCCTTTGCCAAACCGCTGCAATCTTTTATCCTCAGCTTCTCTGCACCGCGCAATAGATGAAAACTAACGCAATTCTTTTGGCTTTTGCCTTCGCCGGAGTTTCCTGTCTGGCGACCGTTCCCACCTTCACAATTGACGCAAGTCACTCAGCCGGAAACGTCAGTCCGCTTCTCTATGGGCTGATGACCGAGGAGATCAATCATGCCTATGACGGCGGCCTTTACGCCGAGCTGATTCAGAACCGCGCCTTTTTGGACGATGCCACGACGCCGGTCCATTGGTCGGTGGTGAGTGACGACCACTCAGCCGCGACCCTGGCGCTCGACCCGACCAATTCTTTCAATGACCAGCTCACGATGAGCCTGCGCCTGATGGTGACAGAAGCGGGGAAGGAGCATCCCGCGGGCGTGGCCAATAGCGGTTATTGGGGCATTCCGGTGCAACCCAGGACGACTTACCGGGCCACCATTCTGGCCCGCGCGGATTCCAATTTTTCCGGGCCGGTCACCGTGTCCATCGTCAGTGATGACGGGAGCAAGGTCTATGCTTCCAAAAAATTTTCCGGCCTGGCGACCGGGTGGAAAAAATTTGAAGTCCGGCTTAAGACCGGCCGCGTGGCTCCGACGGCGCAGGCGCGTTTTGTCATCACGCTCGATCAGCCGGGGACCCTTTGGCTGGGAATGGTTTCGCTGTTTCCACCAACGTGGCACAACCAGCCGAATGGATTTCGCAAAGACCTGATGCAAATGCTGGTGGATTTGAATCCGAAGTTCCTGCGTTTTCCCGGCGGCAATTATCTTGAAGGCAGCACGGTGGACAGCCGATTCGAATGGAAGAAAACGATTGGGCCGATTGACCGGCGGCATGGCCACGAGGGTCCGTGGGGCTATCGCTCGACGGATGGGTTGGGGCTTTTGGAATACCTGGAGTGGTGCCAGGACATGAACGCCCAGCCGGTAATGGCCGTCTATGCCGGCTATTCGCTTGACGGCAAACACATCAATCCCGGCCCCGATCTGCAACCGTTCGTGCAGGATGCCCTCGATGAAATTGAATATGTGATTGGCGGCACGACGACCACCTGGGGAGCACAGCGCGCCAGGGACGGTCATCCGGCGCCGTTCAATTTGAATTACGTCGAGATTGGAAACGAGGATTGGTTCGACAAATCCGGGAGCTACGACCAGCGGTTCGCACAATTTTACGATGCAATCAAGGCGAAATATCCGCGGCTTAAAGTGATTTCCACCATCGGGGACGATCAGCCGGAAAGCGCCCGTGTCCATGGCCGGAAACCCGATGTATTGGACGGGCACTACTATCGCTCGGTGAGCGATTTTCTGCGCATGTCGCCGGGATACGCGACGAATTATGACCGTAGCGGGCCGGAAATATTCGTGGGTGAATGGGCGGCATACGAAACGTCATTTCCGCCGTGGGACCGCCGCTCTGAGAGGCAACCGCCGACGCCCGACCTGAAGGCCGCAATCGGGGACAGCGTTTTCATGGCGGCGATGGAACGGAATTCCGACTTGATCAAGATGCAATGCTACGCGCCGCTGTTGGTGAATGTGAATCCCGGCGCGCGGCAGTGGCGTCCGGACTTGATCGGTTACAATGCGATTTCGTGCTACGGCTCACCGAGCTATTACGCCATTCAAATGTTCAGCCGCAATCTCGGCGACGAAATCCTCTCCACCGCATCCATCCAAACGCCGGTCCAAGGTTGCGCCACGCGCGACAGCAAGACCGGCGAAATTTTTGTCAAGCTGGTGAATCCACAGGCCACCGCCGCGACGGTGGCCATCCGCATCACCGGCGCCACTGCGCTCGCATCCACCGGCACCGTTATCGCGTTGACCGGCAAGGCTGACGGCTCAAACTCCATCCGCCAGCCGCGAAACGTGGTCCCCGTCACCACCACGACGAACGGCTTTGGACCCAATTTCGATTGCACCTTGCCGCCATTTAGCATCATCGTCCTGAAATTGAAGGCGCAACCGGCGTAGCGCGGACTTCCAAGTCCGCAAATCATCCGTATTCGGACTGAGTCTTGGCAACAACATTGCCGCCAAGACTCACAACCTTCATTTTAATGGTGGCTGCTCGACAAATTCAGGGGTTGTTTCAATGGGACAGAACACCTACATGATCTCCAGAACCCAATGGGGTTTCTTTCCCGTTCCACACATCGCGCCGCATTGTCGCCGCTGGCCGATGATAATACTTGATACTTGATTGGCATTTTCAAATCTGCTACCGGCTTGCCAATGGACACGTCCGCAAATCAGCCTCGCTTCGTCACCTGCCGTTGCCAGCATT
>DATJSQ010000206.1:0-13562 GCA_035503995.1 Verrucomicrobiia bacterium | reverse complement strand
AAATTTCCAAATTGACCGGCTTCCCCGGCGTGGTTAACCTTGAAGTTCGTTTCACGATTTTATGGCAAAAGTTTACACCGACAAGGACGCCGATTTGGGCGTGTTACAAAACAAGACCCTCGCCGTGCTCGGCTTTGGCTCCCAGGGCCATGCGCACGCGCTCAACCTCAAAGACAGCGGTTGCCACGTCATCATCGGACTTTACGAAGGAAGCAAGTCCATTCCCGTCGCGAAGGAAAAGGGATTCGAAGTTGTCAGCACCGCCGAGGCCGTCCGCCGCGCCGAGGTGATTTTCGTCTCCCTGCCGGACACGAAACAGCCGGCGGCTTATGAAAAGGACATCGCGCCAAATCTCGCGCCGGGCAAGACGCTGTTGTTCGCGCACGGTTTTTCGATTCATTTCAAGACCGTCGTGCCGCCGAAAAGCGTGAACGTCATCATGGTGGCCCCGAAAGGCCCCGGCCACATCGTGCGCCGGCAATACGTTGAAGGCAAGGGCGTGCCGAGCCTGATTGCAGTCTATCAAGGCGGCAAAGCGGCCAAAGCCATCGCGCTGGCCTGGGCCAAAGGCATCGGCGCCACGCGCGCCGGGGTCATCGAAACCAATTTCCGGGAGGAAACCGAAACGGATTTGTTTGGCGAACAGACGGTGCTCTGCGGCGGCCTCAGCGCGCTCGTTCTGGCCGGATTCGAAACGCTCGTGGAAGCCGGTTACTCAGCGGAGATGGCCTATTTCGAATGCCTGCATGAATTGAAACTCATCGCTGATTTGATGAACGAGTCGGGCATCAGCGGCATGAGATTTTCGGTATCGGAAACGGCGAAATGGGGCGACGTGTCCGTTGGGCCAAAAATCATTGATTCCGGCGTCAAGAAACGGATGAAAGCCGCGCTCAAGGACATTCAATCGGGCAAATTCGCCAGGAACTGGGTGGCCGAATACAAAGGCGGCTACAAGAAATACCACGCGTTGCTCAAGAAAGGCGAAAGGCATCCCATCGAGAAAACCGGCGTCAAACTCCGCGCCCTGATGCCGTGGATGAAAAAACATTCCACCAAAGGGGCGCAGGCGGCCTATTAGGCTGATTGGCGATGTCCGATTGGAACGATTGAGGATTTAGGATCGGCGATTCCGCACAGGCGAGCGCGCCCTTACCCGCCCGCGAACGGCAATTTTTTAATGGCAAAATCTCCCGGCTGTGGCATTATATTGCCACAGGAAAAGCAAAAATTGTAAAACCATGAGCAAACCAAAAATCATCGCTTATTTGAAACCGACCTGCGGCTGGAGCCAGGGCGTGCGCGCCGTGCTGCGCAAATACGACCTGCCGTTCGAAGACCGCGACATCATCAACGATCCACTGCAACGGCAGGAAATGATTGAGAAGAGCGGCCAGATGCTGAGTCCGTGCGTTGAAATCAACGGCCACATGCTGGCTGACGTCAGCGGCGAGGAAGTGGAAGCCTGGATGCTGTCGAACAAAATTGTATTGCCGAACGAGCGCGCCCCGGAGGCGCCGACGAACCAGCCCTGCGCCCATGAAATGCCGCAAAGCGCGCCGCTGAATTTCACCGCGCGCCATTAAAAAGTCCTTGAAACAAGAACGCGAAGGTGAAGACCTTCGCGTTTTTTTGGAGAGGCGCGTGTCCGAGTTTTGCAAGGCGCTCGCAGTTTGGGGACAGTGGACCGTTCGAAAGCGGTGTCACGGCCACCGCACTCCATGACGCTTCGCGAAGTTTGTTAATTTGTTTGATCGCGCAAATTTATTGCCCCACTTTTATTTCATGCAACTCGTTAAAACCGTCGCCGCGATGCAGCGATTGGCCCGTCAGTGGCGGCGCGCGGTAACCCAAATCGGTTTTGTGCCGACGATGGGCTATTTGCATGAAGGCCATTTGAGCCTGGTCAAGCGTGCGCGACGGGCTGTCGCCAAAAATGGCCGGGTCGTTGTCAGCATTTATGTCAACCCCACGCAGTTTGGACCGAAGGAGGATTTGGCCAGCTATCCGCGCGACCTGAAACGCGATTTGAAGTTGTGCCGCGCCGCCGGTGTGGACGCGGTTTTTGCGCCGGCTGATGCGGAGATGTACCGGTCCGATTTCAGCACTTGCGTCGTGGAAGAAAAATTGTCGCGCACCATGGAGGGCGTGTCGCGCCCGGCGCATTTTCGCGGCGTGGCGACCGTAGTGGCCAAATTGTTTAACATCGTCCGGCCGGATGTGGCGATTTTCGGGCAAAAAGATTTTCAGCAGGCGGCCATCATCAAACGCATGGTCGCTGATTTGAATTTTCCGGTGAAAATCATTGTTGCGCCAACGCTGCGGGAACGGGACGGACTGGCGATGAGTTCGCGGAACAGATATCTGGACCCGGAGCAACGGGCGCAGGCGGTGATTCTTTACCACGCATTAAACGCGGCAAAAGCGGCGGTGAGACGAAAACCGACTTCCGCCGGGAAAATGAAGACGGACATCAAGAGGTTCATTACCGCCGCGCCGCTGGCGCGCCTCGACTACGTCGAATTTTTCGACCCCGAAACCTTGCGGACGGTTTCGGAAGTCAAAACCGGCATGCACATGGCGCTGGCGGTTTTCGTGGGAAAAACGCGATTAATTGACAACGCGCCGCTTTGAGGAGGACCGGGGTTGCGCTGATAGACGCGGACCCAGTCCATTTCATAACGGATGGGAAATCGAGTGTGGGACGGGTCGCCGCCATTTGAGCCAATGGCCAAATTCAAGAGCAGATATTGCGGCCTGCGAAAGGGATTGCCGTAATCAGCGGTGTCGGCATTGGTGAGGTCCATGTGGTTCATTAATTTCCCGTCCAGCAACAGGTCTATTGTGTTGGTCTCCCAGTTCATGGTCCAAATATGAAAGCGTTTGGCCCATTGCTCCCCGCCGAGGCCAGCGACTGGTTTCTTTACCGTTGACCATTTTGCCTTGGAATTCGAGCGGTAAGCGATGTTGGCCAGGACGTTGCCGGCATAAAACTCCATGATGTCCACTTCGCCACACGCGGGCCAACCGACGCCGGTCACGTCGCTGCCCAGGGTCCAGAAGGCGGGCCAGCTTCCCTGGCGCACATCAATACGGGCGCGCATTTCAAATTTGCCATGGAGAAATTCCCGTTTGTCGCGGGTGTTGATGCTGGCGGAGGTGTAATCAATCCATTGGCGTTGCCGGGTCCAGCTCGAGGCATTGGTGCGGTAGGATGGATTGGGCCGGCGTTCCTGGCGGGCTTCGAGGATGAGCAGGCCGTTGGTGCAATAGGCGTTGTCCGGTTGATACCATTGCAATTCGTGATTGCGGACGAAACCGCGCTCGTAACTCCAATTGGCCGGATCCGGCGGACCGTTTTTGTTGAATTCGTCGTGCCAAACCAGATGCCAGCCGGGATGCCAGGATAAAGCCTCGCATTTGGTGACGAGAAACAATCCGGCCATCAGCAATGGCAAATAGCATTTCATACGCAAATTTACGCCGTCATCCGCCGCGGGGGTAGTGCCTTAATTTGAATTAACGCAGCTTTGTGCGTCGTAGCCGTGTTTGAATTGCTGCTTGCGAGACACCAAATTCAGGCGCAAGCCCCCTGCAAAGAAAATCCCATACAGCATCATCGCCAAGTTTGGTATATCCTTCGCGTTCGGCATCTATCATTAATTCCTCCATGCACGTCACTAATTTTTCTAATGGCACAAGGAGTTGTCCGGCAAATTCGTCTGCCTGCCATTCAACTTTAGCCCATTCTTCGCTGGGTATTTTGTTAATGAAATCCAGCCATTCCTCGATTCGCTTAAAATCAACTTGCCGGTAAATGTAGTCATGCAGAAAAAAATGGCCAAGTTCGTGAGCGACTGAAAAACGCAAGCGATTGCCATATTGTTCAGCCTTGAAATCATCAGTATCAAAAACAATTCCACTCAAATCGGTGAGTAAACAAGCATCTTGACCAAGGCGACGAATGGGCGCGAATCGAAAGGCAAAATTTAAGTCAAATTCAGCGAACGCCAATATGTTAATCGGATGTTGTTGAAGAATATCGTATTTTCGACGAATATCTTCCACAGCCGCAGAAATCTCATCTGGGGTTTTCCAAATCGCCTTAAACCGCTGCGGGTTTATCACGGTGAGCCTTTGTTACGAATGCTTGAGAATATCGGCTAGTCTTTTCAATTCTTCTTCAGTGGGTTTTTTTCCGCCCACCGTGCGAAAGAAAATCGGCAATTTTTTTACAAGTTCAGCGTCGCTCATTATGTATTCGGGAATCTTTCCAGCCTCAATCGCGGCGAAATCGAAGAGATTTCTCCACTCGACTGAATCTTCCAGGAGACCCAATATCAATGCAATTCGCCGAAGAACATCGTAGTTTTGGGGTGGCGACAATGCTCCTCTCTCAATTTTGCTCCAATTACTGGGGTCATAATCAGCGGCGATGCAAAATTCTCGGAGGCCGAGTCGTTTTTCAGCACGTAATTTTTTAATGAATTCGCCGAACATATTTTATCTTTCTGTGGTATAAAAATACCACAAAACCCAAGGGTGTCAAGGGGTTTCTTAATTCAAGCGAAACCCAAGCAAACGAAGCACTTATCTGTCTTGCCCATTCGTTGATTTGAGATTTTTCAAGCTGCGGTCGCGCTCAATTTTGCGTATGACAACTTTGTGAAAACGCATTTGGCGATCCGAATGACGCCTGCAATGGCTGCGGGTGTGGAAAACAGCGATTGGACGGTCGCCGAATTGGTTGAACGATGTGGGGAATAAAATCGCTTGGAAACGATTGTCCGGTGTCTTTGAACATGGAAAGAAATGAATTGAAACCAGGACATGAATTCGCCAGGGCTAAATAAACACGCATTTATATCAGGGAAAGATGGGATTCAGGACTTGAAAGCAGGGAAACAATTTTCAAATTAAGGCACTACCGCCGCGGGAGCAAGATTGATTAAGCCTTTCGTTTCTGCTGTATTGGAGGATGGTCAGACACCGCCATGAAACAATTTGATTTTCTGATACTCGGCAGCGGCATAGCGGGGCTTTCCTTCGCGTTGAAGGTCGCGCCGCATGGCCGGGTGGCCATTGTCACGAAAAAAAACCGGGCGGAGTCGAATACCAATTACGCGCAGGGCGGCATCGCGTCGGTGACGGGACGGGACGACTCGTTTGAGCTGCACGTGCGCGACACGCTCGCCGCCGGCGCGGGGCTATGCAAGGAGCCGGTGGTCCGCACCATCGTCGAGGAGGGGCCGGCGCGCATTCAGGAATTGATTGAACTGGGGATGAAATTTTCCGAAGTTGAAAACCATTCGGGTTCGCGTGAGCTGGACCTGGGACGCGAAGGCGGCCATTCACGCCGGCGCATCCTGCACGCCAAGGACATGACCGGCCGGGAAATCGAGGCCGCCTTGTTAAACGCGATTTCAAAGCAGCCGAACATTTCCATATTCGAAAATCATCTGGCAATTGATTTAATCACCGGCCAGAAGCTCGGTTACGTCGGCAAAAATCGTTGCCTGGGCGCCTACGTTTTCGACAAAAAAAGCAATCGCGTCTGGACGTTTTCCGCGCCGGTGACCCTGCTGGCCACGGGCGGTTGCGGCAAGGTTTATCTCTACACGACCAACCCGGACATCGCCACCGGTGACGGCGTGGCCATGGCGTATCGCGTGGGCGCCAGCATCGCCAACATGGAGTTTGTGCAATTCCATCCGACTTGCCTGTATCATCCCAAAGCAAAATCGTTCCTGATTTCGGAAGCCGTCCGGGGGGAAGGCGGCGTCTTGAAAAATCTGGATGGCGTGGAGTTCATGGACGGCGCGCATCCGATGAAGTCGCTCGCGCCGCGTGATATTGTGGCGCGCGCGATTGACAGTGAGATGAAGAAGACAGGCGCGGATTGCGTGGTGCTCGATATGACGCACAAGCCGGCAAAGTTCATCATCGAACGGTTTCCGAACATTTATCACACCTGCCTCGGTTATGGCGTTGATATCACCAAGGAGCCGATTCCCGTGGTGCCAGCGGCGCACTACCAGTGCGGCGGCGTGGTGACGAACGTGGATGGCGAGACGGACATCGCGGGACTTTACGCCGTGGGTGAAGTGGCCTGCACCGGCTTGCACGGCGCGAACCGGCTGGCAAGCAATTCACTGCTGGAGGCGCTGGTTTGCGCGCATCGCGCGGCGGCGAAGGCCATTGCCAACATTCCGCCGCCGGCGGATGTGAAAATTCCCCTCTGGCAGTCCGGCAACGCCACCAATGCCGATGAATTGGTCGTGGTTTCGCACAACTGGGATGAAATCCGCCGGCTGATGTGGGATTACGTCGGCATTGTGCGCACGAACAAGCGGCTGGAACGCGCCGCCAAACGCATCGCCAATTTGCAGGAGGAAATCCGGGACTATTACTGGAATTTTATCGTGACGAGCGATTTGCTGGAATTGCGCAACATCGCCACGGTGGCGGAATTGATTGTGCGGTGCGCGTTGATGCGCCCCGAAAGCCGCGGGCTGAATTACAATCTGGATTTCCCGGGACCGAACCCCGAGTGGGCGCAACGCGATACCGTTCTACGGCGGTGAAGCTCTATTCCGGATCAGGTCGAGCGCGGCCTTGGCCTGCACGATGAGACTTTGAAATTGCGAAAACTGGTCGGACGACAGCGGAATCCGCGGGGCGCCCTCAAATTGCAAATAGATCGCGATGCCGCCCTCGCGCCGTTCACTATGTGCCGCAATCCGCAATCCCGAACGCGTGGTGAAAGCGGCGTCGAAGGCCGTCAAGGGCGTCACGTCATAGCTGATTTTGTTGAGATAATCCAAGCCGCCCAGCAGGGCGTCCAATTCATCGTAATCCACCACCAGGAATCCGTGGAGTTGATCGGCGGTCAACCCGACCGAGATCCCGTATAAGGCGCGGCCGGTGGTTGCGTCAATGGATTGCTTGCAACGAACGGAGACGACGCCCGCGCTGGTGTTGATGGTGCCGATCGGGCTGAAGGCTTTGACGATGACCGTGTCGGTTTGCAGTTCAAAATTCTCGATTTTGGTTGCCGGCGCGTTGGTGGATTCCTGGGCGCGGGCCGCCAGAGCGAACGCACAACAACCGGCCACCAGCAGCAATTGGAATGGGCGCATATTCTTTTTTTATGGGATTTGCCTACACTTTTGAACGCCGCACAGTTGAAAAAGTTGCGAACAATCCGGGCTTTCAGAGGCAGGCGAGCGCCCCAACCAGGACGGCGGCGAGCCAGATGAGCAGCACGGCGCGCATCCGGCTCAATCCCTTGCGCACGAGCCAATGCGAAAGATGATTGGTGTCTCCGACCCAAAATGGCCTGCCTTGAAACGTCCGCGCCACGGCCACCCGGGCCAAATCCGCCAGCGGGACCGCCAATACCAGCAGAGGCGAAAAGACCGCCAGAGGATGCGGATTTTGTTTTGAATAAAAATGCGGCAAAATCGCCATGACCGCCAGCAGGTAACCCACCAGATGACTGCCCGCATCACCCAGGAATGCCCGCGCTTTCGGGAAATTCCACGGCAAAAATCCCAGCAGGGCGCCGAACATCAAAAATGCCACCGTGGCCACCAGGTATTCGCCGTCGGCGCCGGCGATAAGGCCGAAGAAAAAGGCCCCAATGGCGCCGACGCCCGCGCAAAGGCCGTTCATGTTGTCCATGAAGTTGAAGGCGTTGATGACCGTGAGCAGCCACAAGATGGTGATGGTGTAGCTGAAGATTTCGCTGTGGACAAACAAGGTGATGCGCTTGCAGGCGACGGCGACCAGCAGCGCGATCAAAAATTGGCCCGCAAATTTTGGCAACGGTTTCAGTTCGCGTTTGTCGTCCAGCCAGCCGAGGAGGGTGACGGCCACCGCGCCGCACGCAATCGCGGCCAGTTCCAGCCCCCGGCGTTCCAACCCGTAGGCCAGCAACGAGGCAGAGGAAACCTTGACCACTCCGAATCCGATGCACGCCGCCCCGGCGATCACCGGCAACAAAATCCCCGTCAATACGGCAAATCCGCCGGCCAGCGGAACCGGCTGGTCGTGGATTTTGCGCCTCCCCGGCTCGTCCACCAGGTTCACGCGCAGCGCCCATTGGCGCCAGAGCGGCAACGCGAGCAGCGACGCCAAAAACGCCGAGGCAAATGCGGCCAGGAAAAAATTGAATGGAAAAATCACGGGGCGATGCCGCGTTCAGCGGCAAGTTTTCGGTAGAGAGCGTAGATGGCCTCCACCATTTTTTCGACGCCAAAATTTTCGCGGACGAATTTTGACCCCGCCTGTCCGAATTGTTTGCGCAAGGAGGCGTCGGCCGCCAGGCGGAGCAGGCGGTCTTTCAGCGCCGGCAGGTCGCCCGGCTGGATTAAAAAACCAGTTTTGCCGTCGAAACAAATTTCCCCCGCGCCGTCGCAATCATAGGCGACAACGGGTTTTTCGGCGGCGAGCGCCTGCGGCAACGCGCGCGGCAAACCTTCCCGCAAAGACAAATGGACCAGCGCGTCCATGATGCCGACAAACTTCGGCACCTCTCCCGGCGGCGCCAGTCCTGCGAAGACAAACTGTTTTTCCACTCCGCGGCTCCTGGCCAGCGCTTCCAGGCGTCCGCGCCATTCGCCGCCGCCCACCAGCAGGAATTTGATTTTTGGATTTTGGCGCACCAGTTCCGGCGCCACAGCCAGCAAATCGTCATGTCCTTTGAGCTTGAACAGTCGCGCGATTTTGCCGATAACGAAATCGTCCGGCGCGATTCCGAGTCGCTGTCTGAATTGCGGGTCATTTTTCGCCGCCAGGAAGGGTTCGAGCGCGAAGCCGCTGAAAATCCTCGTATAGTGTTCCGGCCGTCCGATGCCCGCGGCCAGATACAGGGTTTTCATCGCGTCGGCCACGACGACAAAATGAGTGGTGGCGCCTCCGGCGTATTTTTCGGCCAGGCGAAAAATGAAATTGGCGGGGCGGCCTTGGAATTTTCCGAAGGACGGGCCATGGATCGTATGAATCACGACTGGAACGCCGGCGCGCCTGGCGGCCAGACGCCCGAGAATCCCCGCTTTGCCGCTGTGAGTGTGGACGATGTCGGGTTTTTGCTCGCGGAAAATTTTTTCGAGCTTTTTGAGCGCTGCATGGTCCTCAATCGGCCGGACCGGGCGGACCAATTCGGGCACGACCGTCAGCAGGCCGGGGACGGCGGTTACTTCAGCTTCCATCGAGCCTTCGGGGCCGGAGGTTGGGCCGGAAATCAACCGGACTTCGACCCCGGCGTATTTTCGCAATCCCATGACGGTGGCGACGGTATTTTCCTGCGCGCCGCCGACGATCAGCCGCGTAATGACGTGAATGACCCGCATAGTTGTGAGGTTGTGAGCGTCAATTGTTGGCGAGGTTACGCGCCAGCCACTCAATGCTCCAATGATTTCAACCGGTCGGCAACGGTTTTTGCCTCGTCGGTGTTGGTCCGGGCATGGGCGAGATAAATCTGATAGTTACGGATGGCCTCGTTGGTATCGTGTTGGCGCCAGGCGATTTCGCCCAGGCCATAAGCAACGGCGGGCGAATTGCTGTAGGCCAGTTGCAATCGCGAATAGTCCGCGTGCGCGGCGTCCAGTCGGCCGCCCATGCGGTTGGCGAGGGCGCGGAAGAAGAGGGCGTCACCGTTGTTGGTTTGAATTTTCAGGACACGGTCAAAGGCGGCAACGGCGGCGGGATAATCCTTCATTTGCAAATTGACGTAGCCCCGGTTGTAGAGCCAGGCCGGGTTGTCCGGGGCGGATTGCAACCGTTGGTCAATAAGCTGCAGCGCGTTGGTGAAGAGTCCGTGCAACATGAAGACCTGCGCCGTGGCAATTTGCAAAGCATTGTCATCGGGATGCCGCGCAATTTCCTCTTTGAGCAATTGGATGCCGCGATTGAAATTTGTCTCCTGAAAATAAACGGCGGCGGCGAGCGTATGGATCTCCGTTTCATTGGTGTCGTTGAGTGAAAATCTGGCCGGGTCGTCCAGCGGCCCGCGCAGGAGGTCCATGGCGCGCTGTGGCTCGTGATTGACCAAATAATCCTGCGCCAGCATCAGACGCGCGGGGAGATAATCCGGCGCCCATTGGCGGACGTGCTCAAATTGTTCAACCGACTGGCGGTAATATCCATTGTCCCTGACCAGGGCCGTTCCATACACAAAACAAAAATCCGGGTCGTCAAATGGCCCGTCGGCGCTCAGCGCCTGGTCCCAGGTCGCATACTTGCCGAAACGGTCCGCGGAAACCTGCGACAAATCCATCGTCACCGGCCCGCCGGCTTGAATCTTTGCGTTAAAGTCGAGATTGATCCTGGCGATGGCGTTGTCGGGGTTCAATTGGAGCGCGGCGTCAAAATTTGTGGCGGCCAGTTTGAGTTGGCCGGCGCTCTGCAGGTCCACCGCCCAGAAATCCAAATCGCGTGAATAATACGCGCCGGCCAGGGTTTCCGCCCTGGTATCCGGCTGCGGCGGAGTGTGGAGCTTCATCAGGAGGTATTCCGGCCAGCTTATCGGCGCGGCGGGGTCTGGAGGAGCGATGGCGCGCTCCACTCCGCCGAGCGCCGGCGCGGCCTCATGCGTCCAAAAATTTTCATTCTCCGCAATCAACTGTGCATCCGGTTGCGGCGGTTGCAACGTGTCGCGCGGCAGCCTTTTCATTTTATAGACCAGGCCGTGCGGCTCCAGATAGAATTGCTCAAAATAATAACCAAAGCTCGGATGCAAATAATACAAGTCGTTGGTGCGGGACAACACCGAGAGGAATTGGACAAGCCAGGCGGGGTTGAGGGAATTGGTTACATTCCCCACGAGGTCCGGCCATCTTTGGCCGTAGGAGCGGTGCAAATAGTGATGGTAGGCCGGACTGGTCAGCGAGCCGGTGTCCAAGGGGACGAATTCATTTTCACGGCCATCCTGCGCCAGCGCCGCGCGCACCAGCACGAGCCGTTCAGGGTCGTCGCTCAACAAATAGCCGCCGTTGCGCGGCAGATTTTTTTCGATCAACGTTGCGTATTGATCCAGCGCATCGCTGTTGCCGCCGCGCAGCAGCGGCAAGTTCCGGTAAAACAACCCGGCCACGCTCACCGCCGCCAACAGCCATACGCCGGCGACAATTGGTTTGTTCAGGAATTGCAGGGGCGGGGGCTTCCGCACGTGGCGTTTGCCGGCTTCCCGCTTTCCGAAAATGACCAGAAAATAGCCGCTGTAATAGCCAATCGCCAGCGCCCCCAGGTAATAAAAGGTCAGCAACGGCATGCCGTTGCCCAGGCTGCGCGGGCTGAATTGCGGATCAAAGGCCATCCAGATGAAAATTCCCAGAAAAGCCGCGTGCGACACGTGAAGGATAAAACTGGTCAGCGCCGAACCGACGCGGCTGGTGTCGCCGAATGAGGCCTTCCAGCGAATCGCCATCACCAATACCGGCATCAAATAAACCAAGGCGAGCACGTCGAATTGCAAATACTGTCCAGGCTGGGAAATACAATCGCCGATGCCTCTTATAATGCCGCGCGCCGGCATCAAATTATATTTCAACACCTCCCAAAATGTTAGCGGCATGTTGGACGATGTCACCGCCACCAGCGGCAGGAGCAAATAGAACAGCAGCCCGCCCGCCCCGCACATGATCATCCGTCCGATAAACCGCAAATCAAAAATCGCGAGGCCCCGCAGCCAGATAATCGCGGTCAGAAAAAGGGGGGAAAATCCAACCATCGCCCAATTTTCCGCCATGCCGGCCCCAAAGACGAACGCCGCCAGAAACAGCCGCCCGTCCCGTTTGTCCAGCCGGTATTCCAACAACGACCAGATGACGAAGGCGAACAGCAGCAGATCGAACAATTCGCCGGAAAAATTCGTGGCGCATTCCCAGAACGTCAGTTGGAGTCCGCAAACCGCGGCCGCCAGCGCCGGCGGCAGCCATGACCTCGGGCCGGTGAAGAAGGAATGATCGCTCTTTTCCCGTTTGCGCTGCGCCTCGGTGCGGTCCTGCGGCAACAGGGCCACGGACCGCGCCAGCAGGCCAATCGTCAACGCCGCGCACACGGCGGAAAACAAATTGAGTGCGGCCGGCACGGCCGCTGCCGGCAAAAAATGAAACGGAACGGTGGCCAGGAACGTCAACGGGGCCGAGATTTGCGGTCGCCAGTCCCAGCCGCAAACGCGGGCGACGAGGCTCGAATTAAAAAGCGAGATCTGGCGGTCCAGCGTCAGGCAGTAAAGACAAAAGGCCACGCCCGCAAGCAGCCACGGCAAATATCGCGGGACAAAACCCGCCCGTGGGTCGGCTTTAGGATCGGTCGGCATTTGGATTTATTTCAGTTGAAACCATTTCGGGCGGCTTGGCAAGATTTTGTCCTGCGCGCACATCCGCCACGCATTCGACGTGCTGCGTTTGCGGAAACATGTCCAACGGCTGCACGCGCGCTACTTCAAAGACACCGTCGCCGCTCAATATGTTCAAATCCCGCGCCATCGTCGCCGGGTGGCAGGACACGTAAATCACCTGCAACGGCCTGGTCTGGCGCAACCATTCCAGGATTTCCGGCTGGCAGCCCTTGCGGGGGGGATCAATCAAAATTGCCGTCGTTTCCGGGGAAAATCTACGGAGCAGTTGCGGCAGCGTGTCCTCGACTTTGCCGGAAATGTATTCGCCGTTGGAAATCCCGCGTGCCGCCGCATTCCGGCGCGCCGCTTGAATGGCGCGCTGGTCGTATTCCACCCCCACGAAGCTGGTCACCGTTCCGGCGAGTTCAATCCCGAAAAATCCCACGCCGCAATAGAGATCGGCGAGGTGCTTTGCGCCGCCGGCGCGCACAAATTCCCGGGCGGTCTCCACCAGTTGCGGCAGCAGGAAAAAATTGTTTTGAAAAAACGAATCCGGCGGCACCTCCCAGCCTTCCGGCTGCGCTCGCAGCACCACTTTCAGTCCTCCCTTCGGCGGCGGGTTTTCCCGAACCCGCCGAAGCTGCTCGTTCAGGGCCGGCTCGGAAATCTTGCATTCCTCGATGTCCTCCACCAGCCCGCAGTCCCACCGCACGAAACCGATGTTCAGCTTCTGCCCGGGCTTGTTCCACTGGCTGCGGACCATGATCCGGTTGCGATAACCGTAGGGTGATGGACAGGGAATGACGGGCGCGATTTTGTCCGACGCGATTTTTCCGACGCGTTCGAAAAGGTCCGCAATCTGCCTGCGCTTGATTTTTAACTGCTGGGAATAATCAATATGCTGATACTGGCAGCCGCCGCATTTCTGGAAATAAACGCAGGGAGGGGTGACGCGGAACGGCGACGGCTTTTCCACCCGCAACAACCTGCCCCGCGCGAAATTCTTTTTCACCCCGGTGATTTCGGCCTCAACGTTTTCGCCGGTGAGAACAAACGGAACGAAGACAACGAAATTATCGAGCCGCCCGACCCCTTCGCCGCCGAAGGCGACGTCGTGGATGGCCAGGGAAACTCGATCACCGGACTTGAGAGGCACGGGAAAAGCTTAAGGCTAAAGCCGGCGCGGAAAAGGTTTTTTGCCCGAAATCGCTTTGCGTCG
>DATJSQ010000205.1:0-9961 GCA_035503995.1 Verrucomicrobiia bacterium | reverse complement strand
CACCATTCAACGGCTGGAGGATTTGAAATCCCGCGGGGTCCGGCATATTCCTGTTTCTTCGGAAACATTGCGGCAACTGGCGTTGCCACCGAAGCCGGCCCAAATTCCAGTGGCCAGGCCGCAAACGGAAAAGCCCGGGCCGTCAATTCCCGCGCCGATTGCGGAACAGAGGGCTTTGCTTCCGATTCCCGGCGAAACGGCCCCCGGTTCCAAACCGGCGTTGGGTCCCGCGGAAAAGGCCGCCGCGTTCGCGGCCTTGCGTGAGCGCGTGATGGTTTGCGTCAAATGCAAGCATCTAGCGTCTTCGCGCAAAAACGTTGTCTTTGGGGTGGGCAACATTGACGCGGCATTGATGTTTGTGGGTGAAGCGCCGGGGGCCGACGAAGACACGCAGGGGGAGCCGTTCGTAGGCCGCGCCGGGGAATTGCTGACAAAAATCATCCAGGCGATGGGGTTACAGCGTTCGGACGTGTACATCGCCAACATTTTGAAATGCCGCCCGGATACTCCGGGAGAGACCTCGGGCAACCGCAAGCCGACTCCGGACGAAATGGCCACGTGCATTCCCTGGCTCCACGAGCAAATTGATTTGATCCGTCCCAAAGTATTGGTGGCGCTGGGGGCGACGGCGGTGGAGGGGTTATTGGGGAAGACCGTGGGCATAATGAAGCTGCGCGGCCACTGGCAAACGTATCGCGGCACGCCGTTGATGCCGACATTCCATCCGGCCTATCTGCTCCGCAACCAGGCGATGAGCGAAAAACGCAAGGTGTGGGAGGACATTCTCGCCGTCATGGAAAAATTGGGAATGCCCGTCAGCGACAAACAGCGGAAGTATTTTCTGAAGGGATCATCGTAGCGGCGCCCCGGCAGGGTACCGCGTGAAATGACTTTGACCAGCCGCTATCCGCCGAAAGCAGCCACCATTATAAATTGCCTGCGATTTTATAATTCAGAAAAGAATGAATCGGTAATAGGGTTATGGTGATTCACACATGAGCCGCTGCGCCAAGATAGCAATCGTCGTTGGAACCGTAGTGATAACGGCGATCCTGATTTCAATCATTCATCATTATCGGCTACGCGCCGAAGTAAATGCCTATATTGCCGAACTGAAGGCCAGTGGCGAACTATTGGATTTGGCGCAAGTGATTCCCCCGCCCGTGCCGCCGGAACAGAACGACGCGCCTGAATTTTTAAAAACAGCTTCGGCGATCAATACCAATTGGGATGCTTTGGAGACCAATCCGCCACCCGCAATGAGGATGGTCGCGCCGGGAAAGGCAATGATTGGCTGGGCGCAACCGGATATTCGCAGTTCGGAAGGAACGAATTCATGGGAGGAAATTCAAGCTGCATTAGCAAAGGAAGAGGATGCCTTGAATACCGTCCAACAAATCTCCAACCGTCCCGAACTTGATTGCAATATCAATTATGCAGGGGGATTTGAGAAGATTCGACTAACCTATCTCGCTGGTTCAAAACGGGCCGCTATGGGTTTGTGCGGGTCTGCAATTTTTGATTTGCACCGCGGCGATCCGGCTTCGGCCGTGCAAGCCGCACATTCGATGCTGTTGATCGCAAATGCCATGCAGCACGATCGCCTGGTTATTTCCGAACTGGTTCGCATTGCCATAGCCCAATTGGCGTCGGCTGCCACGTGGGAAATTTTGCAATCCACGAATGTTACGGACGAACAACTGGCTCAATTGCAACAGGACTGGGCAAATCTTGATTTTGTTCCAACTGCGGAGAACGCGCTTTTAATGGAGCGGACAATGGGGCAAATGACGTTGGCGCATTGGCGTCGTTACGGATTCCCACCTTATTTGGAAGAAGGCCTTTGGAATAAAGCCGAAATCAAAATTAAAATCTTTCTGTGGCGATATTGGTGGTCGTATCCGGATGAACTGCGTGCCCTCAAAGGTTACGACGCGCTGCTTGGTGCGGTGGAGGCTGTCCAGACCAACGGCTCTTTTCAAAACGCGTTAGGTAATGAGGACAAACAATTGAATGATTTGGGAATTTCAAAGCTGAACGACGATTTTCTGGTGACTTTCACGGATGTAAATCTTCACACGATGCTTTCACAATCTATTGTCACTTTGGCTGGATTCGCCAGAAATGTTATGTGCGCCGAAGTCGCCAAACAGGTGACCATGACCGCCATTGCGCTGAAACGTTATCAACTCAAAAATGGGGATTATCCTACAGATTTGAGCCAACTCGTTCCGGCATTTTTGCCGGCGGTTCCGCTCGATCCAGTTGACGGCAAGCCCTTGCGCTACCGTTCGAACGGCGATGGAACCTTTCTGCTTTATTCCGTTGGCGAAAACGGGAAGGATGACGGCGGCAATCCTTCATTGGAAAACGGCGCGGAATCTTCGAGCCATTTCTGGGAAAATCAGAGCGCGCTGGACTGGGTCTGGCCGCAGCCGGCAACGCCGCAAGAGGTGCAAAATTATTACGCGAACCTCGGAAAATAATTTGGGTCTTTCCAACTTCCGCCAATTCGCGTAATTAGCATGCGCATTTTTCATTGATGTGAGACACCTTTTTCAAATCGTCCTGGATTGGTATCAGCACGCGCTGCAAACCGGCGGCTTTTGGGTCGTCGGCCTGCTGATGACGATGGAAAGCTCGGTCCTGCCGCTGCCCAGCGAAAGCATCATCCCGCTCGCGGCCAGTTGGTCGCATACGGGCAAGATCCAAGTCAGCCTGCCGTCTATTGTCCTCGCCGGCGCGCTGGGATCATGGCTGGGAGCGACGCTGGTTTATTGGGTGTCGCGGCTGGCAGGGCGGCCGTTGCTGATGAAGTTCGGGCGGTTCATTTTGATTACGCCGGACAAAATCCGGAAGGCGGAAAACTGGTCGGCGCATTACGGCGCGGCGGGGGTGTTTATCGCGCGATTGCTGCCGGGTGCGCGACAATTAGTCGGGATTCCCGCGGGCATCGCGAAATTCGATTACCTGAAATTTTCGATTTTCACCCTCATTGGCGCGGGGATCTGGTGTTCGGTGCTCTGCTGGATTGGGGTGACGATTGGCGCGGACGTATCCAGGGGTGAGATGCACAAGGTCATGCTCTGGGTGGGCGGCGCCGCCCTGGTTCTGGGCGGACTGTATTACTTTTTCGTCCACCGGCATTTGGCGGGCGAAAGCCCAAAGGCGGGAGTCTAAGCCGAAACGATTCAGTTCAAAATTATTAAACCCGCCCTACCGAAGATGATTTTTGGCATCGGCGAAGCCGGCAACGACTTCGGCGCGGGTGTTCAGGTTGCGGATGCGAACGTAGGCATCATTCTCCAAGCGGGCGGTGAAGGCCGTTTTCAATTCCTGGGCGCGTTTGAACTGTTTGTCCGATTTCGCCGGGGTCAGAGGGTATTCGACCGCGTAACCCGCCGTGCGCAGGTCCTGGATGAGTCTCAGAGATTGGGGGCGCAACGCTTCATTTTCGATTAAAACAAACACATCGGTGCGCGAATCAAAGGCGGGAACCAATTTTCGATCCTTGAGCAATTCGAGCAAAACCACGTCGCCCATTCCGAAGCCCAACGCGGGCAAATCCACTTTATTGCCGCTGATGAGCTTGACGAGGTTGTCATAACGGCCGCCGCCGGCGATGGCGCGGAATTCGCCTTTTGCATCGAAGGCCTCGAACACCACTCCGGTGTAATAGGCCAGGCCGCGGACGACCTGGTAATCCACGCGGGCGAAATCACGCAGGCCGCGCGCGGCAAGATTCCGCAAAATGCTTTCCAGTTCCGCCGTGGGCTTGCCGGAAGCAATGAAATGGTTGACGTCGTCCATCGAAAACCCGAGCGCTGACAATTTTTTTTCCGATTCCTCCGGGGTCGCCCGTTCCAGTTTGTCAATCACCTGGAAGAACTGGTATTCGGCGGGTCCGTTTTCGGATTTTGGCTTTCCGCTTTTATAAAATTCGTGCCAGGCATTCCGGCTGCTCAAACGGATGACAAAATCCCGTTCGGTAAGGCCGAAGGCGCGGAGGGTGTCAATCAAGAGCGCGATTAATTCGGCATCCGACGCTGGATTGGCTTCGCCGATAATATCGGCGTTGAACTGGAAATGCTCGCGCAGGCGGCCTTTTTGCTGGCGCTCATAGCGGAACAATTGGGGAATGGCGAACCATTTGACCGGTTTTTTGTAATTGCGCTCGTGGGCGGCAATCATGCGCGCGAGCGTCGGGGTCATTTCCGGGCGGAGCGTCACGGCCCGTTCTCCCTTGTCGGTGAAATTATAAAGCTGGGCGACAATTTCATCGCCGCTTTTGGTGGTGAAGAGTTCCAGTGGTTCCAGCGGAGGGCCGTCGTATTCGCGGAAGTTGTAGCGCCGGGCGACGGTCCGCCATTTTTCGAAGATATACTGGCGCGCATCGGCGCTCCAAACATCCGGATGCGGAATTGGTTCGGGGTAAAAGTCGCGAAAACCGGGCAAACGTTCCATGCGACAAAATTATAGGGATTCCCCGGAGGGATTTGAAGCGGAATCGGTCACGGCCGGATCAAAACTCCCGTGGCGGACTCACTTGACGGACAATTTGAGCACTTCGACGCGCATTTCCTTGCCCGCCTTGAATTTGACCATGGCGCGGGCGGGGATCGGCACGTCCGTTTCCGGCTTGTTCGGGTTGCGCCCGACGCGCGCCTTGCGAATTTTAACTTCAAAGACGCCGAAGTTGCGCAATTCGACTTTGTCGCCGTTGGCCAGCGCTTCGGCGATATAATCGAGTGTTTTTTGGATGACTTCGAAAACGTGCTGCTGGCTGAGGCCGTTTTCGCCGCTAATGCGGATGACTAGGTCGCGTTTGGTCAGAGTCATAATGAAGGGTTGTTATTGGCCTGATACGAACATTATACACAAAGACGGATCATTTGTCGAGAAATCATTGGGTCCATTTGCCATTGGACAACAGCAAATGACACAATCCACCCCCGTCCCGCACGCCTCCGGCAAATCCGGCCACCAATTCTGGCGGGTACGCCTGTAGCCTATAGGTGTCTTTTGGCACTCTCAACCACCTGTCTATGATAATTCCACGATTTTGTCCACAATAAAAATCAATAAAAACTAAACGGAAATTGCTCTTCGCGGAAATGATTTGGCGACCGGTTCACCGGACAGGGGCGGCAAAGTCCGCACAATTCAAAAATATGAAACCGGGCCTGGCAATAACTTTACGATAAGTTTCCGTTGACCGGGCGCCATCAACTGTGGAATGATTTGTTGCAGACTGAAGCTTTGGGCGACCTATGAAAACGATTTTAGTGCTGTCCTCACATCCCGACTTCGCCGATGCCATTCGCTCCAACGTGAATCCGGAGCACTATCGCGTGGTCCAACGGCTTGGGGTCGAGGAAGCTGAACCGCTTCTGACGCACGGGTTGGCCACGGTTTGCATTCTTGATATTGATTTGATGGGCGTGGAAGGCGTTTGGGTCATCGAACGACTCCGTCGTCGAGCTTCAAAAGTTCCGATCATTGCTTACACGTCCTTCAGTCAGTCCGAATGGGAGGAAGAGGCATTTTTGAACGGGGTGACGCACATCCTGACCAAACCCGTCCGCGGACGGCTTTTGAACGCGCTGCTGGAACGTCTTTGGAGCGAGCCGGTTCAACGGCCGTCCCCGTCCATCCCGGCCCGGCCTTCGTCTCAAACTTCGCTGTTCCGCGCGGCCGGACCGGAAATTCCGGCGCGTGTTGCAAATGAGTCGCAAACCCTTGATATGTTGCGCGATTTTTCATCCATCCTGACGCATTCGCTGGATGCGGAAGGGATGCTGAAACAATTTTTGCATTTTCTGCGCGAAATTTTGAGCATCAACCGCGCCGCGATATTTTTGAACCGGCCCGCCGGACCGCTTACGGAAGTGCTGTCGCCGGAGGACGGGCGGCGCCTGCGCTCGGCGGCGGCGATAGGGCTTTCCTCGGGCTTGCTGGAGCATTTTGAGCTGTCGCTGGATTCGGGGATTGGCGAACAGTTGTCGAAACTGGGGCGAATTCTGCGGCGTGACAGCGACGAAGCAAGCGCCGACGCCGAGGCGCAAAAGGAATTTGAGTTATTGGGCGCGCAAGTGGCGGTGCCGATTCCCGACCGTGAAAACATCTGCGGGGTGGCGGTATTTGACGGCCGGGTGACAGGCGAGCCATTGGTCAACGCCGAATTGGAATTGATTTTTCATTTGCTGGAGCAAGTGGGCCTGGCGCTGCGCAATATATGGCTGCACGATCAACTCGCTGGGAACCACGCAATGATGGCCGACGTGCTGCGGGAGCTGAGCAGCGCCTGCATAGTCGTGGGGCGGGACCTGAAGGTGTTGCATGCCAACAAGGCGGCGCGCCGGCATTTCGGACGCAGAAATGAACGCACGGGTGGATTGGAATTCAGTGACATTCCCCAGGCGCTGGGGGCGAAAATTTATCAAGTGCTGAAGACCGGGGCGGCGATTGGGCCTTTTCGTTATCAACCGGAAAATTCGCCCGATACCATTTACAGTGTCAGCGTGGTGCCGTTTCAGCGCGGAAATTCCGCCGTGCCGGTTTCGGCGCTGTTGACCGCGGATGATTTGACCCAGACGGAGCAGTTGCAGCGGTTGGAGGTGGAAGCGGCGAATTTGCGGTTGATCCGAAGCATGGCGGACCGTCTGGCGCACGAGATCGGCAACGCCATGGTGCCGCTTTCGACCCATCAGCAATTGCTCACCGAAAAATTCAAAGACAAGGAATTTCGCGACTCCCTGGACCGCGCCATGGCGGACGGCATCAAACGCGTCGGCCGCCTTCTCAATCAAATGCGTTTTCTGGCCCAGGACGGGCGGTTGGAGCAGGAAGCGTTCGCGGTGGAAGGCCTGATTGAAGACGCCTACGAGGAGGCGCGCAAGCACCAACCCTCGGAGACCGCGCAATTGAAATGCGACAAGACTGGCAAACCGGTTGTAATTACCGGCGACCGCGCGGCGCTCAAACACGCGCTGGCCGAAATCATTCTCAATGCGCTGCAGGCCAATCCCAAGACACCGGTCATCGGGGTGCGCTGGCAAACGACCGCGGACCAGGACGGCGGCCAGAGGGTCCAGATTGAAATCCAGGACAATGGCTCTGGCTTTACCGCTGAAGCCGTGGAAAAAGTGCCCTCACCGTTTTTTACGACGCGCAACGTCGGCCTGGGTCTGGGCCTGACCGTCAGCCAGAAAATCATCGAGACGCATCACGGCAAGTTGGAAATCCTGCCGCCCCAGGCGGGACAACCCGCGACTGTTCGGGTCATCCTTCCGCTTGAGGCGGCCGGTTTGGCTCCGGCGTGAAAGAAATGTAAATTTTCGGGGAAGGCTTCCGCCAGCGTGACGGCGGCTGCCGCTTTGCGTTCGCAGGTGAACAGGCCCTGGAAATCACTCATCGTTTCTTTCCGGAGTGCGTCCCTTTCAAAGCGCCAGAGGGTTGGCGATACAGACTTGGAAGTCCGCGCTACAGGATTGCCTGTGAAATATCCGGGTTAGGTGCCATTATCGCCAATGGCTTCGACGGGGCACCCCTCCTTGGCTTCCTTGCAACGCGCTTCCTCTTCGGGTGAACCGGGCTGCTTATAAACGAAAGAATAGCCGCCGTCGTCGTTGCGTTTGAAATTATCGGGCGCGGTTTCGCGGCACAAATCACAGTCTATGCACTGATTGTCCACGTAATATTTTCCCGGGACATTTTCGGGGTATTTATTTGCAGCATCTGCCATAAAGCCAGAATATGGATTCAAATCCGCCTTCTTGCAAGCCCGAACTGGGACAGGGATTTCGGCTTGCACCATGGACAAACAGGAGTTCCTTCAAATGATGAAATGGAAGGCGGCGTTCACTCTGATTGAACTGCTCGTGGTCATCGCGGTCATCGCAATTCTCGCCGCGTTGCTCTTCCCCGCTTTGATCGCCGCGAAATTGCGGGCGCAGCAGGTTCAATGTTCGGGCAATGTCCGCCAACGACAACGCGACAAACACGTTGGCTACAACGATTCCGCCTACCCTGGTGGCGGAAATTGGTCGGGGACTTTGATGGCTTATTTTTAAGAAAGAAACGGTTGGAACTGCGTCCAGCGTAACTAATTTTCATTTGGGAAGCTGCGATGCGCTGGGCTTTCGAGAAATTTTTTGAAGGCTTTCCGGGCGGCAATGCGGATTTGCGGCGGCAAGCCATGATACAACCGCCAGAAGTCGGTTGTGCCATAGGAAATCACTTTTTGTTTTGCAAGGTTTTGTCGCTCAGCACTAAAAAGTTTCCAGGCTTTTGCCGATACTCGGCGTCCAGTTTGTCCAAAAGTGATGAAAACGCAGGGCGGGGGGTGGGGTCGTTCAAAATCGCGTCCCAGCCGCCAGCCGGGAACACGTCCCGGCAAAGCGACGGAATGTCCTGCACAAGCTGACGACGCGCTTTGGAGGGCAATTGGACAATTGCCTCCTCGATTTCCCGTAACGATTTCACAGGGGAAAAATGCAACAACAGCAAAATGTTGTCAATTCATTGACAGCGTGACGGCTTTAAAACCTTGCAACGCCATACGTCACCTTAACAGTGAATTGCTTCCAACCACGATAACGGCGTCAACTCTTTTGGGTGGCAAATTTTTAAACAAAAAAACGCGGCTGGAATCGCTTCCAGCCGCGTGTGAAATTCCTCCCGACCCGGCAGGAATCAATAATCCATCCCGCCCATGCCGCCGCCTGGGGGCATCGGCGGCGCCGGTTTTTCCTTTTCCGGCGCGTCGGTGATAAGGCATTCGGTGGTGAGCAGCAAGCCCGCGATGCTCGCCGCGTTTTGCAGCGCGCTGCGCGTGACTTTCTTCGGATCAACAATGCCGGCTTTCACCAGGTCTTCGTATTCGCCGGTGGCGACGTTGTAACCCTCGTTGCCTTTGGATTTCTTGACGGCTTCAACGATGACACTGCCTTCCACGCCCGCGTTGGTCGCGAGCCAGCGGAGGGGGGATTCCACGGCGCGTTTGACAATTCCAACGCCGATTTCCTCGTCTTCGTTAGCGCCTTTTACGGCTTCGATCGCCGGGACGCAACGCAGCAGGGCGACACCGCCCCCGGCCACGATGCCTTCCTCGACCGCGGCGCGGGTGGCATGGAGGGCGTCTTCCACGCGCATTTTCTTTTCCTTCATTTCGGTTTCAGTCGCGGCGCCGACGTTAATGACGGCCACGCCGCCGGCCAGTTTGGCGAGGCGTTCCTGCAATTTTTCGCGGTCGTAATCGCTGGTGGTTTCTTCGATTTGCCGGCGAATCTGATTCACGCGGCCCTGAATGTCGCTGGACTTGCCGTTGCCTTCGACAATGGTTGTGTTTTCCTTGTCCACGACCACGCTTTTGGCACGGCCGAGATCGGTCAATTCGACGCCTTCGAGCTTGATACCCAAATCCTCACTGATGAATTTACCTCCGGTGAGGGTGGCGATGTCCTGCAACATTTCCTTGCGGCGATCGCCGAAGCCGGGGGCTTTCACGGCGCAGACATTGATGGTGCCACGGAGCTTGTTGACGACGAGGGTCGCGAGCGCTTCGCCTTCGACTTCCTCGGCGATGATCAGCAGCGGTTTGCCGAGCTTGGCCGTCTTTTCCAAAATCGGCAGCAAGTCTTTCAAGCTGCTGATTTTCTTTTCAAAAATCAAAATGTAGCAGTCCTCGAGTTTAGCTTCCATTGCCTCGGCGTTGGTGACGAAGTACGGCGACAAATAACCCTTGTCGAACTGCATGCCTTCCACAACGTCCAACGTTGTCTCGATGGATTTGGCTTCTTCCACGGTGATGGTGCCGTCTTTGCCGACCTTGTCCATGGCATCGGCGATTTTATCGGCAATCTCGAAGTCCCAGTTGGCCGAGACGGCGGCGACCTGCTTGATTTCCTCCTTGTCCTTCACCTTTTTGGAAATTTTGTCCAACTGGCCGACCGCGGCTTCG
>DATJSQ010000204.1:0-2903 GCA_035503995.1 Verrucomicrobiia bacterium | reverse complement strand
GACCTTTGACGACGACTTGAAAGGTTATCCCGGGAAGCCCAGCGCATTCAAAGAGGCAAATAATAATATCGGCTCGACCATGCTGGGAGATGATGATCCGCGCACCCTGGAGGAAGTGGTCAAGAATCATTACGCTGGAGTCGTGGACAACGACGATAATCTGGGAAGAGCGGTTGAACTGCTGGAACGTTCGGGAAGATTGGACGACACAGCCGTCATCCTGACTTCCGATCATGGATTTTTTCTTGGCGAATGGGGGATGTATGACAAACGGTTTATGCACGAACCATCCATCCGGGTCCCGTTTCTCGTCCGGTATCCCAAATTGGTGAAAGCGGGAACGGCTTGCGATCGAGCGGTGCTGAACATTGACATTGCGCCGACGGTGCTTGAATTGGCGGGAGTTCCAGTGCCCGCGTCCATGCAGGGGCGCAGCATCGTCCCGCTTTTGAAAGGAGAGCCGCCGGAGAATTGGCGCAAGGACTGGCTTTATGAATACTACGAATATCCTGAATGGGAACACGTGCGCCCTCATCGCGGTGTCCGCACCGAACGGTACAAATTGATACACTATTACAAGCTGGCCAATTTTCCAGACAAGCCTGAGGAGTTCGAGCTTTATGATTTGCAGAAGGACCCGGGCGAACTTCATAACCTTTACGGTCAACCGGGTTATGCCGGATTGACTCAACAATTGCTCAACCGCATCAGCGAATTGCGCAAGGAAACGGGAGACGATTCGACCGATGCCTGATTTTCCGACGACAAAACCGGGAGCGGAGGGAAGAAGGGTTGCGATAAACCGGCTGGATGCGTTTCATGTCATGGCGAAGCCCACCGGGCCGATTTGCAACCTCGACTGCAAGTATTGTTTCTACCTGGAAAAGGAAAATCTCTACGGAAAGCCATCCAACTGGATGATGTCCGACAGGGTGTTGGAGAATTATATCCGGCAATATATCGAAGCGCAAAATGCGCCGGTGGTAAATTTCGCCTGGCAAGGCGGAGAACCCACGTTGATGGGGGTGGAATTCTTTCGCAAGGCAGTGGCCCTGCAAAAACGTCATGCGGGAGGCAAACAGATCACCAATGCGTTTCAAACCAATGGTGTTTTGTTGGACGACGCGTGGGGGGAATTTCTGGCGCTGAATCAATTCCTGGTCGGCATCTCCATTGACGGCCCACGCGATTTGCACGACCACTACCGCGTGAGCAAAGGCGGTCAACCCACCTTTGAGCGCGTGATGCAGGGCGTTGAATGCCTGAAGAAACATCGCGTGGAATTCAACACGCTTACGGCAGTCCATCGGCATAACGCCCAACATCCGCTGGAAATTTATCATTTTCTGAAGGAAATCGGCAGCGGATTCATGCAATTCATCCCGATTGCCGAGCGGACCTCCAATAGTCCCAATCGGGACGGCTTGGTCCTGGTCGGTCCGGATGCCGGCGAAGAAGCGCAGGTTTCCGCGTGGTCGGTTGAGCCATTGCAGTATGGGAAGTTTCTCTGCGAAATTTTTGATGAATGGGTGCGGCGGGATGTTGGACGTTATTTCATCCAGACCTTTGACGTGGCATTGGAAAGCTGGCTGGGCGTGCCCCAAAGCCTCTGTATTTTCCGGGAAACCTGCGGCGCTGCCATGGTCATGGAACATAACGGCGACCTTTACTCCTGCGACCATTATGTTTATCCGGAACATCGGCTGGGAAATATCCTGCACGAGCCGATGTCATCACTGGTGAATTCTCCGCGGCAATGGAAATTCGGGCAGGACAAAAAGGACCGGCTGCCGCGGCAATGCCGGGAATGCGAAGTGTTGTTCGCCTGCAACGGAGAATGTCCCAAGCACCGGTTTGCGCACACGCCCGATGGCGAGCCGGGACTAAACTACCTGTGCGCCGGTTACAAGCTGTTCTTTCAGCATATTGATCCGTGCATGCGATTCATGGCGCAAGAGTTGTCCTCGATGCGTCCGCCGGCGAATGTCATGCAGTGGATCAAGCGGCAGGATGAAGGACGGGAAACTTCCGGAGGAAATTAAGCTTTATCCAAGCCCAAACGCCGACCGCATCATCACCGGCAAGTTCCCGGTCAGAACTTTCCGACGTACCTTGCCTCATCTCCCGGCCGGGGAAAAATTAAAACCTTTTTGCCGTTGGGCAGCGTCGCCAGACCCACCGGCGTGTTTGGAAACAGCGCGAGCAGCTCCTCATCCGTCAGCGAGCGGGCCTGAACCGGCGTGGCAGTGGCACCCGGCAAGACCGAAATTTGTGAAATCGCGGGCGGCCTGTTCCTTTGTTCAACCGCCAACACCGCCACAATTGCCACGCTGGCCACGACAAAAATGCGGCCGGCCGCCCGCCAATGCCGCCGACGCCGAAGAACTTTCGCGCCGGCAAGCAACGTCGCCTCGCGCCGGCTTTCGCCCTCGAGCAATTCGTCAATCAACTGTTGTTTCTCAGGTCTCATCGGACAATCTCCGCGCAATCAACGAGCGCAGTTTGGCCCGCGCCCGTTCCAGACGGCTGGATACCGACTTGGCCGTTGCGCCCAGCCGTTCGGCAATTTCCTTGTGGCTCATCCGCTCGAAATAAAACCACTCAACCAACTCGCGCTCGTCCGCGTCCATTGCCAGCAAGGCCGCGTCGAGTTTTTCTTCCAGGAACGAATCCGCCCCCGCTTCATCGGAAAAATCCGGCACCTCCGCCATGCTGACGACGGCGGAATTCCGCCGCTCTCGCCGCCATGCTTTCGCCAATTGCTGCCGGGCGACGCGCGCCAGCCAATTCCACAAGTGTTCCTCGCTCCCGGCGGCCCGCAGTTTTCCCGCCGCAATTACGAACGCTGCCTGCACCGCATCCCCGGCCAGCGACTCGTCGCCGTGGCCAAGCGCCAGCGCAAA
>DATJSQ010000203.1:0-5272 GCA_035503995.1 Verrucomicrobiia bacterium | reverse complement strand
TGTTCTTCTTTTAATTGTGGTTGCGGCTTTGGCGGTTGCCGGATGCCGTAGCGCGGACAACAACAACAATGGAGCGAACAACCAAGTTCAGCCAACCGGGCAGATGCAAAGCCCGCCGCCGATGGGAGGAGGCGGCACCGGAACGCCGTCCACCGGAACACCGTAATATGAAAAAATTATTCCTATTGCTCGTCGCGGTCGGCTTGGCCGCGGCCGGGTGTCAAAGCACAAACAACAACGGAACGCAAACCGGCAACTCTAACCAGAGTCCGCCGCCCAATAGCGGGCCGCCAGCCACGACGCCCACGCCCGAAACTCCGCCTAACGGCGCGCCCGTCCCGTAAAGGGATTCCCGACTGCCGGCCCAAGCTGGCGAAAATTAATTCGCCCCCGCGAACGCTTCCGTCTTTGACCGCGGCAGCCGTGGAGCGCCGCCCTTTCACTGATGAATCTGGGCCGGGAAATACTCATCCTTGCTTTTCCAAATCAAGAAGCCTGGCATCTTCCGGCGCAATATCCGACGGCGTGGCAATTGCTGGATTCACGCGGCGAGTGAGTGTTCATGGGAGCCTGTAATTTCTTCCGGTGAGCTTCCCAAAAACGTCTCGTCAAATTGCCGCAAGGCGACCGGGGGAAATTCACCGGCGGCAATCAGCCGGGCAATTGTTCTTCGATAAAAATCAATATGTTCGGAGGGAGAAATACACGGCGAAGGTGTCAACCCCGCTGTCAACGAATGAATGAACCGGCAAAAAGACAGAATTGACATGGTGTCTTTCACCGGAAAAGGCCGTTTCTGGAGGATGTCGTCCTCAATCATTTCCCTTTCCCTCTCAGTCACCGCAATCACTGCCCGCGCCGGAAGAGACCCAATAGTCCCTGCAAATATCCCAAATAAGTCCACGCCCGAAATTAGGCGCGGATTTCGCCCGGCTCAAGGTAGCATTTGACCCCATGCGAAAAGCGAGGATGGAAGATGGAGGGAATGCGAGAGGGCGGAAAAGTGCATTGTGGCCATGGGCTGGAAACATTCGATGTTCAACCGGCTATTCGGCATTAGGGCTTCGGAATTCCTTCGACATTATGGTTTAGTCAATGGCCGTCACCGATGCCACGCAAAGTCTGCAATGGGCGGGACCGACCAATGTCGTCCATAACGTGCAAGCGTGACCAATCTGCTGGAGAATTGGACGACGCCGGGAAGAATCAGCAACAGCGCGCCGAATTTCGGTGTCACTTATTGGAATGGCGGTGCCGTGACAACGCGCGATGACTACTGAAGTGGCGTGAATTTAGCCACCGATTCAGAACCCTTGCAGCGGTATTGATACGAGTAATCGTATTCGGCGCAAAGTTCCTGGCAAAACATGAAATGGCCCGCTTCCATGTCATGGATTTCAAAAGGCTGTTTCGTTTCGGCCCAATGCCAACACCTTGACTGCCAGCCGGCCGTTTTCGTCGTTATCGAATTAATTGATGCGACCATGTCAGTAAATTTAATCCAACCAGCGGAGATTGTCGTTCAACAAAAATGGTCCGCCTAACGAGGCAGGGGCGTGAAAATCGCCGTGGCTTTTTCGTCAAGAGATTCATACTGGCATTCGTACTTATACGCTGCGCAAAGCTCCTTGCAAAACGCTAAATGTCTGGCGCCAATTCCCTTGATTTCAAAAAGTTCCCTGGATTGCGCCCATCCCCAACATATTTGTTGCCACCCTTCCGTTTTAGTGGTTGTGATTTTGGCCGATTTGGTCATTGCTTGTCCCGTTCGCCAAATCCTAACTAATGCGAAATTTTTTTCAATAAAAAATATCGAAAACCGGCCAAAACTCCCTGTTATTCAAACATCAATTGCATGAAATGTGGCCGTGGATTCCGTTCGCCCCACACACCGATATTTATAAAAATAATCGTATTTGGCGCAAATCTCCTGGCAGAAAACGAAATGGTGTGCTTCCAGATCGCGCACCTGAAACGGTTCTCCCGCTTCGGCCCATCCCCGGCATTTCTTCCGCCAACTCATGGTTCTCGTCGTTATCGAGTTTATCGCAGAGGCCATGGCTACCACCTTCCCTTCGTTCCCCTTTTCCGACGACTTTACGACTTTTTATAACGATTTCAAGGGCGAATTTTTAAAACACATTAACGTCTAAGGCATTATCGGGGAGAATTGGGCTTCGGAAAATTCACCACCTGAGTCATAATGGCATTCGTACCGAAATTCGTCGCAGAGCTTCTTACAGAAACCCAAGTGTCTGGCGGAGACGCCACGGACCTCAAAAACTTTCCCGTCTTGCGCCCATTGCCGACACCTTTTTTGCCATCCCTCCGTCCCAGCCGTCACAATATTAACTGACCTTGACATAATATTCCCATCCGCCGTGAGGACAATTCCCATGTCTTTATTCGGTCCCAAGGCTTCTTTCTAATTGAGCAAAAGCAATACCATTGTTGATGGCTGAAAAGGCGGAAAAGCCGCGTTATTCCGCGAATGAATTGCACTTGTTACCGCACCTGTCACTGCATTTTGCATTGCCGCCCGGACTTGGCTCGTAGGGTCCCTGTTACAGGATTGAAACCAAAAAGACTTTTCGCGTGGCAAAATACCGGCTAACCTATTCCTTCAATGAAAAGGGAGATTCGCGTTTTATTCCTTGAGGACCTTGTGGCCGACGTGATCCGGGCGGAAAACGAACTGCGCAAGGCCGGCCTCTCGGTGCAGACACACCGCGCGGAGACGCGCGACGCGTTTATAGAAGGCTTGAAGCATTCGCCGGACGTGATTCTTTCCGATCACGGTCTTCCTGCATTCGATGGCTTGACGGCGCTTGAGATCGCGCGGGAACGATGTCCCGATGTGCCGTTCATTTTTGTCACCAATGCGTTATCGCGGGAAATGGAAGTGGAAAAACTGACGGGCGCGGTGACGGATTATGTGCGGAAAAGCCAACTGGATTATCTGCCCATCGCCGTGCTCCATGCGTTGCATGAGGTCGAGGAACGCCGTTCCCAAAGACAACGACTGGCCGACATGTTAAAATTGCCGCCGGGCGCCGAAACCCGGTATCTGCCCATTTGCTCAAACTGCAAAAAAATCCGGGACGAGCAGAATCAATGGAGACCGCCGGAGCTGTTTCTTCTGGAGCATTTGAACATGAATTTTACGCACAGCGTCTGCCCCGATTGCGCCGCCAGATTTCGCCTGGACGGTTAGTTGGACAACCGGGTTTCAGACCGGGCAACGAAAACCATTCCAAAAGTGTTCACCCGTGTCCATTTTTGCTGCGCGCCAAAACGTCATCTTCAGAATCCTTCAATTTCTCATCCTCGCGTATTTGAATCATCCGCGGTTTCCGGTTTCCCCGTGGCTTTCGCCACCGGCCGCACATGGATTAAAGGGTCAAGTCACTGCGGCGCTATCGGCGCTCATCCTTCCGCATCCGTTAATTCGCGTGCCCTTCGCGCCAATTCGCGTCAACCGGCTGTTTTTTGTTTCGTGTGATTTCGCTGGTTTGCGGTTGAAGCCCTCCCACGTCTTGTTTGCAAAAAATTTGTGTCGCTTCGCGTTATTCGCGGATTCGCCCCGGTTTTTTTGGGCAAAAAAGGTGGAATTAAAGCCAACGGACGTGGAGAGACCGTCAAAAAGGGTTAATACATTGACGTTGGTAAATTTTAAAACTTTATGACGGCCCTTCTGCAAGAAAAACCAAAATCCGTCGAGCGCGTCATGCAACACGCCAGCGGCGACAAGCGCTTCAAAATCCTTGAAGCCTTCATGAAAAAATACCAGTTCCGCCACGACGCCCTCATCGAAATTTTGCACAAGGCCCAGGAATTGTTCGGCTATCTCGAAGACGATCTGCTCCTGTTCGTCGCCTTCAAATTGAAATTGCCACCCAGCCGTGTCTATGGCGTGGCGACATTTTACCATTTTTTCACCCTCAAGCCCCAGGGCAAACATACCTGCGTCGTCTGCCTGGGCACCGCCTGTTACGTCAAGGGCGCGGACCAGGTGCTGGCGGCGGTCGAGGCCATGGCGAAAATCAAGGCCGGTGAAACCACGCCTGATAACGAACTCTCGCTGCTGACCGCCCGCTGCATCGGCGCCTGCGGCATCGCTCCGGCCGTCGTCTATGACGGCGCCGTCACGCCCCGCCAAAACCCCGAAACGGCCCTCGAGCACTTGAAAGGATGGATCTCAAATGGTCAATGAAGATCTCAATGTGATCGCCGAAAAGGAACAGGCCGCCCGGAAAAAAATCACCATCCGCTGTTGCCTGGCCGCCAGTTGCATGTCCTCGCGCTCAGAAACCATCAAAAAAAATCTCGAGCAGGCGGTGCAGGAGGCGGGCTTGGCCAACGACGTCGAAGTCCGGGGCGTCGGTTGCATGAAATTATGTTGCGAAGGCCCGCTGGTAAGCGTGGATTCCCAAAATGCGCTATACGAAAAAGTCACACCGGAGGATGCGCTCGAATTGGTTCGCACGTTGAAAGGCGGCGCCACCCGGCTCAAACGCGGCGATTGGGACCATCCGTTCTTCAAAAAGCAGATGTCCATCGTGCTCGCCAACAGCGGCGAGATTGATCCCGAACGCATCGAGGCCTATATCGCCGTCGAAGGCTACCAGGCCCTGCTCAATGTCTTGCGCGAAATGACGCCGAAACAGGTGGTGGAGGAAATGGTCAGGAGCGGATTGCGCGGGCGCGGCGGCGCAGGGTTCCCAACAGGCATCAAATGGGGCACGGTCGCCAAAACCGAAAGCGCGCAGAAATATGTGATTTGCAACGCGGATGAAGGCGACCCGGGGGCGTTCATGGACCGCAGCGTCTTGGAAAGCGATCCGCACAGTGTGCTCGAGGGAATGGCGATTGCCGCCTACGCCGTCGGCGCAAGCCAGGGCTTTATTTACGTCCGCGCCGAATATCCGCTGGCCATCAAGCGATTGCAAACGGCCATCAAGCAGGCGAAACAACTCGGTTTGCTCGGCAGCAGTATCTTTGAATCGCCGTTCAGCTTCAACATAGACATCCGCATCGGGGCCGGGGCCTTCGTCTGCGGCGAAGAGACCGCCCTCATGGCTTCGGTCGAAGGCAAGCGCGGCACCCCGCGTCCGCGCCCCCCGTTCCCAGCCGAAAGCGGTTTGTGGGGCTGCCCCACATTGATTAACAACGTCGAGACGTTTGCCAACGTGCCGCCGATTTACCGGAAGGGCGCCGCGTGGTTCGCCTCCATCGGGACGGAAAAAAGTAAAGGCACAAAAGTGTTCGCGCT